>JBFMBZ010000067.1:0-24626 GCA_040754615.1 Candidatus Omnitrophota bacterium | reverse complement strand
TTTTATCGCCCGCAGGATTTGTATCTTAGCTGCTGAGGATGTAGGCAACGCCGACCCCCTGGCGCTGGTATTGGCCAATGCGGCATTACAAATTTCAGAATTCGTAGGCATGCCGGAGGCGCGCATCCCCTTAGCCCAGGCGGTAATTTATGTTTCCTGTGCGCCAAAATCCAATGCCAGCTACCTGGCTATTGACAGGGCATATCAGGATATTGAAAGCGAAAAAGTGCAGGAGGTCCCTGACCACCTCAAGGATGCATCTTACCAGGGAGCGGAAAAATTAGGCCATGGTAAGGGTTATAAATACGCCCATGATTATCCGGGCCATTTTGTAAAACAGAAATATACCAGAAAAAGAGTGCGCTATTATGAGCCTACGGATATAGGCTTTGAGGCAAAAATAAAAGCGCGGCTTATGAAATTACATAAGAGCGATAAATAAATGTATATAATCTTTCAGATAATGCTGGTTTTGGGTTTGCTTCTTGTCGTATATGCGGCGATTGGGATGGTGGGTTCGGCTTCCGGCGGTGCAAAAAAACCCAAGCGCAAGGAAGCGGCTACGGACTTTAATCAACAGAAAACCAGTAAGCTAGAAGAGCAGGTTCTATACCTTGAGGCAGAATTAGATAAATTAAGGCGGGAATATGCGAATTCTAAAGAAAAGTTTGACGCCGCTATTGCTAAGGATGCCCAATTACAGGAAGAGATCTCTCGCAGGCAAGATTGGGTGGCAAAGTCGGAGGAGATGTTAAATAAGGTTAAAGATGAGAACCTGGATTTAAGGAATAAATTCCTGGAAAAGGAAAATGAACTTCATGATGAATTTGCCAAGAATGTCTTCCTGAATAAGGAACTGCAGGATTTAAAGGCTAAGCTCGCCGCAATAGATAAGGAGTTCAAGGAGAGATCCGACCAGATAGAAGCCCAGAAGCACAAATTGGAAAAGGCGGCAAAGGACTTAAAGGCGCATCTAAATACCATTCAGGAATTCAAAAAGAAAGATGAAGTCAGCGAATGGGTACCCAAGACAGACTTCAATAAACTAAATGAAGAGTACACGGATTTAGAAAAAGAATTGGAGGCCAAGGAAGAAAAGCTAAGGATATTTGCAGAAGAGATTACCCAGCTAAAGAAGCGGCTTTCTTTGGGAGGGCCCATTGTCCAGAAAGAAGAGCCAAAGCCGGTTGAAGAAATTTTAACGCAAGGAAAAGAAGAAGAGGAGAAAGAAATAGTGCAGGAAGAGGCGAAGGAGGAGGAAGCGCCTCAGGAAGAAGCGGTTATTGAGCCTCAAGTTGACGAAGAGAAAATAAAAGAAAAGCCCGAAAAAAAGGCAGAAAAGAAGAAAGAGGAAAAACCCAAGCCTGCCCCGCGCTTCAGTTTAGAAAAGACGCGTAATATCGGGATTATGGCCCATATTGATGCCGGAAAGACTACCCTTACCGAGCGCATTTTATTTTACACCGGCCGCTCCCATAAGATAGGGGAAGTGCACGACGGAAAAGCCCAGATGGACTGGATGAAACAGGAGCAGGAGCGCGGGATTACCATTACTGCCGCAGCCACTACCTGTTTTTGGGACGAGCACCGCATAAACGTCATTGATACCCCCGGCCATGTGGATTTTACAGTGGAGGTAGAAAGGAGTTTAAGGGTGCTCGATGGCGCAGTGGCGGTTTTTTGCGCAGTGGGAGGGGTGGAGCCGCAGTCAGAGACAGTATGGCACCAGTCAAATAAATACAACGTGCCGAAGGTGGCTTTTATCAATAAGATGGACCGCGCCGGAGCGGATTTTTTCACAGTATTAAAAAGCATTGAAGAAATATTAGGGGCTAATGCCGTGGCAATGGTGTTGCCCATGGGCAGCGAAGATAATTTTCAAGGTATAATTGATCTACTGGAGATGAAGGCTTATATATATAATGAGGAAACGCAAGGCAGAGAATTTCAAAGCGAAGAAATCCCCGATGAATACAAAGAGCTGGCAGCCCAATACAGGCATACATTAATTGAGCGAGTTTCAACGCAGGATGAGAGCCTGACCAAAAAATATTTAGAGGCGCAAAGCTCTATTACCAAAGAAGAGCTTGTTACGGTTATCCGGCGTAGCACCATTGCCAATAAGCTTGTCCCGGTTTTTTGCGGAGCAGCTTTTAAGAATAAAGGGATTCAGAAGCTCCTTGATGCGGTCGTACTTTACCTGCCTTCTCCGCTTGACCTTCCGGCAGTGAATGGCCATGATCCTGGTGAGCCCGAAACTAATCTTACGCGCAAGCCCGACACCAATGAGCCTTTGGCTGCGCTGGCTTTTAAAGTGCAGGCAGACCCGCATATGGGTAAGCTCGTTTATATCAGGGTTTATTCCGGGATCCTTGAGACCGGTACCTATATACTTAATGCCACCAAAAACAAAAAAGAGCGCATCGGAAGGATCGTGCAGATGCACGCTAACCAGAAGGAGAATATTGACTATGCCTTTGCCGGAGAAATCGTGGCAGTGATAGGGTTGACTCACACAGTAACCGGCGATACCCTCTGTGAGCCAAAAAAACCCATTTTATTAGAGGCAATACAATTCCCTACTCCGGTAGTTTCTTTAAGCATTGCGCCTAAAGCGCGCAGCGACCAGGATAAATTAGGAAAGGCGCTTTCGCGCTTAGCAGAAGAAGACCCTACTTTTGCCGTGGTTTCTGATGAGGAGACAAAAGAAACCGTGTTGATGGGCATGGGTGAGCTGCATTTAGAGATAATCGTAGACAGGCTCAAGGTAGAGTTTGGGGTGGAAGCAATTGTCGGCCAGCCAAAAGTTGCTTTCCGCGAGACCATCCAGAAATCCTCGGAGGCAGAAGGAAAATACATCAGGCAGACCGGCGGACGCGGCCAATATGGCCACGTTATGTTAGAGCTTGCGCCTGTAAGCGCCGGAGAGGGTTTTAAATTTGTTGACAGTATAAAAGGCGGCGCCATACCCAAATCTTTTATCCCTTCTGTTGAAAAAGGGATTATTGAGGCTATGCAAAAAGGGGTTTATGCAGGCTATCCGGTAGTTGATGTACAGGTAAGCCTGGTGGACGGCTCTTTTCATGAAGTGGATTCGTCAGAATTGGCATTTAAAATTGCCGCGAGCATAGCTTTTAAAGAAGCCTTTTTAAAAGCAGAGCCCTTTCTCCTTGAACCCTCTATGTCCTTACAGGTGACTACGCCGGAAGAGCATGTAAATGGAGTTGTAGGTTATATCTGCTCCTGCCGGGGGAAAATCTTAAATATAGACGCCAAAGGAAAACAGAAGATCATACAAGCAGAGGCACCCCTGGCAGAGATGTTCGGTTATGCCACGACCTTCCGTTCTTTAACCAGCGGCAGGGCATCTGCCACTATGGAATTTGACAAATACGTGCAGGTGCCGCGGGAAATAGCGCAGAAAATCATCGCTGAAAAGCAGGAAAAAGAAAAGAAGAATCTTGACAAAGGCTGATTTGGGTGTTATAGTTAATCAACCTTTAAGCCCAGCTCATGAGAGGCTGGCAAGGGGGTAAAAATGAAGCTTAATATTATGCACATAACGGAACCCTTGGCAAAATAGCCAAGGGTATTTTTTTTATTGAGGCCATAACTTATGTGCTCACTTATGAAAGAAAAAGCAAAGATTCTGGATAAAGACGCGGTTACAAGGACCCTGATGCGCATTGCGCATGAAATCCTGGAGAAGAACAAAGGCACAGAGCAGCTTTGCCTCATCGGGATCAGGAACCGCGGGGCGTACCTTGCCAAGAGGCTGGCGCAGTGCATTGAAAAGATTGAAGGAGAGCCTGTTGCGGTAGGGATTTTGGATATTACCCTTTATCGCGATGATTTAACCTTAGCTTCTTCATCGCCTGTGGTGCATAAAACCGAAATCGATTTTGATATTGAGGATAAAAACGTAGTTTTAGTGGATGATGTGCTCTATACAGGAAGGACCGTGCGTTCTGCCATGGATGCCCTTATGGACCTGGGCCGGCCCAAATCCATACAACTTGCGGTATTAGTGGACCGTGGCCACAGAGAGCTGCCTATCCGGGCGGATTTTGCCGGCAAAAACATCCCTACTGCCCAGAATGAAACTGTGGAAGTGCGCCTTGAAGAAACTGACGGCAAGGATGAAGTCGTGATTGTGGAAAAAGGATAATTTATGCAGTGGCTAAGAAAAGATTTATTGGGCTTGGAAGAGTTAAGCCGGGAAGAGATTGAATTTATCTTACAAACCGCCGAATCCTTTAAAGAGGTTACCACAAGAGAGATTAAGAAGGTTCCGGCGCTACGCGGTAAAACCGTGGTCAATTTGTTTTATGAGCCGTCTACCCGCACGCGCGTCTCCTTTGAAATTGCCGCAAAAAGGCTCTCTGCGGACGTAATTAATATCGCGGCGGAGTCTTCCAGCGTGAGAAAAGGCGAGACCTTAATTGATACGGGCAGGAACATTGAAGCCCTGAAGATAGATATTATCGTGATGCGCAATAATTATTCCGGAGCAGCGGCAATGCTGGCTCGGCACGTAAAGGCTAGCGTGGTCAATGCCGGAGACGGATGGCACGAGCACCCTACACAGGCGCTCCTGGATATTTTTACCTTAAAAGAAAAACTGGGAGGCATTGAGGGCCTGAATGTCAGCATCGTAGGCGATATCGCGCATTCGCGCGTGGCGCGCTCAAATATCTGGGGCCTGGTAAAATTAGGGGCAAAAGTTACGGTCTGCGCGCCGAAAATACTTATCCCGCCGGCGATTGAAGAGATGGGAGCGAGAGTAACGCATGATATTGATGAGGCGCTAAAAAAATCCGACGCGGTAAATGTCTTAAGGATGCAATTTGAGCGGGATGAGCAAAATGCCTTTCCAAAACAATTGGAGTATTTTAAGACCTACGGGATCACCAAAGAAAGGCTTTCAAAAGCCAAAAAGGGCATTATCGTGATGCATCCGGGGCCGATAAACAGGGGAATTGAGATTGCCAGCGACGTTGCAGACGGGGAGAATTCCGTGATACTGGAGCAGGTTACAAACGGGATTGCCATAAGGATGGCAGTCTTATTTTTAGTTTCTCAGGCTAACGAAAATATCAAACATGAAGATACTGATTAAAAATGGCAGGGTAATTGACCCGGGAAATAGCCTGGATAAGATTTGTGATATTTTGATTCAGGAGGGCATAATCCAGGAAATATGCGCGCCGATAAATACCAAAGCAGACAGGCAAGTTGATGCCACGGGGAAAATTGTTTTGCCCGGCTTAGTGGATATGCATGTGCATTTAAGGGAGCCGGGAAGAGAGGATAAGGAGACAATTGAGAGCGCAACCAGGGCTGCTTTAAAGGGCGGGGTAACTTCTCTTCTGGCCATGCCCAATACCGAGCCAGCTATGGATACCCCGGAAAATATCCGGTTACTAAAAAAGATTATTCAAGGTAGCGCCCTTGCCAATGTATTCGTTACCGGGACAATAACCAAGGCGAGGAAGGGAGAGGAACTAACCGACATAAAAAAAATTAAGAAAGAAGGGGCGATTGCCATAACTGACGACGGTAATTCCGTGGATTCAGAAGGTTTAATGCTGGAGGCGCTCAAGAGGGCTAAGGAAGCGCAACTTTTATTAATCAGCCATGCTGAAGATAAGGCATTTTCCAACAAGGGGGCGGTAAATTTAGGGATAATTTCTACGCGCTTAGGCTTAAAAGGGATTTCTAAGGAATCAGAATACGCGCGCGTGGAAAGAGACATCGAGTTAGCGCAAAAAGCAGGCACAAAAATACATATCGCGCATGTAAGTTGTAGAGAATCCGTCGAGATAATCGCAAAGGCAAAGAAAAAAGGTATCCAGGTCAGCGCAGATACCTGCCCGCATTATTTTTCCTTAACCGAGGATGCGGTCTTAGGCTACGATACCAATTTTAAGATGAACCCTCCTTTGAGGACCAGGGAGGATGTGCAGGCAATCCGGGAAGGGCTGGCCTCTGGCGCCATAGATGCGATTTCCTCGGATCATGCCCCGCACACGGAAAATGAAAAAGAGATTGAATTTGAGCGCGCAGAATTCGGAGTAGTAGGCCTAGAAACTGAATTAGCAGCCAGTATCACGCAATTATTACATAGTGGATTATTAAACTGGGGAGAGCTAATTGAGAAACTGTCATTAAACCCCAGCCGGATTTTAGGGATAAATAAAGGGCTTTTAGGCAAAGGCTTGAGCGCGGATTTAATTATTGTTTCTCCTGATAAAGAATGGCTGGTAGAGAAAAGAGCGCTGGCCTCCAAATCCAAAAACTGCGCCTTTTTAGGCCAAAGATTAAAGGGCATGGTGGAGTACACCATTTGTCAGGGGCAGATAGCATATGAAGCTTCTTCTCACCAGGGAGCTGGGCAGATTGTGTAAGTGGTTGAGGATCTTAGGGTTTGACGCCGCATATTTTAAGGAGGATAATAAGAGCTCGCTTGTGATTCAAGCCTTAAGAGAGGGGCGGATTATTTTAACCCGCAACCAACGCTTGCCGCAAGGCAGGGGCCTGAAAATTGCCGTGCTCAAGGCAGAGAAGCTTAAAGAGCAGATAGCTGAAATTTCAAGTATCTTTAAGATTAGGCCCGATGCAGATAAGATGTTTACCCGCTGTATTATCTGCAACGAAGAATTAACGAGTATTGAAAAAGAAAAAGTGAAAGACAAGGTCCCTGATTATGTATTTAAGACGCAACAGGAATTTCTTGCCTGCCCTAAGTGCCAGCGTATCTATTGGCAGGGGACGCATTGGGGAAATGTCACGCAGACATTAAGGGAGATAAATGGAATTCATAGCTGATTTTCATATCCATTCCAAATATTCGCGCGCCACATCCAAAGAAATGGATATTAAGCACCTTGCAGAGTGGGCAAAACTAAAAGGCATTACCTTAATGGGCACCGGAGACTTTACGCACCATCTCTGGCTTGAGGAATTAAAGCACCATTTGGAGGATTTAGGCAACGGCTTATTTAAGTATCAGGGCGTATATTTTATTTTAACTACGGAGATTAGCAGCATATATTCCAAGAAAGGCAAAACCTACCGCATACACAATATGGTATTTAGCCCTTCTTTTAAAACTACGGATAAAATAAATGAAACTTTAAGCCGTTACGGAAACCTGGCCTCAGACGGCCGGCCGATTTTAGGGTTAGATGCCGCGGAAATTGCCAGGATTGTCTTTGGAATTGACGAGAATTGCATGCTGGTCCCCGGGCATATCTGGACGCCCTGGTTTTCTCTCTTTGGCTCGATGTCCGGTTTTGACCGGATACAGGATTGCTTTGAAGAGCAGACTCCTAAAATCTTTGCCCTAGAGACAGGCCTTTCTTCGGATCCTGGGATGAACTGGAGGCTTTCGGCGTTGGATAAATATACTTTGATTTCAAATTCGGATTCGCATTCTCCGGCGAAAATAGGCAGGGAGGCGAATGTTTTTGATTGCCAGTTGGATTACAAAACTATACGGGATGTACTCAAGGCCAAAGATAAGAAAAGATTTCTGTATACTGTTGAGTTCTTTCCCGAAGAGGGCAAATACCATTTTGACGGCCACCGGCTCTGCGATTTAAGGTGGTCGCCGCAAGAAACAAAAGCACATAACGGCAAATGCCCTAAATGCGGCAAGCCCGTAACCGTGGGAGTCATGAACCGCCTAGCCCAATTAGCTGACCGCCAGGAGGGCTTTACTCCGGCAAATGCCATTCCTTTTAAGAATCTGATTCCCCTAGATGAGATAATTGCCGAAGCAAAAGGCGTAGGCAAAACTTCGGTCTCGGTAGAAAGGGATTACCGCAGTGTCGTGGCTAAATTCGGCACGGAGTTTGAAATCCTTTTGAGGGCGTCAAAAGAAGAACTGCTTAAAGGCCTGCCGCCGAGGATTGCTGAAGGAGTAATCCGCGTGCGCGAGGGAAAGGTAAGCATTAAAGCCGGATACGACGGAGAATATGGGATAATTTCCATATTCGAAGATGAAAAGCCGGAAAAAAACGAGCAGCAGTTAAGCTTATTTTGAGGTATTTATGAAGAGCGCGGTTATCTATTATTCTTATAGCGAAAATACTAAAAAAGTAGGCCAAATTCTGGCAGAGCGTCTTAAGCAAAATGGCGAAGCGGATATTTTTCAGTTAGAAAGCCTGGATGAATCAAACAAATTTTTAGGGCAGTGCGCCCGGGGCTTTAATCACAAACGGGCCAAGATAAAAGAGGTAAATTTTAATCTCGCAGGTTACGACTTGGTTTGTTTTGGCTCTCCGGTATGGGCCTTTGGCCCTGCTCCCGCGATAAATACCTATTTGGATAAGTGTTCGGGGTTAGAGGGCAAAGAAATAATTTTATTTACGACTTTTGGCAGCGGAGCAGGCAATTACCGTTGCCTGAATTATATGCAGGATATTTTAGCTAAGAAGGGCGCAAAAAGTTTTAAGCGTTTTTCTGTGCAGCAGCTTAAAGTTGAAGACAAGGAGTTTGTTCTTTCTGAAATTATGCGCCTGTAGCCCAACGGATAGGGCAATGGCCTCCGGAGCCATGTGTGACAGTTCGATTCTGTCCAGGCGCAATAGGTAGTGAAATAAGAATTGAGACTATGTTGCGGTTGTCTTGTCTTGTTTCGCGCAGCACCGTTTGCATTTCCCCTGCGCGGAAATGCTGCGCTCGGGAGTCGGCTTTCGCTCCCCGCCACAAAACTCTGGCGGGTCCATGCCCGCTTAAGCCTCCTACGTGCTGCTTCGAAACTAAGACAAACCACCCGCAAAATAAAGTTCACATATAACGCCATACAGATAATTAGGGTATTAAAGGTAGGGTGCGCTTAAACCTCACTTTTAGAAGGGAATAATTGATGAGAAAACGGGTAGTTAGTGTAATAGGCGGGCGCCAGTGTACGAAAGAAGTGGAGCAATCAGCCGAAGAATTAGGCAGAAAACTGGCAAAAGTGGCGGATATACTCGTTTCTGGAGGGTTATGTGGCACAATGGAGGCGGTGAGTCGGGGTTTTAAGGCTGAAAATGGTGTAACTATCGGTATTATCCCAAGTTACGATAGAAATGATGCTAATTCCCATGTAGACATCGTGCTTCCGACAGGTTTAGGTTTAGCCAGAAATGTCCTGGTGGTTAAGGCTGGGGATGGGGTAATTGCGCTTCCTGGTGAGGCTGGTACGCTCTCCGAGATTGCTTATTGCCTGCAATTTGGCATACCGGTAGTTAGCTTAGGCTCTTGGGATATTCCGGGTGTAATTAAAGTTAAGACCGTAGATGAGGCAGTTGCCGAGGTTAAAAAAAGGTTGGGTAAAAATGGCTAAAAAAAAGGTAATTATTTTGGGCGGAGGCCCAAACCGCATTGGCCAGGGGATTGAATTTGACTATTGCTGCTGCCATGCTTCCTATGCCCTGCGCGAAGAGGGGATTGAAAGTATTATGGTAAATTGTAACCCCGAAACCGTATCTACTGATTACGATACCTCAGACAGGTTATATTTTGAACCGCTGACATTGGAAGATATCCTGAATATTATTGAGGCAGAAAACCCCATAGGCGTTATTGTCCAGTTCGGGGGCCAGACTCCACTTAACCTGGCGGTGCCCTTGCGCAAGGCAGGGGTGAAACTATTGGGCACGAGCGCCGAGAGCATTGATATCGCAGAGGATAGAAAACGCTTTAAGCATATGCTGCATAAACTGGATTTATTGCAGCCGGATAACGGGACCGCCTTTACTTTTAAAGAGGCAGAGGAGGTTGCCAGAAGAATCGGCTATCCTATTTTAGTGCGGCCTTCTTATGTCTTGGGAGGCCGGGCAATGGAGATTGTTTATGATGAAAGCAATCTGGAAAAATTCATAAAAGAAGCAGCGGAAGTTTCCGGAGAGCACCCGGTATTAATTGATAAATTCCTGGAAGATGCCATTGAAGTAGATGTGGATTTAATCGGCGACGGAGAAACTTTTGTTATCGGCGGGATTATGGAGCATATAGAGGAAGCAGGGATACATTCCGGAGATTCGGCAATGGCGCTTCCCACCTATTCATTATCGGAAGGCATATTAAGTAAAATCCGCCAGGCTAGTTACAGCATGGCAAAAGAATTAAAAGTCGTGGGGTTAATGAATGTGCAGTATGCGATTAAAGATGACAAGGTTTATGTTTTGGAAGTAAACCCACGGGCAAGCAGGACCGTGCCTTTTGTTTCCAAGGCAATCGGTGCGCCCCTGGCAAAATTAGCCACTAAAGTTATGCTTGGGAGAAAATTAAAGGAACTGAGGTTTGCCAAAGAGATAATCCCGAAGCACGTGGCTGTCAAGGAATCGGTTTTTCCCTTTAACCGCTTTCCAGGGGTAGACATCATCTTGGGGCCGGAGATGAAATCCACGGGAGAAGTAATGGGTATTGATAAAGATTTTTCCCGCGCCTATATTAAAAGCCAGATTGCTGCCGGCCAGAAGCTCCCTAAAAAAGGGAATGTGTTTATTTCAGTAAGAGATAAGGATAAGCGGGCGATTATTCTTGTAGCCAGGAAGCTTGCGGATTTAGGGTTTCATGTTTATGCCACCTCTGGCACGGCCCAGGAACTAGAAAAAAGCAATATCAAAGTAAAAATCTTGCCGAAAATCGCTGAAGGAAGGCCCAATATCCTGGACTTGATGAAAGACGGCAAAATTCAGATGGTAATTAATACGCCTTCCGGCAGGATCCCGCGCCAGGATGAAATCAAAATCCGTTCGCATGTGATCCACTATAACATCCCCTATACTACGACGATTTCAGGGGCGCAGGCAACAGTAAACGGCATTGAGGCCATGCTGAAAAAAGAGCTGGGCGTAAAGCCGTTGCAAGAATACCACAAGAAAGCCCCAAAGGAGAGGAATGGAAAAGATAAGCGTAAAGACAAATAAGCGCATAGAACTGATAGATGTCACTAAGAAAATTCAGGAAGCAGTGAATAAGAGCAAGACTAAAGAAGGGATTTGTTTTGTTTTTTGCCCGCACACTACCGCCGGGATAACCATCAATGAAAACGCCGACCCTTCTGTGCAGGAGGACATGATAAATGTGTTTAGAAAGCTTATACCGGAGAACGCTGGCTATGCGCATAGCGAAGGAAATTCAGACAGCCATGTGAAGTCATCGGTCTTCGGCTCGGCGCTTACGATTTTTATTGAAGCCGGCCAATTAGCCTTGGGCACTTGGCAGGGGGTATTTTTTTGCGAGGGCGACGGCCCGCGCTCAAGGGAAGTGTGGGTTAAAATACGCTGATGCCGGAACTGCCGGAAGTTGAGACTATCAAAAGGGAATTAGAGAGGGCAATCTTAGGTAAGAAAATACTTGAGGTTTGCGTGCACCATCCGACAGTTATCCGCGAGCCCGCGGTAGAGAAATTTAAGAAAGGCCTAGAAGGGGCCGCTTTTATAAAAGTTTTACGTAAGGCCAAAGTTTTAATTTTAGAATTATCTAACGGTAAATCCTTGGTGGTTCATTTAAAGATGACCGGCCAGCTAATTTATCCCGGGAATGCCAAGAAAAGCCGGGTGACCTTTAAATTGTCCGACGGCAAAGCCCTGGATTTTAATGACCAGAGGTTATTTGCGGAACTCAGGCTCCTCGATGACTGGAGTAAGTTAAAATTTATTCAGGGTTTAGGGCCCGAGCCTTTTGATATTCAGCTGGGGCAATTTAAGCAGATGCTTGATAAGAAGAAGACCAAAATAAAGCCCCTACTGATGGACCAGACTTTTATTTCCGGAGTGGGCAATCTCTACGCAGCTGAGGCGCTCTTTAGAGCGAAGATTCATCCGGAGAAGCCAGCATCCTCTTTAAGCGGCAAAGAAAAAGAAGCGCTCTTTAAAGAAATCCGGCAGACCTTGGAAGAGGCCATAAAATATAAAGGCTCATCAGTGGACCAATATGTACAGTTATCCGGCGCCCCGGGGGATTATGTGAAATACCACAAGGTTTATGGCCGGGAAGGTAAGCCCTGCTTTAAATGCCAGACGCCCATAAAAAGGACAAGCGTGGCAGGCAGGGGCACATATTTTTGTCCTAAATGCCAGAAGTAGCATATCGCATATAGCTTATGGCAAATCGCATAGTTCAAACGAAAGCAAAACTGCTTAAAAATATTGAAGTTGCAAATAATTATTATAAAATATTAGTATCCTGCCCTCAGGTCGCAAAGGCTGCAGAGCCGGGGCAATTTGTGAATATTAAGGTTAGCGAGGGCCTTCAGCCGCTTTTACGCAGGCCATTAGGCATACATGGAGTTAGGGGCCAAACCATAGAAATTCTTTATGAATCGGTAGGTAAAGGCACAGAACTTCTATCTAAGAGACGGCCTGGAGAATATTTGGATGTAGTCGGGCCCCTGGGGAATGGTTTTGGCCTATCACTTACAACCCGCCAGCTATGGCCTATTTTAGTGGCTGGTGGAATGGGAGTAGCCCCCTTAACTTTTCTTGCAGAAAAGTTAAGGGAAATCCGAAATCCGAAATCCGAAATCCGAATTTTAATAGGGGCAAAAACAAAATCTCAGATTCTGTGCGTAGAAGAATTTAGAAAATTAGGCTGCGAGGTAAAAATCGCCACTGACGACGGCTCTAAGGGCTATAAGGGGAAAGTTACGGATTTATTAAAGAATTTATTTTTCCCGGCGGCAGGCGACCGGCGACCGGCGACCATTTATGCCTGCGGCCCCCGGCTTATGCTTAAAGAAATCAGCAGGCTATCGCTGCAGTATAAAATAGCCGCGCAAATATCTTTAGAAGAGCATATGGCTTGCGGCATAGGCGCGTGCTTAGGCTGCGCGGTCAATACGAAAGACGGATACAAAAGAGTTTGCAAAGAAGGCCCGGTGTTTGAAGCGAAGGAAATAATTTGGTAAGTGAGGGCACAATTGTTGTGGCCTCATTTAAGGAGGACAAAGATGTCCATAAAGCCTTTTGTTTCTATCATCATCCCGGTAAAGAACTTTGAGCGCACTATAGAGAAAACTTTCGAGTATCTGTTAAATGTGGATTATCCACGGGATTCCTGGGAGTGGGTAATTGCCGATGGCGGCTCAACCGATAAAACCATTGAAATCATTAAGAATTGGCAGAAGAAATACCCCTTTATAAAATTAGTAGAAGTTCCTAATTGTCCTTCTCCCGGCTTTGCCCGAAATAAGGCCCTGGAAGCAGTAAAGGGAGAGTTCCTGTTTTTTACGGATGCGGACTGCGCTCCGGATAAAAACTGGATTAATGAAATGCTGAAACACTTTGTAGAGGATGAAAAAATCGCAGCTGTGGGTGGTGAGGTTTACACCTTAAAAGTAGACCCGAATAATTTAGTAGAGGCGTGGTGCCAGCATTTTCGCTTTAATATGGTGGCTCCCCGCTACGGGTTTATCAAGGAAGGTTACTATCCGGATTTTCCCAAAGTGCCAATGCCGTCGGATATCGGCGGGCATAAAGGGTATTTCTTCGGCACCTGTAACGTGGCTTACCGTAAGGCCATATTAGATAAGTTAGGCTTAAAATTTTGGGAGAGGCCGACGGGAGAAGATATGAATTTAAGTTACGAGACCAGAAGGGCGGGGTACAAATTTTATTTTGCGCCCAAGGCCAAGGTAGACCATATGCACCGCGCTGACCTCAAAGCCTTAAGAAAAGTCTGGGTTACTTACGGCCAGGCGCACCTTCCTTTAATCGACAAATATGTAAAGAAAAAAGGCCTAGAGGTAATTTTACAATTTATGGGCGGCCGTTCCTTTATGCTCCCGTTTCCCTTGAGAGGGTTTATTTATGTCGGGAACTTTCATCTGATGCATATATTTGGATTCTGTTTTATCTTAAGCCTGATTTTTCGCTGGCAGGTCTTTGGCCTGGTGTCGTTGTTACTAACTTTATATTTTGCTTACCAATACGTAAAATGGAATTTGGATATGGAGCCAAAGAATAAATTTTTGAGTTGGTGCAAGATGAAATACCTGACTAATTTGAGTTTTATTAAGGGTGGGCTGAAAGATTTTGGTAAATATAAAGTGCTTTGCATAGAGCCTAGTTTTTAAAGGAGGGGGAATGAATCAATTACTTTATTCTGGCTTGGGTTTGGTAGCCGGTATATTTAGCGGGATGTTTGGTATCGGAGGTGGGGTGATCCTAATCCCCGCTTTGGTATTTTTATTCGGCTTAACTCAGCATCAGGCGCAGGGAACGACCCTGGCAATACTGATTCCTCCCATCGGGCTTTTGGCAGCACTTCGCTATTATTATGCCGGAAACGTGAAATTAAATATGGCGGTTTTTATCTGTATAGGGTTCTTTATCGGCGGCTTAATCGGAGCGCATTTTATTCAGGATGTTTCAGAACCCTTGCTTAAGAAGATGTTCGGAGTCTTTCTTTTATTCGTAGCATTACGGATGGTTTTTTCAAAATAGGAATGGCAATACTTTCTGTAAATATAGGTAAATTAAAATTAAAGAACCCGGTAATGGTCGCCTCCGGTACCTTTGGTTATGCCGAAGAGTTTAAGGATTTTATAAATTTAAAGACATTAGGGGCGATTGTCAGTAAAACCATTACTTTAAAACCCCGCAAAGGTAATCTTCCTCCCCGCACCTGCGAGACCCCGGCTGGGATGCTTAATTCCATTGGCCTGGAGAATCCGGGAATAGGTAATTTTATCGAAGAGAAATTGCCTTGTTTAACTAAAATAGGCGTGCCTGTAATTGTCAGTATTGCTTCTGAAGGAGCTCCCGATGAATTTGTTACTTTAGCAAAGCGGCTGGATAAAATAAGAGAGGTCTCAGCTATGGAATTGAACATCTCTTGCCCGAACATCAAAAACGCACAACGCAAGACGCAAAACGCACAACTTATTTCCCAAGACGCAAAGGCCACTTATGAAGCGGTAAAGTCAGTGCGTAAGGTTACTAAAAAGACTTTAATCACCAAGCTCACCCCCAATGTTACCGATATAACCGAAATTGCGCAAGCAGCAGAAAAAGCAGGTAGTGATGCAGTTTCCTTAATCAATACTCTTACCGGGATGAGCATTGATATAGAGACAAAAAAGCCCAAAATTGCCTCTATAACAGGAGGCTTAAGCGGCCCGGCAGTACGGCCTGTTGCGGTAAGAATGGTCTGGGAAGTTTCTCAGAAAGTTAAAATCCCGATTATCGGTATGGGCGGGATAATGGATAGCCGCGATGCCATTGAGTTTTTGCTGGCAGGCGCAAGCGCAATTTCTGTCGGAACCGCAAATTTCATTAACCCTAAGGCCACGATAGAGATTATTGCGGGAATAAAAAAGTACTTAAGAGAAAATAAGATTAAGGATATCAAACAATTAACAGGGTCTTTAAAGGCATGAAAAGGACTCCGGAGTTGATAGTGGCGTTGGATGTGGATAGCTTGCAAAAAGCGAAAGATTTGGTGAATTTGCTTTCGTCAAAAGTGAAAATATTTAAAGTAGGCAGCCAGTTATTTACTTCCTGCGGTCCGGAAATTATAAAATTTATCCGGCAAAAGAAGGCGGAAGTATTTTTAGATTTAAAATACTTTGATATCCCAAATACCGTGGCAAATGCCGTGTATAGCGCCTCGCGCTTAAGAGTAAAAATGCTCACTTTGCATGCACAGGGCGGTGAAGAGATGCTTAAACTGGCAAGACGGGCGGCGAAGAAAGAGGCGCGGCGCTTAAAAATAAAGCCTCCTTTATTAATTGCCGTGACTGTTTTAACCAGCCAAAAAACAACCCCGCAGGTTGTTTTAAGATTAGCAAAGGAAGCTTTAAAATGCAGGCTTGATGGGATTGTCTGCTCTGCAAAAGAAGCGCGATTTTTGAGAAAATCCATAAAGAAGGGATTTTTGATCATTACTCCGGGTATCAGGCCGACTAATGCTGCAGTTGATGACCAGAAAAGAACTGCTACTGTACAGGAGGCTATTACTGCCGGCGCAGATTATATAGTGGTTGGCAGGCCCATTTTAAAAGCCAGGGAACCGCTTTTAGCGGCAAAGGAGATTTTAGCGGAAATTAAGGGTTGAGTTTCATGAAGGATGAGCGTATAATTTATAGAATCTTAAGAGGAGAAAGACGTGGCTGAAGATATTAAAGCTTTAATTGAGAAGATACAGCAGGAAGGGATACAAAAAGCCGAAGAAAAAGCCAGGGCCATTGAAGAAGAGGCCCGGCTAAAAGCCGAACAAATTATCGCCCAGGCCAAACACGAGGCAAAGAAGGTTTTAGAAGCAGCAGAGGCAAGCGCGGAAAAAATTAAAATAAGCACCGAAAGCCTGCTTAAACAGGCAGGAAGGGATTTACTTCTTTCACTCCGCAGAGAAATTGACGAGCTCCTTTCTAAATTAATTCACCAGTCAGTAGCTACAGCACTCACTCCCCAGGAAACGGGAAAACTTATTTCAGAAATTATCAAAGGCTATAGCGCGAAAGAAAAAGGAAGCCTGATTATTTCATTGAATAAAGAAGAGCTGCAAAAAATAGAAAAGTCTTTCACGGCAAGCCTGAAAGAAGAAATTACAGATAAGGGGATACTCCTTACTGCCGAGGATGGTATTTCATCGGGGTTTATGATCAGTTTTGATAAGAATAAGTCGCATTTTGATTTCACGGATAAAGCCCTTGCCGACTATATCGGCACTTACCTAAAGCCTAAACTCGCGGAGATTCTCACACAATAATGCCCGCATATTATATTTATCTTATCTCAAGCCTGCCGATGTTGCATTTTGGCAATAAACCCCCATTTTCCTTTGAGAAATTCCTCAATATTTGCCAGGGCCTTATTTTAGAAGAAGACCTGGTCATCTTAAAGAGGATTTCCCGCAGCGGAGAATATGAGGATAAAGAAGCGCATCCTGCTTTAAGGGCTTGGTATGATTTTGATACGGACTTAAGGAATGAATTAGTGAAAATCCGCGCCGGGCACAAGAAAATAGAGCCGGCTAAGTACTTACGTAAAGACGGGTTTATCGAGTCGGCAGTTTCGCATCTTGCTTGGAATGCGCACCGCAGCACCTCTCTTTTAGAGGGAGAAAAGATTTTAGATGCGGGCCGCTGGAATAAATTAGAAGAGCTTTCCCTTGGCCACTATTTTGATTTGGATTCCCTGATTATTTATGCCGTAAAACTTTTGATTTTGGAGCGTTGGGAGAGAATAAATTCCGCAGATAAAGAGCGCTTATTGGCGCAAACCCTAAGTTAAAATGGAAACAAAACGCATTGGCCGCATAACCAGTATTAATGGTAATATGGCAGCTGTAGAAGTCCAGGGCTTTGTGGTGCAGAATGAGGTAGCCTACATTCAGCATGCCAAAGAGCAACTTAAGGCAGAGGTTATCCGCATCCGTAAGAATATTGCCGAGATGCAGGTTTTTGAGAGTACCTGCGGCTTAAAAGTCGGGGATGAGGTTATTTTTACCAAGGAGCTTCTTTCAGTGGAACTGGGGCCGGGACTCTTGGGCCAAATATTTGATGGTTTGCAAAACCCGCTAGCTGATGTGGCTCGTGAATGTGGCTTCTTTTTAAAGCGCGGGGTTTACCTTTCTGCGCTCTCTGATAATTCAGAATGGGAATTTACTCCGGAGGTAAAAGTAAGAGATAGGGTGCGCGCCGGGGATAAATTAGGTTTTGTTCCGGAAAAGATATTTAAACACCATATCTTAGTGCCTTTTAATCTTTCAGGCGCTTTGGAAGTAATGGATATTGCAGGCCCCGGAAAATACAACTTAAAACACCCTATTGCCCGGTTAAAAGATGAGGAAGGAAAAGAGCATACCTGTTTTATGAAACAGAGCTGGCCGGTAAAAATACCCATTAAAGCTTATACCGAAAAATTAAAGCCGGCTGAACCCTTGATTACCAAGATGCGCTTAATTGATTCTTTATTTCCCGTTTGCCGGGGAGGGACTTATTGTATCCCCGGGCCGTTTGGCGCAGGGAAAACCGTCTTACAGCAATTAACTTCCCGGCACGCAGAAGTGGATATTGTGATTATTGCTGCCTGCGGCGAGCGCGCCGGTGAAGTCGTAGAGACCTTAAAAACCTTCCCTAAACTTACTGATCCGCGCACAGGCAAGCCCTTAAGCGACCGCACCGTAATCATCTGCAACACAAGCTCTATGCCGGTAGCAGCCAGAGAGTCCAGCGTTTATACGGCAGTGACTATTGCCGAATATTACCGCCAGATGGGATTAAATGTTTTGCTCTTAGCCGACTCCACTTCCAGATGGGCGCAGGCCATGCGCGAGATGTCCGGAAGACTGGAAGAGATTCCCGGAGAAGAAGCATTTCCGGCTTATTTAGAGTCGCGTATCGCTTCCTTCTACGAAAGGGCGGGGATGGTCAGGCTGCACGATGGGAGTTTTGGCTCGGTCACTATCGGCGGGGCAGTCAGCCCGGCAGGAGGAAATTTTGAAGAGCCGGTGACCCAGGCCACTTTAAAAGTAGTCGGCGCGTTTCACGGCCTTTCGCGCGAGCGCTCAGATAGCCGCAGGTATCCGGCAATCGACCCTTTAATCAGCTGGAGCAAATATAAAGGAATTATAGATGAAGGGCAGAGCCAGAGGGGGCATGAGATTTTACATAAGAGCCATGAAGTTTCCCAGATGATGAAAGTTATCGGAGAAGAAGGGACCTCTTTAAAAGATTTTATTGATTATCTTAAGGGCGAGCTCTTTGATTTTGTCTATTTACAGCAGAATGCCTATGACGCGGTTGATGAGGCAACCTCCGCAGAGAGGCAAAAATACATTTTTAATTTTATTTACAATATTTTGGAAGCAGAATTTAATTTAACCGATAAGGAAGAAGCGCGGCATTTCTTCCAGAAGCTAAGGCAGCAGTTTAAAAGCTGGAATTCTGCGGCTATGCCGTCGGATGAGTTTTCCCGGATAGAAAAAGAAATCACCGCTACACTTAGCGAAAAACTGAAAAAATAATTATGCAGAAAGTCTATACTGATATTATCCAGATTGCCGGGGATGTAATTACTGTGGAAGCAGAGGATGTGGGTTATCTGGATATTGCCCAGATTACCACCTCGCACGGCACATCCCTTGCGCAGGTAATCCGCCTGGAAGGTAAAAAAGTTTTCTTGCAGGTTTTTGCCGGCAGCCGGGGCGTCTCTACCACAGATAAGGTGCATTTCTTAGGCCATGCTATGCGTATTGCTACCGGTGAGAATTTATTAGGCCGGATTTTTAACGGAAGCGGCCTGTCTCTGGATAAGGGCCCTTCTCTTTCCGAGAATTTAGCGGATATCGGCGGGCCGCCGGTTAATCCTATAAAGAGGATAATCCCGAATAAAATGATCCGTACCGGCTTACCAATGATAGATGTCTTTAATTCCTTAGTCGTTTCCCAGAAACTTCCTATATTTTCCATTCCGGGTGAGCCTTACAATGAAGTCTTGGCGCGCATTGCCATACAGGCAGAGGTAGATATTATTATTTTAGGAGGCTTAGGCCTTAAATACGACGATTATTTATTCTTCCGTGATACATTGCAACAGGAGGGGGCGTTATCCCGCTGTATATTTTTTATTCATACTGCTGCCGACCCCATTGTGGAATGCCTATTAGTGCCGGATATCAGCTTGGCAGTAGCAGAGCAGTTTGCTTTAACCGGAAAGCGCGTCCTGGTTTTGCTTTCTGATATGACCAATTTTTGCGATGCCTTAAAAGAAATCTCCATCACTATGGAACAGGTTCCTTCTAACAGAGGCTATCCCGGAGATATTTACAGCCAGTTAGCCAGCCGCTATGAAAAGGCAGTGGATTTTGAAGGCGCGGGCTCGATTACTGTGTTGGCAGTTACGACCATGCCCGGGGATGATGTTACCCATCCTGTCCCGGATAATACCGGTTACATTACCGAAGGGCAGTTCTATTTAAAAGGCGCAGTGATTGAGCCTTTTGGGTCCTTAAGCCGCTTAAAGCAGCAAGTTAATGGCGCAACCCGTCCTGACCACCGTACGATTATGGATACGATGATTCAGTTATTTGCTTCCTATCGCGAGACAGTGGAAAAGCAGGCAATGGGTTTTCAGATGAGCGCCTGGGACAAGAAGCTTTTGCATTACGGAAAAATATTTGAAGATGAGATGATGTCTCTTAAGGTGAATATTCCTTTAGAGAAGGCTTTAGACAGGGGCTGGCAGATACTTGCCGAATGTTTTACGCCTGAAGAGACCGGGATAAAAGAATCTTTGATTCAAGAATATTGGCCGAAGTAGCCTATGGCAAATATAAAACTTACCAAGGGTGAATTAAAGCGGCTGCGGGACGCCTTAAGGCAATATGAAAGGTATCTGCCTACTTTGCAGCTTAAAAAACAACAGCTGCAGATGGAGATCCTGCATCAATTAGCCTTGCTTGAAGAGAGAAAGCGTAACGCGGCAATAAAAACATCAGCCATTAAAGAGTGGGTAGGGCTGCTTACCGACCCGGGAATTGATATTAAACCCTGGATTTTGCCGAAAAGAATAATTATTTCTGAAAGGAATATTGCGGGCGTGGACTTACCGGTTTTTGGCAGCGTAGAATTTGCGCCTGAAGAATATGATTTGTTTAGCGCGCCCCTATGGGCCGACAGGGCTTTAGAAGCGTTCAGGCAATTAGTAAATATGCGCGAAGAAATCAGCACAATAGAAAAAGGAATCGCGATTTTAAGGCAGGAATTACGCATTACTACCCAAAGAGTGAATCTTTTTGAAAAAGTAAAAATCCCGCAAGCCCAAGAAGCCATCCGTATTATCAAGATTTTTATCGGAGACCAGATGGCTAATGCCGTGGGAAGAAGCAAGATAGCCAAGAGGAAAATTGAAGAATTTGCAGAGGCATCCCTCGCAGCCTAAGATATTCAATAGCTGCTCGGGATCGATTTTCTGCGGTTAATAATAAGAAAAATCGATGATTGTTCCGATGAAAAAGATAGCAGTGATTGTGCAGCAAAAAGAAACTGACAGCACAATTACCGGGCTCAGTAAATTAGGGGCCATTCACATAGAGCATGTGCAGGCGCCAACGGGAGAGGATATTAACGCCATAAAAGATAACCTTTCCTTAATTAATGATGTTAACGCAATTTTATCTTCTCCGGAATTTGCCAGCGAATCAGTTCCCGTTGGGCAAAAGCCGCTTACTGACTGGAAGTTCATTGCAAAGCACGTTATTGATTTATATAAGCGCCTTGACCAGCTTAAAGAATATGCCGCAACTTTAAAAAACAGGATAAGCGAATGGGAGCGCTGGGGAGATTTTGCTCCGGAGGCGATCCAGGATTTAGCGGGCAAAAATGTCTATGTGAAATTATTCCAGATACCGCAAAAAGAATTAAAGAATTTGCCTCTGGGTTTGATTGTGAAGCAAATTTTTTCTAGCGCAGGCTTAGCCCACTGTGTCATTATCAGCAAGGAAAATATCGCCTTGCATTTTAAAGAGATTAATTTGCCAAAACTTGGCTTGAAAAAGATGCAAGAGCGCTTGAGCGAAGATGAGAGGGCAACCCAAAAAATAAGGCAAGAGATTCAAAATCACCTTGTTTATCTTCCCGGCCTTTTAGCCATAAAAAAAGAATTAGAAAAAAAACTGGAATTACGCGAAGCAGCCAGGGGCATGGCTCAGGCAGGGGAGCTTTCCTACCTTACAGGATATATTCCCTTTGATTTGCTAAATGTAATGGAGGAGAAAGCCCGAAAAGAAAAATGGGGGATATTAATTAGCGAGCCTGCTAGGGACGATAATGTGCCGACGTTGTTACGTAATCCCCGTTGGGTCTCTTTGATTAAGCCGGTATTGAAATTACTTGAAATAGTCCCGGGCTATAAGGAGCTGGATATCAGCCTGGTTTTTCTTTTATTCTTTGCTGCTTTCTTTGGCATACTTATCGGAGATGCCGGTTACGGCGCAGTGTATTTAGCGCTTACTTTCTTTGCCCAGAAGAAGCTCTCCAAAAAGATTAAGGATAGGAGCGCATTTTTACTATTTTATGGCTTAAGTTTTTGCGCTATGATTTGGGGCAGCCTTACCGGAAATTTCTTTGGCCCGGAGTTGCTGGAAACGATAGGGATAAAGCCGTTTGTGCCGGCGTTAAATGAGCCAAAGGTTATGCAGGCGTTTTGTTTTTTTCTGGGGGCAACGCATTTAAGCATTGGCCATGGCTGGAGGGCGATTTTAAAACTCCCTTCTTTGGCGGCGTTAGCGGACATTGGATGGATTTGCGTGCTCTGGAGCGCTTTTTTCTTTGCCAAGATGCTTATTTTAGGAGATACGCTGCCGGACTTTGTCAAATGGGTCCTCTTTGCCGGTATGGCGCTGGTAGTTTTATTTACCAACCCGCAAAAAAATATGCTTAAAGGAATTGGAGAAGGCCTGGGAACACTGGCATTAAGCCTGATGAATAATTTTACCGATGTAGTTTCTTATGTGCGGCTCTTTGCTGTGGGTTTAGCCGGAGTTGCCATTGCCCAGACCACGAATATTATGGCCAGAGGCTTAGGAGATGGGATAATTATGGGCTTAGCCGGAATTTTAATTTTCATTATCGGCCACAGCTTAAATATTGTGCTTGGGCCCATTTCAGTTTTAGTGCACGGCGTGAGGCTAAATGTATTGGAGTTTTCCGGGCACGCAGGAATAACCTGGAGCGGCGTTGCCTATAAGCCTCTTAAGGGGTAAGTAGAAAGGAGTTAATATGGAGCAGAATTTATTATTACAATTTAAGGATTTAGGATTAGGCCTGGTGCTTGCGTTCTCTGCCTGCGGCTCGGCAGCAGGAGCAGGAGTTGCCGGGATGAGCGCCATAGGCGCATGGAAGAAAAATTACAGCCAGAATAAGGCAGCTTCATTTATGCTGGTAGCCTTTGTAGGCGCGCCCCTTACCCAGACTATCTATGGGATGATTGTGATGAACCGGATGTATGAATTGGCAGCCAAAGGGCAGTATCTTTGGGGCATAGGCGCATTCTGCGGCCTGGCTATAGGCTTATCCGCATACTGGCAGGGTAAATGCGCGGCAGTAGCCTGCGATTCCATGGGCGAGACCGGCAAAGGGTTTGGAAATTATTTAGTAGTTTTAGGGATGACTGAAACCGTAGCGCTTTTTGTCATGGCTTTTACCCTGGGCATATTAGGTAAATTAGCAGGGGCATAATAATTAGGAAGGAGGATGCATGTTTAAGAGTTTAGTAGTGTTTTTGGCAGCATTATTCTGCGTTTTAAACACAGGTTTTGAATTAGTGCAGGCCGAAGAGCTGGTGGTTGGTGAAGAAGCGGGAATGGAAGTGCCTGTGGAGGCCCAGTCAGCGCAAGCTCCGGTTAGGGATAGAAGCGCGATTCAGGAAAAAGTGCGGATGTGGACTGAAGAGCTCGGTTTAACAGAAGAACAGCAGCAACAGGCAAGAGAGATACTCCTTAGAATGAAAGAAGAGATTAAGCAGGCTCCCGAAGGGGATATGGAGGCAAGAAAGGAGATCCGCAGGAAGGCACACGATGATATCGCGGAGATTCTTACTCCGGAACAAAAAGCAAAATTCAGGGAATTACGCCAGAAACAGCAGAGCGAAAAAGAAGAGCAGGAATAATAAATCCGGGCGGTTAGTTCAGTTTCAGCCGTAGGCTGATCCGCCTTCGGCGGAGGTTAGAACGTTTAAGGTTTGGGCGGTTGGCGCAATTGGTTAGCGCGCCTGACTTACATTCAGGAGGTTTACAGGTTCAAGTCCTGTACCGCCCACCAGTTCTCAGGATAACAATATGAAGAAAGATTTTTTTGTTAAATGGACTCCTGGCATGGCATATGTGTTGGGATATTTTTGCGCAGATGGCAGTATGTTTATTAATCCTAGGGGGTCAAAATATATTTCTTTTTATTCCGTAGATCAAGAATTATTGACTAAAGTCAAACACATAATGAATTCGCCAAATCGCATAGGCGAAAAGACAACGGCTAACAAGAATTGGAAAAAGTTATACTCGCTTCAGATCGGAAGCAAAAAAATATATTCCGATATGCTTAAATTAGGGCTTACGCCTACTAAAGCGAAAAGAATGACTCTGCCCAATATCCCAAATGAATTTTTGCATCATTTCATCAGGGGTTATTTTGACGGCGATGGCTGTATTACTTACGGTACCTATAAAAAGAAAGACAGGAGTACGAACAGTTTTTGTGTTATGGTTCGCTTTGCTTCCAGCTCAAAAGATTTCCTGCAGAATGTATTGAAGCAGTTATCGCTGGCAGCAAAATTAAGTGGCGGCAGTATATCAAGAAATGGAGATAGCTACCACCTTGTCTATTCAAAAAATGATAGTGGTAAATTATTTGATTTTATGTATAATAATGTTTCTCGTAATTATTATTTAGAGAGAAAATATAATAAGTTCAAGTCTGCATTCGAAATTAGTGGGGCTGTGGCCTAGTCTGGTTTAGGGCGTCTCCCTGTCACGGAGAAGGTCGCGGGTCCAAATCCCGTCAGCCCCGCCATTCTTCAATACCTGCCCCTAGGGGCAGGTATGAAAACGGCGAACGCCAAGAAAAATAAAGGGTTCGGTCTTTTAGGATAAAGTTCGAACCTGTTTTTAGCAGAAATTCTCTCTTGAGC
>JBFMBZ010000066.1:0-7080 GCA_040754615.1 Candidatus Omnitrophota bacterium | reverse complement strand
TATCCCCCATGAAAAAATAATAAGAATGACAATCAGAAGAAACCTGCTTTTCAAAAACATCTCCTCGGAATATAATGAAAACCCCGCGTGCAAAACGGGGTTTTCAAACTCTTGCTTCTCTCCTGTTTATCTTATCAGAAACCAATGGTGCACCTTAATGTGGTAAGGTGCTCAATGTAATCCAGGGTCTTGAAACGGGAATCCCTCTTTTTATATTCGTATTTGGCTTCAAGGGAGACCCGGTTACGCACGTCATAACGCAAGGCGCCGCCGACATTATAGAGCTTATCTTTCCTTTTGGCGGTCTCCCCGTCTTCGGTTGACTCATCTGGGTAACGGTTCTGCTGCGCCTGGCCGAAAATTTCCGCGGTTACCTTATAAAACTTATGCTTATAGTCAAAACCGATCATATTGGCTTCGTAATAGTTCATGTTGCTGTAGGTTGATTCGTAAGTATTCCTCTCTGCCTTCAATTTTACGGTATCATCATCAGAAAGGGAATGTTCCAATACTCCCTTTGCCACAAAATTCAGGTAGTTCTCATCGCTCAGGACCGTAGAAGTTTCATAATCCTGAAACTTCACCCCGCCCCTTAAGTCTACGGTAGTCTTGGCAAGCCATTCTCCTTTTACTCCCAAAAGTGACTCTATAAAATAGGAGTCCGGAGGCAATGAGCTATGATAATAATCTATAAAACCTACCTTATTCTCCCAGAGGGCTGAAGTCTTGGGCATGAACCTGTAAGCAGCTTCAATATCAAGCACGTGAGTCAGGCTGTCTTTGTCGTTATAGTCCAGGCCGTTGATGATTGTCTTATTCACCAGATAATCCTGCCAGAAATTTAAATAGGCGATATCAAAACTTAACTGGTCAAGTGTGGTTGCCACCCCGAGGCGCAGGCTGTTCGTCTGGCGCTTGGTGCGGTTCACGTCTTCGCTGCCGGCGCGGTCAGTAAAACGCCGCCATTCATCATCAAGGGTGACCTGATAATCCGTAAGGTTTACCTCAAGCAGCGTGAGCAGCCGGTGGTCAATGTGGTCGTTCTCATGGAAGCGCGAAAATTCGTTGACCGCTATATCGTATTCAAAACTCAAGCCGTTATCGCGTAAGGGGATTTTCAGGCCTATGGAAGGGTTGATCATGGTAATAATATCATATTTTTCGTTTTTATCGGTGAGGTAAATATTGGAGTCAAATTCTACCTGGGTACGCAGTGCCGAATGAAATAGGGCCTCTCCCAGCTTGAGCCCTTCTCTGTTTGGCAAATCCCGGCTTAAGATGTCAGCGTAGGAATTGGAAACTAACAAACCCAGCATTATTAAAGAAATCTTCAAAATTAGAAATTTAGTTGCAGTTTTATCCTTTTGCATAACCACTCTCCTTGTTATTGTTATTAAAAAGACTTTTTAGGTCTGGCTCGCAGGGTCTTCAGGTATTATTTCCGGGCCTCCGAGAGGAATCAAGTCTTCAGGAGCAGGGCTAAAAGCTTCGGCAACCGGAGGGTTGCACAAAAGCTGCTCGCAAGTAGATGCTTCGGCTGAGGGGTCGGAAACCTTGGAAAGATAACCCATTTGCACTAAAGAATTTATCTTTGCCGTAGAATCAAGTTTTTCATCCAGTCCGGCAATATTGCCAAGTATATCCACTATTTCAAAACAGCTTACCGGGTCATTAGGCTGAGAATTCAGGAAGATATTTATCCCGCTTCTTGCCAGGGCATTTGCCACCACCTTATAATAATTCTCTTCCGGAAGCGACTCTACGCCCGCAGGCAGCTCAATTGACTGCCTCTTAACCAGGCACTCTGCCAACTCCAACTTGCTCAACTTACCATCCCCAGCTGCAAAAGCGCTTACAGCCAATGGCGCTAAGGCGCAAAGAAGAGCAGCTAAGGCCAAAATTATTGATTTTCTCATTTTTTACCTCCTTGAATTGGGTTAAATTGGTAGGGTGAAAAAGTATAACATATTGACCACTAAAAGTCAAGGATGAAACCCGTTATTTTTCAGGCACTTTTACCTCTGTTATAATTACTCTTCCAGGTGCATATCCACGTAATTGGCGAGCATTTCCCCTATCTTTTCAGGCGGGATGACTCTAAAATAACTGTCTACGACGGCATGGCCCATTTCATGGGCGATTACGGTATCAGTCATATCTGACTCGGAAGCATAAATAGTACGGTATTTATGCACGTAAAAAGCCTTGGGGTTTGCGCGCTTTCTGAATATCCTGTAGTATTCTTCGCTTAGCTCCCTGCGTTTTTTGAATACCTTAATATTAAGATTCCGCTCGGCAGGATACATATCCAAAACCTCCATTACCCTTTCCAGGAGCCGGTCCAGGCGGTAAGCTATTTTCTCCCGGCTATCCGCAAGCGCAGGTGTCTTGCCCGGAGAATTTACGTAGAATAACCTTCTGTGCAGTCTTTTATGGATGGCTTTTAAATCCGCATCCGGCTCAAAATAGATGTTCAAATATCCGCTTCTGTGCTCCTGCCAGGCTATCTCTCTCTTGCCGCCATTATCTTGCTGCCTTTCTAAGGAAAGAACGCCAAGCTGCTCCAGCGTAAGCGCCAGGGAGACGAAAACGAAATAAGAGATAATAAGGAGGAAAGAATACTTTAAAATGGCTTTTTTCTTCAAGCAGGCGCTCTCCATATTGAAATTAAACGCTGAATTTCTCTAACCCGCTCTTTAATTTCTTGGCGCTAAACTTTATGCGCTCAAAATCCTGCGGGGAAGAACACTTGGCTATCTCATCAATCAGCCCTTCCAGCTCAAAAAAGGCGTTTTTTAAAGTAGAGATATTTGCGTGGAAGAACGCGGCTAACTTCTGCAGGTTTTCTGCCAGCGCTTTCAGCTCGTCGCTATCGCGCAGGGAAAATTTAATCTTAAGGTTGCCGCTAGATAGCTCCTGGATGTCTTTCTCCATCCTGTATAGGGGCCCGGCTATCCTGTGCGAGGAAAATAAGGTAATCAGGATAGTAAACGCGCCTATGATTATAACTACCAGGGCACTGCTTAAAAGGGTAGCCGGCAAAATGAAATCCGCAGTGCTTTTTATCACCAGGCGCGAGTTCTCAAAAACAGTAGTCAGGGTCTTTCCGGTCAAAAGGTATATAATCACCGTGGAAAGGAACGACCCGATGACTATAAGCGTGCAGAACTTAAGGATAAAATTTACCTGAAACTTCCTTTTGATAAAATAATTTCTTCTCCTGTTTTTTTCCATGCCCCCTCCTCATTTATTGCGAAGCATTCATCTCTAAGTTATTCAGCACATCTTCGTTTATTTTAATTTTTGCTTTCTGCCGGAGCGCACCAACCCATTCCTCCAGCCCTTTTGCCAGTTTTTTATTAAGGATCTCGCTATGCAGCCTGTCGGATATTTTCTCAAAAGGTTCTATATCAGTTTTCTCTTCCTTAATAACTTTGATTACGACGCAATTACCGTTATAAGTAAAATAGCCGCTCTTTTCACCCGGCTTTAAAGAGAAAAACCTCTCTTCCAGGGCCTCAGGCAGGTCCCCTTGAGAGTACCACTCGGACTGTTTACCCGAGAAAAGAGTTTCATCAGCCTCGCCTTGCGGGCATTTACTGTCGCTTAACAAAATTATCTGCGCTAGTATTCTTCTGGACATCCGGCTATACTCCTGGCGCAGCTCACTTTCATTTACCGAAATCCGACGGGAGATCTCTTCCGATTTCCTTTTAACCAGGAGCTTAAGGAGCGCCTGCTCCCAATACCTTTCAATCTCTTTCATGAAATACCTGTCTTTGTCAAAATTCAGCTTCTGCGCTTCCAGGATTAATATTTTTTTATTTATTAATTCTTCCAGGATGCGTTTTTTGGTTTGCGCGTCTGCGGCTTCCGGCCTTACCAGGCGCGCTCCTGCGTTAAAGTCATTCACGGTCAGGTCAAAATCATCAATCTCGGCAACTATCTTATCGCCGGCAGAGGCGTTCTCCCCGCCTGGCTGCGAGCATCCGCAGAAGCATAGCAGGGCAAAAATTATAAATAACGCCGTTAAACTTTTTGAGTTTTCCATTTTAATCCTCCTGGATAATTAATAAGCCCCTTTACCGAACAAGACTACGGGAATAGTCTTTAGAAAAATGATAAAATCGCTTTTTAGCGACCAGTTATCTATATATTGCAGGTCAAGCTTCATCCAATCATTAAAATCAATTATCCTGTTCCTGCCGCTTATCTGCCAAAGGCAGGTTACCCCGGGGCGCATAGAAAGCCTCCTTCTTTGCCAGGATTCATATTTGGATACCTCTCTTTGTAAAGGAGGCCTGGGGCCCACGATGCTCATATGCCCGACAAAAACATTGAATAGCTGAGGCAGCTCATCTATGCTGAATTTTCTCAAGAACCTGCCGGCGCCGGTTACGCGGGGGTCATCTTTTACCTTAAAGACAGGCCCGCTCATTACGTTCTTCCCGGCTAAGGCAAGTTGTTTTTTCCGCGCCCAGCAATACATGGTCCTGAATTTATACATTACGAATTTTCTTCCGTTTAAACCCACTCTTTTCTGCCTGAAAAAAACCGGGCCGCGGGAGGTAGTTTTGACAAGGACCGCAGTCAATAACAAAAGAGGACTGAAAATGATAAGCCCCAAACCTGAAAATACCACATCAATCACCCTCTTGATGAATAACCACCACTCCTGAGACGGAGCGCTTTCATAAGTAATGAAAGGAACCCCGTCGAGCTCTGTCTGCCGGAAGCGGGCGATGCTGAAATCAAACAGGTCAAGGGCGATGGTCGTTTTTACCCCGATGGTCTCGCAGGCAATAACCGCGCTTTCTATGGAATTGAGCCTCAGGCGCGGGACCATAAAAACCACCTCGTCGGCAGAGAGTACCTGCACGTATCTAGGCAGGCCTTCCATCCCGCTTAATACCTTTATGCCTTCAATCTCCTCACCTGCCTTCTTGCCCTCATCGTCAATAATGCCCAGTATCTTAAAACCCCACTCAGAATGCGCTGTTATCTTCTTAATAAAATCCTTCACCCGCATGCCCGTGCCCACGATAATAATCCTGCGGTAATTATAGCCTTGCTTGCGCACCTGCCGTATGAAGTAATAGAAGGAGAGTTTTTCCAATATCAGAAGGCAGGAGCATAGCAGCATAAAAAACAAAAAGAAGAGCCGGCTGACGAATTTAAACTTAAAGAAGAATACCAGTACACTGAAGGCTATTAGAGTGCCGACCGCTGATTTAATGATTATCCAGGCAATCTCAGGAAGCGGCTTAGTGCGCATGCTCTTATACATCCCGTTAAAGCTAAGCATAACCGACCAGAGCACTACCGCAACATACATAACCGGAAGGTAATCAAATATGGATACCGAGAACTCGGGTATTACCATCCCCTCCTGGATTAAATTGAAACGGTAGAAAGCGTGAAAATTCTTTCTGATGTAAAAAGCAAGGAGGAAAGAAATACTGGTTACCGCCAAATCAATAATAAAGGTAACTTCGCGTAAGAATTTTTCTCTTTCTTTAAGCATCCTGCCTCACAATATAAGCTGCGTACAGGGTAAATAATAACATATTTGCCGGGATATGAAAATTAAAATCTGTCAGGCCGTGCAAAGAGAGGCTTAAAAGCGCTGCGGCACACCCGTAAGCAAGGCTGCCTCTTTGTTTTTTGAAACCTGCTCTTACGAGAGCCATTAATATGCAAATCATTAAAATCAGCGCCAATATCCCCGACTCGGCAGCCATATGTAAATATTCGTTATGCGCATAAAGGGCGCGCATATTTAACCCCTCGGGCCTGTACTTGTAAAAAGCGGCGTCAAAATTGCCTATGCCGAATCCTAAGAGGGGCCTTTCTTTTATCATTGCCAGAGCACCTTGCCAGATCTTAAAGCGAGTTTCTAAGGAAGCTTCGGACTGGCCTGCCTGAAGAATATCGGTGCTTAGGCTGGCAAGCCGCTGGTAAATCCTGTTTTCCGCCGGATAAACCAGAAGGACGATTATAAAAAAGGCTAAAGTGAAAATTATGAACTTCTTTTTAGTGAGCAGCTTATCGCGCATCAAAATAACGGCCATTACCAGAAGCGAAATAGAAAGGCTAAACCAGGAGCCGCGCGACTGGGTTAAGATGAGCGCCGCAATCATTATAACCAATGCCAATTTAACCAAAAGGCGCGGCGACTTCAGCAAATAACAGATCGCCATAGGGATAATTAATTCAAGGTAGCCGGCAAAATGATTGTGATTTACATAAGTTGCGGCGAGAAACTGACGCGGCATCCACCAGGAGTGGCTCAAAAACTCAAAGTATTGCAGGAGGCCGTATAATGAAAGGCAGGCACCCATAAAAATTGCAATTACAAAAAACCCCTCAAACAGCTTTTCTTCAAAGTTATAAAGCAACAGGTAAAACAGGCCTAAATAGGCGCACAATCCTGCAAACGCAAGCAAACTATCATGCTTATAAACGGAGAAAATAAATGATGAAGAAACTATGCAAAAAAAGAAAAAAAACAGCTTATTAATCCGAGCTGTTGCGCTGGAGAGAGCGCGTTGCGCACTTTTATCATTACCTTTAAGCAGCCACAAGATAATGAGAGAATAAATGGCCAACAGAACCGGAAAGGATGACCATGCCCTTACCGCACCCCGGGCAATAGGCGTAAAAATGAGCAGGACGCCCAAAGAATAAAAAAGTATATTTTTGTAAGCCGTATCTTTAATCATCCTGTTTAGTTATTTCCGCTTCCCGAACATACAAATTCCGGTCCTCTCCCCTCCTTTTATCCGTTTCATCATTAAGGAAAGTAATTTTGAGGGCTTTTATCCCCGGTTCCGCCTGGATAAGGAACTGATATTCCTTAAACTCCCGGCTATCCACTACTGTCTCTGCTACTAATTGATTATCCAGTTCTACCAGCATAAAAGGATACGCCTCTTTTACCGGCTCGCCCCTGGCTTTAATCTTTAATACGGATTTTTCAGCGGGAACCTGTATCAAGCCATAAATACTCCCGGACCAATACATGTTTGCGTTTTCATAAATATCCCTGCCATTATCTGCCTTTCCCTGCCACTGGCTGCG
>JBFMBZ010000065.1:0-3748 GCA_040754615.1 Candidatus Omnitrophota bacterium | reverse complement strand
TGGCCGCATTCTTCACCGAATCTTCGGGATTTACCTGATAGGAATCATAGGGCATATCCCCTACCACCAGGGCGTGTTTTACTGCCCGCGTTACTGCCTTGGCATGATGGATCATCTCCGGCATCCCTACTTTCGTGGTTGAATCCAAACCTAAAACCACATTTGCCAGGGAATCGCCCACTAAAATCATATCAATGCCTGCCTTATCCACCAATGAAGCCAATGGGTAATCATAAGCAGTAAGCATGGTAATTTTACGCTTATTCTTCAAAGAAAGGATATCCTGAATAGTAATTTTTGCATTTTCCATAATTGACCCTGGCCTAAGCCTTAACCTTCTCTTTTATATATTTATCTATCGCCGTTGCTGCTTTTTTCCCTGCCCCCATTGCGGAAATCACCGTATCCGCTCCGGTAATAATGTCTCCTCCGGCAAAAACTCCGGGGAGAGAAGACATAAAATTATTATCTACCAGGATAGTCCCATCTTTATTTGTCTTCAATCCGGGGGTTACTTTGGCCAAAAGCGGGTTGGGGCTCTGGCCGATAGCTACTATCAAGGTATCCACATCCAGGATAAAATTAGAATCTTTTACCGGTACCGGGCGCCTCCTTCCGGATTCGTCAGGTTCTCCCAATTCCATCCTTATGCACTCAAGGCCTTTTACAAAACCTCTATCATCTGCGATTACTTTTACCGGCTGGGTGAGAAATTTAAAAATTACTCCTTCTTCCTTTGCATTCTCAACTTCTTCTTTCCTCGCCGGCATCTCTGTTTCAGTCCTGCGGTAGACAAGAATGGACTCTTTAGCCAGCCTGAAAGCAACCCTTGCGCAATCCAGCGCCACATTTCCTCCTCCGATAACCGCAACCTTCTTTCCGATGTTAAGGGGAGTGGCATATTCAGGAAACTTGAATGCCTTCATCAGGTTCACGCGGGTGAGAAACTCATTAGCCGAATAAACCCGGCTTAAATTCTCTCCGGGAATCCCCAGGAATTGCGGAAGGCCCGCGCCTACGGCAATAAAAATAGCTTTAAAACCTTCCTTAAACAGCTCTTCGATGCTGAACGTCCTGCCGATTAGCGCATCTGTTTTTATCTCCACGCCCAGGCTTTGTATATACCGGACTTCCCTGCTTACGATATCTTTGGGAAGCCTGAATTCCGGTATCCCGTAAACCAGGACCCCTCCGGGAATATGCAGGGATTCAAAGAGCACAACCGGATAACCCATCTTTGCCAAATCTGCGGCACAGGTCAACCCCGCCGGCCCGCTGCCGACAACCGCAATTTTCTCTAAATTATTTGCGGCTTTGCCCCCTTTAGGGAGGCTCGCGCACTGGCCTGGCGCAACTTCTTTATAATCCGCCGCATACCTCTCCAGGGCCCCGATGTTTATCGGGATCTTCTTTTTATTCAGGAGGCAAAGCGCCTCGCACTGGTTTTCCTGCGGGCAGACCCTTCCGCAAACTGCGGGCAAATTGTTTTTTTCTTTTATTTTTTCCAGCGCCTCTTTCTGCCTGCCTTCCTTGATTAATTTAATGAAGGCGGGGATATCAATTTCAACGGGGCAGCCTTTAACGCATAAAGGGTCTTTGCACTGCAGGCAGCGCCGGGCTTCTTTCTCTGCCTCTTCACCGGTATAACCGAGCGCAACTTCAAAAAAATTCTTGATGCGTTCCTGTATGGGCTGTTTCCTGACGATATTCCTCATCTCTAAAACCTTAGCGCCGGGATAAAAATCTGGGCGACCTTAAAATAAATTATCAGGCCCACCACATCCACCACGCTCGTTGTGATTGGGCCTGCAAGCACTGCAGGGTCTAAACCCACCCGCTTAGAAAATAAAGGCAGGAATATTCCGGTGGCTATGGCTAAAATCGCAATTAAAAGCATGGTTAAGCCTACGACAATGGCCAGCATAAAATCTTTTTGCAGGAGGAAAGCCCTGCCAAAGGCTACTATTCCGACGATTACGCCCATCAGGATAGCGCTCATAAATTCAAGTTTAATTATTTTGAAAACATTTTTTACATTAACGTCTCCTGTAGCCATCCCCCTGATGATAGTAATTGAAGTCTGGGCCCCGGCATTTCCTCCGGTATCAAGGAGCATGGGGATAAAGAAGGCTAACGCTACCACCGAGCTTAGGGTGTGCTCAAAGGATTTTAAGACAGTCCCGGTGAGAAAATCAAATACTAAAAGCAAGATAAGCCAGCCTGCACGCCTCTTTACCAGTTCAAAAGTAGTTGCCCGGGCATAGCTGATGATTTCTCCGCCTTTGGCATCCATCTTACCGATTTCGTAAATATCCTTGGTAGCCTGCTTTTCCAATGTTTCCACTATATCGTCTACGGTAATAATCCCAAGCAGGGTACTTTCTTTATCTACGACAGGCGCATCCAACAAGTCGTATTTCTTAAACCACTTGGCCACCTCCTTGGTATCCATATCCACATCTATCTTGATGAGGTTTGCGCCCAGCATAATATCTTTCACCAGTATATCGGGAGGAGCCTTCAGTAAATCCTGCAGTGCGATTACGCCGGTAAGCCTATGGTTTTCGTCCGCGACAAAAACCGAATAAATATTCTCCCGGTGGTCTGCGCGCAGGTTTTCCTGAATGGATAATATTGCCTGGCGGGCAGTCATATCCCTCTTTAGCTCCACAAATTCAGAGGTCATTAAGCTTCCGGCAGTGCCTTCTTTATGGACCATCAGCCTCCTCAAATCCTGCTGCTCTTCCTTGCTTACCAGGGAAAAGAATTTTTTTACAATTTTGCCCGGCAATTCTTTAAAAAGGTCTGCGCGCTCATCAGGCGCCATCTCATTAATAACCTGCGCCACCTGCTCATTATCAAGGTTATTTAAAATAAAAGCCTGCTCAGAGAGCTTCAGGTTCTCAAATACCTCTAGCGTCTTCTTTGTGCCTAATAATTTAAAGACAATCACCTTCTCCGTCGGCTCAAGATACCTCCAGCCGTCTGCCAAATCCACGGAGTTTATGTTCTTTAACGAACCTTTAAGGCCGTTAAAATCCTTCTGCAGGATAAATTCTTTTATCTCCGGAAGGATAAGGGCAAAAACGTCTATTGTCTTACGTAAGCCGTTTTTCATGATGACCTTTTCTCCTCGTTTTCAAAGAATTTAAGCCTTTTCTGCAACTCATCAAAGTCTATGCTGTGGCCATCAAAATCCGGGCCGTCAACGCAGCCAAAAACCGTCTTTCCGCCCACTGTGCAACGGCAGGCCCCGCACATCCCCGTAGCATCTACCATAATCGGGTTTACGCTGATGACTGTTTTTACCGAAAAGGTCCTGGTAAAATTTGCAACTGCCTTCATCATCGCAACCGGTCCGATAGCGTAAACCAGGGCGGGAAATTTTGTATGCGTGGATTTCTCTATTGCCGTAAACAATTCCTTCAGCACATCAGTAACAAAACCCTTCCTTGCGTAAGAGCCGTCATCGGTAGTAACAAACAGTTCGTCTGACACCTCGAGCATTTCTTTTTCCAGGATAAGGTTTTCTTTTGAGCGGGCCCCGATTATGCCCGTAACGCGGTTTCCCGCTTCTTTAAAGGCGCGTGAAACCGGATAGACCTCGGCAATCCCTACCCCCCCTCCAATACAATACACCTCTCCCAGTTTCTTTATTTCAGTCGGGTGGCCTAATGGCCCTAGTATATGGGCGATGCTATCTCCTGCCTCAAGGAGGCTAAGTTTCTTTGTGGTACAGCCCACTTTT
>JBFMBZ010000064.1:0-22434 GCA_040754615.1 Candidatus Omnitrophota bacterium | reverse complement strand
AGTTTACCACCATAGGACACCTTCAAATTTAGTCGGCGGATTAATCTATTTCATAATCTATCCTCACAGCTTATGGTTATTTCTCATCAGGCCGCTTATGAACGGGGGGGCTGATTTCTGGCCCGAATCCTGGTTCTTGGAAAATAACCCCAATATCATAAACATTGCAAGCTGGCAGGAATTTGTCAGCGGGGCAGGTATCGGCTGGAAACTATTTTTATTAAAACTCCCCTATCTTATTGCCGAGATCATAATGGTCATTTTGATAATCAAGATGCTTGATGCAAAAGAGAAAAAGGAAAGGGTTTTAAATTTCCTTATTTTTAATCCCGTAAGTTTGTTCGTAATTTATATTTTCGGCAGTTACGACATAATCCCGGTCTTGCTTTTTGTCCTTAGCCTGTATTTCGCTAAGAAGGAAAAAATCTCCCCGGCCATATTCATGTTGGGGTTAGCCGTATATATAAAAGTTTATATGATATTTTTAATGCCTTTGTATATTTTTATCATGTGCAGGGACTGGCAGAGGCGCGCTGGCCTTGCGTTATTAGGTTTCCTGCCCGGAATCCTGGTGTCTATAATTGCTGTTTTTAAAGGGGAATTTGTTTCTGGATTAAAATTTCTTTTAGGCTCAGTCCACACCGATTACGTGCTCGCCCTTGTCTTGCCTTCGCAGTATCTTTCCGACCGTATTTATCCTTTTATAACGGCTTATTGTTTGATTATGCTTTTTATCCTTCATTCCCGCACCCACAACGAGAAAAACCTGTTCTTGGATTTATCCGGGCTTTCTTTAGCCTTAAGCCTGCTTTTTTATTCGCTCTGCTTTTTCCATCCGCAGTATTTCCTGTTGATAGTCCCCCTTATGGCTTTTCAAATCAGTAAAGATAAAAGAATGCAGCCATGGTTTTTTATCCTGGCTGTCTGTTTCTTTATTTATGTATTGCAATGGGGGAAAGATTTATCCTGGCGTTTATTTATGCCGTTAAACCCACCGCTTTTTTCGGGGTTGAGTTCCCCTTCCGAGCTTATAAGCAGGGTCTATCCGGCAGATAAATTTATCGGAATTTTCCGCAGCATTTTTTCAGCTGCCTGCTTCTGGATAATATACAATCTTTTAAAGAAGGGAGAAGGGTCTCGGAATGATTTCGGTAATAATCCCGGTATACAATAATGAAGGGGCGTTGGATACCCTTTACTGCAGGCTAAGCAATGTTTTGTCGGCAATAAAAGAAGGTTATGAGCTTATTTTTATTGACGATGCAAGCAAAGACGCAGGCTTTGCCCTTTTAGGTTCCCTGCACAACAAAGATTCCAGGGTCAAAATAATCAAATTGAGAAAGAATTCCGGACAAGCCAGGGCAGTTTTGGCTGGACTGCATTATGTTAAGGGTGATATAATTATTTTAATTGACGCTGATTTGCAATACAGCCCGGAAGATATACCCTTGCTACTGAATAAGATATCTCAGGGGTATAAAGTGGTTTTTGGCTGGAGGAAAGAGAGAAAGGACCGCTTTTTCCCCAGGAAACTGCCTTCTTATTTGGCAAACATCTATGCCAAAATCAAACTCAATACCAATATAAAAGATATTGGCTGCACTTTTATGGCTTTTAACAGAGATATAATCTCAAGCCTGGATAGTTACAGTAATGCCACCCTTTTCCTTAAGCCGCTTCTTATTAAGCTGACAAATAATATCTCTGAGGTTGAAGTGGCGCATTATCCAAGGATGTCCGGCTTATCTCAATACGGCCTTGTCAAGTTAATAAAGATTGCTTTAGATTTTGCCATGAATTTCTCATTCAGGCGCTTACGCAATAACAGATTTTCTCCCTCAATAATTGAAAAAACCATAGGATAGGTATTTAATAAAATGAGAGAGGCGGTTTCCTTGGTTGATTTTAACAAAGACACCCGCATAGGTTTTGGCAGGCCCTCCATAGGTAAGGAAGAAATAAGCGAGGTGATCGATTCTCTGCGTTCCGGGTGGTTATCCTCGGGCCCGAAAGTAGAAAAATTTGAGCATTTGTTCCGGTTTTTTTCCGGCTCACGTTATGCCTGCGCATTGAATTCCTGTACTGCGGCATTACACTTATCCCTGATTGTTTCCGGAATCGGCAAAGGCGATGAAGTTATAACTACCCCTTTTACGTTCGCGGCTACGGCAAATGCGGTCGTTAATGCCGGAGCCAGACCCGTTTTTGTTGACATAGAAAAAGGGTCAATGAACATAGACCATCGGCTAATCGAAGGTAAAATCACTGGTAGGACAAGGGCAATAATTCCGGTGCATTTTGCGGGCAGGCCCTGTAACATGGCTAAGATTATGACTATTGCCCGGAAATACAAATTGACAGTTATTGAGGATGCGGCTCATGCATTGGGGGCAGAATATCGCGGCAAAAAGGTAGGCGCCCTGGGTGACTTAACGTGCTTTAGCTTTTATGCAAACAAGAATATAACTACCGGAGAAGGCGGTATGGTTACTACTAATAATGCCGAATGGGCAAAAAAGATCAGGGCCCTGTCGTTTAACGGATTAGACAGATGCGCATGGAAGAGGCATTCTCGAGCAGACCTTAGGCCATATAGAGTGATTTTCCCTGGCTATAAGTACAGCATGATGGATTTACAGGCTGCGATAGGAATACAGCAGTTAAAGAAAGCGGAGCATTTTTTGAGGCGCCGCGAGAAGATCTGGAAAATCTATGATAAGGGATTTGCAGGTTTGCCTGTTTCTACCCCTTCTTTACCTGAACCGGATACTCGTCATGCAAGGCATTTATATACCCTGCTCGTGGATATTAATAAAATAAGCAGAAATAGGTTCAGGCAGGCATTGTATGAAAAAAGAATAGATTCAGGCATACATTTTATCCCTTTACATCTTCAACCATATTACCGCAAAGCCTTGGGTTGCAGGTACGGAGACTTTCCTAACAGCGAATTTATATCCGAAAGGATTGTTTCTTTACCCTTATCCTCCTCTTTGACGGATAAAGAAGTTGACTCGGTCGTATCAAATGTCAGGAAGATTTTTAATAATTGAGGCTTAATATAATGCCGCTTGAGATACCGACGACAAAAGAAGGATTGTCAAATTTATTTCAATTCCTATCATTGCGGTACAATTATAAACTCTACCCATCATTAGAAGCCGTGTTTCAATTTATTTTGAGAGAGGCAGAAGAAGTCTATTATTACCATATTGTTATTTCCGGGGGAAGAGCGCAGGTCCATGAAGGAAAGCATATTTCTCCTTCTCTTAGATTTTATTCTACCGTCCAGAATTGGTTAAGGATTATAACTAAAAGGATTAACGTTTGTATTGGCCTTCTTACCGGTAAATACCGAATAGATGGCGAGCTTTATTATTTTTTGATAATGGGCAGAATATTCAGCAGGGCCGTTGATGCAGAGGTACCTCAAATGCAGGATAGCCACGGAGAGTTTGAAATACCGAAAAAGAGGAAATGGAGAAAGCCGGAAACAGTCCTTATCATTAACGCAAGCCCCCGCAAAGAAGAAGGGTTTACTTATTTCTATTTGAGGAATCTTATTAAAGGCATGGAGGCTGCCGGAGCGCGAACTGAGTTTATCAATTTATATGACGATAAGCTTGTGGTCGAGCCCTGCCGCGGATGCCTTAACTGCTGGTCAAAGAGTTCCTGCGGCTGCGTGATTAATGATGGCGCAAATTCATTATTGGAAAGAATCAACAACCACTACCTTACTATTTATGCCTTCCCCATACTGGCAAACTCTATTCCGGAGAAGCTGAGGGCAATCCTTAGCAGGCAGATACAATTTACTTTGCCGTATTGGGTTTCTTTCAACGGCTTAACGAGGCATCCAAGAAAAAATAAGAAAGAAAGATATATTGCACTTTTTTCAACCTATGCCTTCCCCGAAACAAAACATTTTGCTGCTTTCTTAGAGAGTTTTAAGGTTCATGCCTTTCAATCGCATAGCCCGCTCGTTGCTGCTATTTTACGCCCCGGAGGAGAAGAATTATTCAGGAATGTGTCCTGCAGGGAATATTTTAATAAGGTTTTGCTTGCCCTCCAGCTGGCAGGGAAAGAGCTGATGGAAAAAGGAAAGGTTTCCAAATGCCTTGGCCGGCGCATAAGCAGGACCTATATTCCGCTTTCTAATTGGCGTAGAGGAATGAATTTATACTGGCATTTTTTCAGATGAAGAGAAGGATAAATAAGGTATTATTAATTTACCCTCCGACAACCGTTGAAAAACAATATTATGTAAAATTAATTTCCCTGCCGTTAGGCATTGGATACATTGCGGGTTTACTGAAAGAGGATTATGATGTCAAGGTGCTGGATGCGACAGCTGAAGGATATAATAGCGAGTTTACTATAAAGGAGAACCCAAAATTTTTCAGGTTCGGCTTAGATTACCCCCAGATAAAAAGAAGGGTTGAGGAGTTTTCCCCTGATTTTGTAGGCGTAAGCTGCCTGTTATCTCTGCAGTATCCGGCGGTAAGCCGGATTTGCAAGGACATAAAGGAGGCCGGTAAGGATATAATTGTCGCTGTCGGAGGAACCCATCCTTCATTTTTAGCAGAGGATATTATGCATAAGAATAAAGATATAGATTTCATTGTAATCGGAGAGGGAGACTATTCAATAAGGGATTTATTGGCAACCATCAATAACGGCGCGGATTTCTCAAAAATTGGCGGCCTGGCATACAGAAACGGCGGGAGGGTAATGATTAATCCCAGAACAGAATTTATTGAGGATATCGATAAGCTTCCCTTTCCGGCAAGGGAGCTCTTCCCGCTTGAAAGATACAGTACATTTTTTCCTTTTTGGGCTTTGCCGACGAGGCAAAAGACCGCTTCAATGATAACCTCGCGCGGCTGCCCGACCAGATGTATTTTTTGCCATTCCAGCATTTTTTGGGGTGAAAAATGCAGGCTGCGCTCAGTGGGAAATGTCATTGCCGAGATGGAGCATTTGATTGGAAAATATGGAATACAAAACTTTCATTTTGTGGATGACAACCTTACGTTTTCGAGTGAAAGGGCGAAAGAAATATTTAGAGAAATCATTAAGCGTAAATTAAAAATATCGTGGGATGCGCCTAACGGGGTCGCCATATGGACACTTGATGAAGAAATGATAGATTTGATGAAAGAGAGCGGTTGCCGGCAACTGACGTTCGGGATAGAGAGCGGCAGCCAGGATGTGCTTAACAATATAATTAAAAAGCCGTTGAGCCTGAAGCAGGCGGAAAGAATTATAAAGTATGTCAAGAAGAAAAAGCTTATCACCTGCGGATTTTTTATCTTTGGATTCCCCGGAGAGACCAGGAAGAATATAGAAGAGACCGTTGCGTTCGTAAAGAAAATAGGCCTGGACAGGCACATTTTCTTTAGCGCAACGCCCTTTTTCGGGACTGAATTATACAGGCTCTGCAAAGAAAGGGGTTATATAAAAGAGGATTTCGATGACAGGTATTTTGAAGCGGTTTCCCCTAAATTCGATACGCAGCACTTTACAAGGAAAGAGCTTCAGAAGATAATCTGGAGATTATACGAATACAGCATACTTAAGAATCTCCTTAAACACCCTATTATTTTTTTATCTATATGGGGGTCTATAATCAGGTATAAATTGATAAGCCTATTCAGAAGCAATGCCAACGGTAAAATAGTTGAAGTATGAAGGCATTAATTTTAAACGGCTCAGGAAAAGATGATTTCAAGCTGCAATTTATAGGAGGGGTTGTTGAGTCACAGCTGGCGCTCAGGTCATGGCAGGTTGAGTCTTTCATAATGCGGGAGATTAATATAGCCGATTGCCTCGGTTGTTTTAGTTGTTGGGGCAGGACCCCGGGAGCCTGTGTCCTTGATGATGCAGGGTTTGAAATAATAAAAAAAGAAATCCAAAGCGACCTTCTGGTATTGTTGACGCCCGTAACCTTTGGGAGCTATTCTTATCACTTAAAAAAGGTAATTGACAGGATGCTTCCGGTAGTTGAGCCTTTTTTTGCCAATTCTCTTGGCTATTCCCGCCATAAAAAAAGGTTTAGTAAATATCCGAGTGCAATTGCAATAGGCCTGATGGATGGAGAAGACCCGGAGAGTGAAGCGATTTTTAGAGAACTCATTAAGCGTAACGCCATTAACAATCATTGCCCTAATTTTACTACTGAGGTATTTTTTAGGGGCGAGAAGGAAGAGCAGATAAAAGAGAGGGTTGAGCTATTAACTCAGAAGATAAGCCAGAATTAAAGATGAGCGCCCGGAGAAAAGCCCTGCTTTTGGTTGGAAGCAATAAAGCTTTCGGAAGCACTTCTGAGTATATCGGCACTCATCTGTTAAGCCTGCTTAGCCTTAAAGGCATAGAGACCGAGAAAATCCATATTAAGTCATCTTTGAATTCAGAAGAAGGAGTAGTAAGCTTACTGGAATCGTTTGAGAGCGCAGGAATTATAATTTTTTCCAGCCCGCTTTATATAGATAGCACGCCTTCCGCGGTAACCAGGCTTATGGAGATAATTTCAGAACGCTACAAGAACGACGGCATGCTGCAGGATAAAAGAATGCTGGCAATTTCTAACTGCGGCCTTCCCGAGGCATCTCATAATGACACAGCCTTGGCGGTTTACCGCTGCTTTGCAGGAAAAACAGGGTTAAAGTGGGCGGGCGGGCTCGGCCTTGGCATGGGGCCTCTTTTGGCTGGTAGGCCCGTAGAAAAAAGCTTTTCTTTGGTCCGCAACCTAAGGAAATCCCTTGAATTTGCCGCCGGCGCATTGGCAGGAAACGCCGTTGTGCCGCAAGAGTCCATCAGTTTAATGGCTAAGCCGGTTATACCCGTTTGTTTATATTCTATAATACCGGCCCTGTTTTATGCTTATGTGAGGATAGCCTGCCTTATTCGGGGCTGCAAAATGAAATTAAAACAATTAAGATTCAAGAAAAGCGGGGAACCAAGTGGAAATAAATTACCTGCATAAAAAGGACCTTGAGTCTCTTCAAGGCCTTTTAAATGGTTTTGAGTTCAACTATTATAAAATTTATAGCCCCGAAGAACACTTAGCCGACAGACAGTTATTCAGGTCCATAAAAGGCTTATTCTCAAAAGGCGCAAAGGCAATAGCCGCAAGAGACAATTCTTCGATAATCGGCTTAGCCGTTTTAATTGATTTACCCTGGGAGACAAAATACTTCGGGTTTAAAATGGCAGAGATTAAATATTTAATTGTTAAAGACGGCCTTAAAGATGCCTGCGGTATAAAAAATTATCTTCTTTCTTTTATTCAGGATATTGGCAGGAAGGAGAAGATAGGCCATGTCTCTTCTAAAGTCCATGCGGGGGATTTTTCCGGGATTCGCGCTTTAGAGGAGGGCGGTTTTTCGCTAATGGGTAATCAGCTCACTTACCTCTTAAATTTAAAGACTTACCGGATGCCTGTTTTTAAAGAAGTCTGCAGGGTCAGGCCTTTTAAAAAGAGAGACCTTAAAGAATTGATGGAATTGGCGCAAAAATTCCCTCCTCAAGAAACCAGGTTTGCGATAGATGAACATTTGCCTTCTCAAAAAAGAAAGAACGCTTATTATGCCGAGTGGATACTCAATTCTGCTAGGGATAAGTTTTCCGATATGCTTATAGTGGCTGAGAGAAACAATAAAATCGTCGGGTTCATAAGCTGCAGCCTGAATAAGGAATTGAAGCAGGCATTCGGAATAAATTGCCTGCATCAGGGGCTGATCATAGTTTCTCCGGAGGCCAAAGGCTCATCGCTGTCTCTATTAAAATATGTTGCAACACACAGAGGAAGCAATTTTAAGGCAGGCTTATTTGAATTCATTACATATATGCACAATTTTCCCATGATAAGAGTATTTCAAAAGTTAGGCTTTCCGCTGGTAAGGGCGCAATATTGTTTCAGCAAACGGCTTAACAACTAATAATAAGGAGAGGCCAAGATGAGAAGATTCGTGGTTGCCGGGAATTGGGATAACGCATTGATTGACGGTTTGGCTGAGTTTCCCGAAGTAGACAGTATTTTTGCGAAATTAAGCACGGACGCAACCGGAGGGGGCAGGGCAGCGTATGTGCTTCCCAAGCTGAGTAGAAAGAGAGCAGAAGAGCATGTGAAGTATGCGCATGCCAAGGGGATAAAATTCATTTATCTTTATAACGCCTCTTGTTTAGCCAATATGGAGTTTAACAAAGAGGGGAGAAGAAGATTAGTTAAGGAGCTGGAGTGGGCGGTAGAAAAGGCAGGAGTTGACGGCGTAACCGTTTCATCAAATTACATCTTCAGGCTCCTCAGGAGGAGATACCCGAAATTGAAAGTAGGCGTGGGCATATTCATGAAATTTGGGGAACTGGAACGTTTTAAATTTTATGAAGACCAGGGTGCCGGTTATATTACCATAGGCTTTAATATGGTGCGCGACTTTAAAATGATGGAGAGGATCCGTAAAGCGATAAAATGCGAACTGCATGTTTTTGTGAACAATATCTGCCTTTTTAGCTGCCCGCATATTATTTACCACCCCAATGTGCTTACCCACATGTCAAAGACGGGAGCTCCCTCTTCAAGGGTCTGCGTTGATTATCATACCTGGACTTGCGATATAATAAAAGTGAAGACTCCGCATGAACTTATAAAATCCCGCTGGATAAGGCCGGAGGACCTTCATGTGTATGAAGAGATGGGGTATACTCACTTTAAGGTAACTGACAGGTCTCGCGCAACAAGCTGGCTTGTCAGGGCGGTAAAGGCTTATGTTGACCGGAGGTTTGACGGGAATTTATGCGACATTTTATCATTGGAGATACCCGGAGATGAAAAAAGCATCCAGCCACAGATAAACAAAAGGTTCCGCCAGCAGCTTCTGAAGTATTGCGGCTCAGACCAGGTTTGGCTGAAAGGTTCTTTTGGCTGGGGCAAGAGCGGCAGGCCGTACATTAACAATAGGGACCTGGATGGCTTCCTGGAATTTTATAAGAAGCACGATTGCTCTGTGAGTGACTGCGATAAATGCGGATATTGTAAAAGAATTGCGGATAAGGCAATTTCTTTTCCCGATCCATACGCAAGGGAGAAATTAACAATGATGCTCGCTGGTTCCATAAATGAGTTTTTACACAACAGGTTATTTGTTCCAAAGTCAAAACGTAAGGAGGAGGCACGGCAATGCAGCTGATAGTAACTACAAACTGGGATGATAAATTCCTGGATGGCTTAGACCCCGCAGTTGTCAGCTGGGTATCAGGGAGGCTGCCCCGGGATGAAATCGGCGGAAGCAGCATCTTTCCAGGGAATATGGCTAAGAGAATAAATAGAAAGGGCGTGGAAAAATACATAAAGCTAATTCATAAAAGGGGATTTAAATTTAATTATCTGCTGGACGGCCACTGCACCTCTAATAAAGAATACAGCTATAGGGGCGCAAACAGGATGTTAGAGAATATCAGGTGGATTTCCGATTCGGGCGCAGACGGCATCACGGTAGTGCTCCCGCATTTAGTTGAAATTATAAAAAGAGATTATCCGCGAATGAAAGTTGGTTTCGGTGGTTCCAGGGTAGTTTGGGAGATTACGCGGATTAAATATTTTGATGGCTTGGGCGTGGATTGGATTATTCTGCATTCTGCTTCCCACCGTTCTTTCCGCGCTTTAAGGGCAATGCGCTCTGCGGTAAAATGCGAATTATGGCTGGTGGCAAATACAGGCTGCCTTCTTTTTTGCAATTTTGGCTATGACCACGATAATTATCTAGCGCATGCCTCAAATTATACTGCTGCCTTTTCTTACACGGATTATTTTCATCTTAACTGCAATAAGATTATCCTGCAGAAGCCGGAAGAGCTTATCAAGTGCCCGTGGATAAGGCCGGAAGACCTCTGCGTTTATGAAAATTTAGGGTACGATAAATTCTTTATCCTGCCGAATTCTTCTAAGACCAGCGAGTTATTAAAGATAGCGAATGCATATAAAACCAGAAAATATGACGGTAATTTGCTGGATATTTTGTCGGCGATGGGAAAAAAGATGTTTCAGTCTCGGAACGGTTGGCAGGAAGAAGGGGTTCCGGTTTTAGACAATAGCAAGTTAGGATCGGCAATCAAATTTTTTATAAATAAAAAAGAAGAGTGCTTCAGGATGCTTTGTAGTGAGTGCGGATATTGTAAGGAGGTAGCAAAGAAAGCCGTAATTTTCCCACAGCCGCGGAGAATCCGTCGCCTGATAAATAAGTATCAGAGAGACATAGAAAGGATTGAGGATGGAAAATAAAGGACTGCAACAGGAAATTATTGAGCTTATTTCAAATATCACGGAGACCGATCTTAAGCGGGAAGACGTAAAGACTTCTTTTATAGAGGGGGTCAATGTTGATTCATTGATGGCCTTGGAGATAGTTGCTGCCCTGGAAAAGAAATACAAGATTGAGATAAAGGAAGAGCATCTGCCGAAATTAAACTCAATAGAGGATATGGCAGGCCTGGTCGAAGAGCTTATTAAAGAAAAAGATTCTAAGCAAGCAACCGGCAAGATTTCGCCCCGGAAAATTAAGAAACCAAAAGGGAAAACCACAGTCAAAACAAAGAAGGCAAAGAAAAAGAAAAAATGAGGGAAAAGAGGAGGGTTGTGATAACAGGTTTAGGCGTTGTTTCTCCAATCGGAAACGGCAAGGAGCGATTTTGGGATGCGTTGGTAAGAGGAGAAAACGGAGTCAAAAAGATACGTTCTTTTGATACGCGTTTATACAAAACGCATTATGGCGGAGAAGTTAAAGATTTTAAGCCGGAAAAATACATCAGGAATATTAAGGTGCCTTCTTATTGCAGGTCAACCCAGCTTGCCATGGTAGCATCGCGGCTGGCTGTTGAGGATTCCGGGATGGGAAAGGTCCTGGAGGAAAAGGCTGAAAGAGAAAGGTGCGGGGTGATTGTAGGCTCAACTACCCAGGATCCGAAATTAGGCGAAAGATACGTTTTAATCTGGGCAAAGAGGGGCTACGAAAATACACCTGTGCAGTTAACCAAAACTTTAAACTGGTTTACTGTGGGTTTGGCAAATTCTATTGCCCGCGAACTAAATATATCCGGACTAAGTATGAGTATACCCGCAGCCTGTGCCGCAGGAAATTATACCATAGGTTATGCCTTTGATTTGATAAAGGCAGGCAGGCTTGATACGGTGCTGGCAGGAGGCACAGACCCCATGAACCAGCTTGTATACGCGGGTTTTAACCGCCTTATGGCAATGGCTCCGCAAAAATGCCAGCCTTTTGACCGTAACCGCAAAGGCTTGATAGTAAGCGAAGGCGCCGGAGTATTGGTATTGGAAGAATTAGAGCACGCCAGGAGAAGAAAAGCCGGTATTTATGCAGAAGTAATAAGTTACGGTTTAGGCTGTGACGCGTATCATTCAACAGGCTTGCATCCGGAAGGCCTGGGTATCATCAACGCCGTAAAGATGGCCTTAGGCCGCGCGGGTTTAAATATCACAGATATAGATTATATAAATGCACACGGGACAGGTACCCCTTTAAACGACAGGATAGAAACAAAAGTGATCAAGAAAATTTTCGGCTCCCGGGCCAAGAAGATACCTATAAGCTCCATAAAGTCCATGATTGGCCATACCATGGGTGCGGCGAGCGCAATAGAAGCAGTGGCTTGTTCGCTGATTATCCGTTATGGCATAATCCCTGCGACTATAAACTATGTGACTCCAGACCCGGAGTGTGATTTGGATTATGTGCCTAACAGGCCAAGAAAACAGAAAGTAAGTATAGTCTTGTCTAATTCATTCGGATTCGGAGGCAATATCGGCGTATTGGTAATAGGAAGGTTTAATGGCTAAAAAAAGGTCTGTAATTACCGGTATTGGCGTAGTTAGTTCAGTTGGCATAGGAAAAGAGCAATTTTGGACCTCTATCCTTAAGGGGGTATCCGGGATTAATAAGATTTCGCTCTTTAAGCCGTTTGACAGGGATTATAAGTTTGCGGGTGAAATAAGGGGCGTTGACTTTGCTTCCTTTCTGGGAGAAAAGGGGCTAAAGAGGCTTGACCGGAGCACAAAATTCCTTTTGATAGCCTCCAAACTTGCTATGGCTGATGCGCAAATTTACCCCGGCCAAAAAGATGATGCAAGCACAGGTGTGGTAGTAGGCACTGACTGGGGTAATATTGAAAGCAACTGCCATTTTCATAATTTGGTTTTAACCAAAGGGCCCAATGAAGTCAATCCTATGGATTTTCCTTCCACTATAACAAATTCTGCTGCCAGCCAAATAAGCATGCGCTACGGATTAACGGGGTTAAACACCACTATATCAAGAGGGTTTGTGTCTGCGGTAGACAGTTTAGGATATGCCAAGAATGCGATACAGAACTATGGGTTAAAGAGAGTTCTCTCAGGTGCGGTAGAGAATTTAAGCATAGAGTTTTATTCGGTATTTCATAAGCGAAAATGGCTGCGTAAGACAAGAAACATATTGGATAAAAGCGAAAGCGGGGTTGTGCTGGGTGAGGGCGCTTGCGTTTTAGTCTTGGAGGATATCAAATCTGCCCTTAGGAGAAATATTAATATTTTCGCCGAAGTAGCAGGTTATGGCTTTTCTTTCGGAGACAATCCGGCCTCTCTAAAAAAAAGCATATCTTTGGCATTAGACGATGCCGGGTTAAGCCCGCAAGATATAGATTATATATCAGCCAATGCAAACGGGCACAAGAGGAAAGACAGCGAGGAGGCAAAGGCTATTGCCGAGATATTTGGCGGGAATAAGCAATTTCCAATTATTAGCACTATAAAGCCGTACATAGGCGAATGCTTCGGAGCCACAGGGGCAATGCAGGCTGCGGCTTGCTGCCTGTCTTTATCAAAAGGCCTTATCCCTCCTGTATTTTTATCAAAAACAAAAAATAAAGGGAAGGTTTCGCGATCCCCCAGCTTTAAAGGGATCAAAAAAAAGATAAGCATCGCCATGATAAATTCATTCAGCCTTGACGGGAATAACGCCTGTTTGATTTTGAAGAGGCCGGATTGACCTGTATGCGAGAGAGCAAATACGACGTAATAATTATAGGCTCAGGATTAGGCGGATTGGCCTGCGGTAATTACCTGGCAAAGTCAGGAATGAAAGTGGCCATTTTTGAGCGTAATGATAAAGCCGGAGGCTGTTGCAGCTCTTTTTCCCGCGGGGCTTTTACTTTTGACAGCGGAGCGCACATAGTAAGCGGCCTCGGAGAGAACGGGATACTGAGGAAAGTTATTAAAGACCTAAACATGGCTGGCAAGTTGAAGTTTACCAGGCCAAAAATTTACGATAAGGTAATTTTTCCTAAATTTAGTTTTACATTAGGCTCTGATATCAAGCAGACCATTTCTCAGGTTCAAAACCTTTTCCCGAAGGAATCAAAAAAGATTGAATCATTTTTTAATTTCATCGAAAAAATAAATTTCATGAAGGTTTACCCTTATTTAAAAAAAAGAAGTTTTGTTGAGCTCTTATACGAATATTTTTCTGACCGGCAGCTGATTAAGGTTTTCCTGTCATTGGCAGGCTATCTTGGCACTGAGCCGCGTCTTCTATCTTCATTCGGCGCAATTGACTTCTTTAGGGAGGTTATTTTTGACGGAGGTTATTACCCGTATGGTTCGATGCAGCGCATTTCAGATGCTTTTGCCGATAATTTTAAGCAGATGGGAGGGGATATTTTTTTCTCCTCGCCGGTTAATAAGATTATTCTTAAGGATAGCAGTGCAAAGGGGGTAATATTAGCAAATAAGCGCAGGCTCTATTCAAGCATCGTAGTTTCAAACGCCGATGCAAGGCAGACATTTATTAATCTGGTAGGGAAGAGCCACCTGCCATGCCGTTTTATGTCCGATTTGTTAAGGATGCTGCCAACCGTTTCAGCCTTTTGCGTATTTTTGGGGTTAAACAAAAGACTAAGCTCAATTGGAATGAAGATGAATTTAAGCTATATGTACGATATAAAAGACGATATCCGCAAAGCCCCGGAGAACGGCTACCTCATCATGTTTTCATCTTCATTAATTGACAGGTCGCTTTCCGGGCCTGATAAAGATACCTTGAATATTATGAAACTGCTGCCATTCAGAGGCAGGGAGTTCTGGAATAAGAATAAGGAGGCAATTGCGCAAAAGCATATCGACAGGGCCGAAGAGCTGCTGCCTGGATTATCCAGGTCCATAATATTTCGCGATATTGCTACCCCCTTTACTTATTACCGCCATACCCAAAATTATGCAGGGGCGATCGGAGGCTGGGCATTGACGCCTTCTCAGACAGGGAATTTCAGGCTTAACCAGGTTACTCCGGTAACGAATCTTTACCTTGCCGGGCACTGGACCAGGCCGGGGCTGGGCTTGACCGCATCTGTGCGTTCAGGAGCTTTGGCCGCGGAAAGAATATTGCGAAACTTAAAGAAGGAGGCGCAAATATGAAAAAATACCGTTTTGTAATTATGGGAATAGCGCTTTGTATTTTAACTCTAGCCTTTATTTCGCGCGGAGCGATTGCTAAGGCCTATAGAAAATATACTTTTATTACTGAGTGCAGTAAACTTCCGGGCGCAAAAGAATTTCTAAAGGGTAACCCGGGTTTTGTTGACTCGGTTATTGATTACCCGGACATATTAACTATCATTTTAAATTTTGGCAGGACCAGCCCCCAGCACCTCCATTTTTTCTTTGAACATCATGAGGAATTTGTGGGAATGCTGAAATCCGACCAGTATTTCAGGGAAAATGTATACGCTCAGTCTTCCGACCCGCAGGCTGCCGAATTTTTTGTCCAACACTATTTTGAAATGGTGGCTTTCGTAAAAAATAACCCCATGATGACTAAGGCCTTGGCAGAACACCCGGAGTTCCGTAAATATATAATAGAAGAGCATCCGGAAAAATTCCAAAAAGCCATTTTTTCTGCTGACCCTAAGCAGGCGGGATACGAGTTATATGAAGAATTCATTATAGAAAAATATTTAAAGAAGGCACCGTAGCGTAGGCAATAACAACGGCTTATCAAAAATATGCCAATAACCGGCCGCTATAAAGTTTTTCTTTTTTTAGCGTTGAGCCTTGCAGTATTTTTTCTTATCGCTGAGCTGGCAATGAGGCTTTACCTATCTTTCCATACAATTTATGACATAGAAATGGCCCGTTATGCCACCATTGTTAAGGCTCATGCAAGTAATCCTCGCATCGGGCACGTTCATAAGCCCAATGTTAAAACCCAGCTGATGGGGGTGGCGGTCCGCATAAACTCTGATGGCCTGCGCGACAGGGAATTTTTTTTACGGAAAAATAATAAATACAGGATAATATTTCTGGGTGATTCCATAACATTTGGATGGGGAGTCAAAGAAGAAGACGCATTTAAAAATATTTTAGAAGAAAGCATAAACAGGCGTTACCCCGTTGAAATCCTTAACTTCGGTGTCGGAAACTATAACACTGAACAGGAGGTTAGCTTTTTTCTGGAGAGGGGGCTTAAATATTCTCCTGACAAGGTAGTTTTATTTTATTTCATTAATGACGCGGAAAAAACACCGCGCCGTTCACCTTTTTGGTTGTTGGGCGAATCTCGCCTTATCTCTTTTTACTGGTCAAAGGCGCAATCCTTGATAAGCAGGATATTACCCGGCCGTACGTACAAAGAATACTATTCGGGATTGTATAAGGCAGGGGCAGAGGGCTGGCTAAATGCAAAGAAGGCCTTTTTAGAATTAAGAAACACCTGTCAGGAAAACATGGTTCAGTTGCAGGTCGTTTTGTTGCCGGAATTGCACGACCTTTCGGATTACCCGTTTCAAAAAGAATATAACGAAATTTCCTCATTTTTGGGGGATAATGGCATTGATTGCCTGGATTTATCGGGCTTTTTTAAAGGATATATGGATTGTAGAAAACTTTGGGTGGCCCCGGACGACCCGCATCCGAATAAAAAAGCCCATGAGCTAATCGCAGATTACTCTTTAGATTTTATAGCAATGAGGCAGGGGTAAGGATGTCGGGCGAAATGAAAGATTTTTTTTCTATGTATAAGACTAAAATTGTAGTTTTGGCCTTAATCCTTTTAATTATTACCATTCTGTTGATAATATTGCCGTCCGGGCCGCAAAACCGCCCCTTTGTTTACCAAATTTACTAATTTGGAGCCCTAAGAGATGAGAGAGGGTTTTATTTATGCAGGCAGTTAGAGGCAAGAGATATTTTTTGGCGTTCTTTATTTTGGTTATCACTTTATTGTTCGTTTCTGCTGAAATAATATTACGGGGAAAGGGTTACCCTGCGAGAAGCAAAGTTAAAGAAAGGGTGCCGTTTTTTGAGTTGGATTCAGTTTTATGCTGGAAGAATAAACCGGGCCAATATTATTGGCCCGGACCTCAGGATAAAGTAACAATCTGGCTGGACACTTCCCGGGCAGTTCAACCAGAGCCTCGCGAAAGAAAGGAAAGCATTGTTATGTTAGGAGGCTCATACGTATTCGGATGGTTGATACGGGACCAGGAGACTTTTATATGGAAGATGCAGCAGGAGTTTCCTCTAATTGATTTGCGTAATTGCGGGGTTTGCGGTTATGGGACATACCAATCCTTATTATTCCTCAGGCGGCTTCTTGCTTCGGGGCCTGCGCCTGTCTTGGTCGTTTATGGATTTGACAGCTCTCAGGAAGAACGCAATGTTGCCTCATGGAACCTGTTGAGCTTTTTGATGCAGGCGACCGATGAGGTTGTTGACAGGAAGATAGAAGACTACTTTCCTTACTGTTCTCTTGGCAAGGAGGGCAGCCTTAGGGAAGGCAGGATAAATCTTCATTCCGGATGGCCCTTTAGAAATAAGTTAGCAACCTCTTCTTTCTTGCGGGATTTGTACATGCAATTTGCGCGCATGCGGGATACTTCTTCGGCGCAAACAGTAACAAAAAAACTTTTATTAGAAATGAATAAGTTGTGCGAGGAAAAAGGCGCCAAATTTGCGGTAGCGTTGCTTGACTTTAGAGAAGAAGAAAAGTCCCGTTATATAAGATTTTTTCAAGAGGGCAGCATAAGCTTTATAGATTGTATTAACTCAGAATTTACACTTATGAAGTCCGACACGATACAGGGAGGGCATCCCGGAGCAGAAATAAATTCTCATTGGGCGCAATGCTTGGGCAGGTATATTCGAGAGAGAATCATGCTGGATAAGTAAAAGATGATACGCAAGCACAAAGAAATCTTTAAATGGCGGCAGTTACTTTTTAGCCTTGCCTTAAAGGACTTAAAGAAAAAGTATAGGAATGCAACCGGAGGAGTTGGCTGGATGCTCATCCTCCCCTTTGCCCAGGCCGTTATTTTCAGTTTTATATTTAAGTTTTTATTTAAAGTGGAGGTGGATAATTACCCCCTCTTTCTTTTAAGCGGGCTTTTCCCCTGGGTTTTCTTAAGAAGCTCCCTTGATGCCGCCAAAGACTCAATCCTGAATAATGCAAATTTAATCAAGAAGTCTTATTTTCCCAGGCAGGTCTTGCCCATCTCCAACATAGTTTCCAACTTCATAAATTTCCTTTTTGCGCTGGTAATACTCCTCTTGTTTAGTGTTTTCTACGCTAAGGTGCGGCTTTCTGCACTATGGAGCCTACCCTTGCTTATCTTAATACAGCTCGTAATGATGTGCGGAATTTCATTGCTGGTAAGCAGCCTAAACACTATTTTTCGGGAAACTGAGTTTTTGATGGATATTTTGTTTCTTGTCTGGTTTTATATTACGCCCATAGTTTATCCTCTCCAGATGCTCAAAAACATACTTCACCCTGCGATATTGCGGCTTTATGCTTTAAATCCCATGGTAGGAATAATCTCGGGTTATCAGGAGATATTTGTTTATGGCAATAGGCCGGATATGGGCCTGCTATCCATTTCTTTTTTCTTCTCCCTTTTAATCTTTTTCTTTGGCTGGGCAGTTTTTTCGCGCTGCGAGCAGGTATTTGCAGACCTGATTTGAAAAATGTATTCTTTAAGACTCCATAACGTTTCAAAAGCTTATAGGATTGAATACAGAAAAAGGACTTCCATAAGAGAGGTGTTTTTACGCATGTTAAAAGGCTTTCCTAGGGGAGAGTTCTTTGCGTTAAAGGGTGTTTCGCTGGCGTTAAAGAGGGAAGAGTGTTTAGGGGTGATCGGCAGGAACGGCTCCGGAAAGACCACTCTTTTAAAAATCATTTGCGGCGTGAGCAAGCCTACGTCCGGAGAGCTTGAAATTATAGGCAGGCGCATGGGCATCTTGGAGCTCTGCGCGGGTTTTGAAGGCGACCTCACGGGAAGGGAGAATATTTACTTAAACGGCGCGCTCCTGGGTCTATTATCTAAAGAGATAGGAGAAAAAATTGAATCCATAATTGACTTCGCTGATATCGGAGATTTTATTGACGCGCCTGTGCGCACATATTCAAACGGCATGTACCTGCGATTAGGCTTTGCCATTGCTGTAAATATTTCCGCGGACATCTTGATTATAGATGAAGTCTTTGCAGTTGGAGACGAGGCCTTTCAGGAAAAATGTTTAAAAAAACTCAAAGAATTTAAATCGCAGGGGAAAACCATTGTTTTTGTTTCTCATGACCTTAAAATGATAAAAGAAATTTGCGACAGGGTAATTGTGATGGAGCAAGGCAGTATTATCTCTGATGCAGGCCCGCAGGAAGCAATCAAGAAATATCTTTCGCTAATCGGTAAAAATACCGAAGAAAAATTAACAAAAGAAATAGAAATTCTTTCTGTGTATTTTTATGACGATACAGGAAGAAGGGCTAATGTCTTTCGGACCGGCCAAGAGGCTAAGATTGTAATTGAATACCTGGCGCACAAGAAAATTGAAAATCCGGTATTCGGCATAGGAATATACCGGGATGATATGTATTTGATAGGCCCTAATACCAGGGATGATAATTACCGGATCAATTTTATCGAGAATAAAGGTATAGTAGAGTATAAAATGAAGAGCCTGCCCCTTACAGAAGGCAATTACAAACTGAGCGCTTCGGTGCATAACTTTGATGAGACCATGTTTTACGATTACTGTGACCCTTCATATGATTTTACGGTTGTGCCGGGAGCAAAAAAGATTAAATATGGGATAGTCGCCATCGAAAATACGGAGTGGGGTAGCCAGAATGGGGATGGATAAAAAGCGCGATAGATTTGCAAGCATCATTATCTCAAACTGGAACGGGAAAGAGATGCTATCTGAATGCATAGGCTCTGTTTGCGAAGCCGTGAATTCCGATGGCGCAGGGCATGAAATAATCGTCGTGGATGATGCAAGCTGCGACGGAAGCGCGGAATTTGTTCAGTCCAGTTTCCCCAAAGTTCGGGTAATAGCCCTGAAGGAAAACAAAAGGTTCGCCTTGGCCAATAATATCGCTGCAAGAGAAGCTAAAAACTGTTTTTTGATTTTCCTTAATAACGACATCTTGGTTGATAAGGGCTTTTTAAGGCCGCTTTTAAGTTGCTTAGATAACAATGATGTCTTTGCGGCCAGCCCCAGGATAGTCATGCAGCCACAATGGGACGGAAGGTTCAGAGTAAAAGAAACGGGTTTAACCAGGGGCAATTTTAGAAAAGGTAATTTTGAAATCTGGCAGGAAGAATCTGACGATTCCCGCAAGGCCACTATCTTATACGCCAGCGGCTCGGCAATGGCTTGCAGCAAGGAGAAGTTTTTTGCACTTGGTGGGTTTGACCCGATTTTCGGGCCGTTCTATTACGAAGATACGGATTTATCCTATCGCGCCTGGAAGAGGGGATGGCAGGTAATTTATGAACCCAAAAGCCTGGTACACCATAAATACCGCCGCACCAATAATTGCGTGAATTTTAACCCGCGTTTTATAAATCGTATCCTCCAGAGGAACAAAATCATCTTCACGCTGAAGAATGTAACCGAAGCACAGCTCCTCCTTCGGTATTTTCTTCGTCTGATAAGTGAGCTTCTAACGTCTCTGTTTTTTCTAAATACCAATTATGTATTTTCTTTCCTCTGCGCGATTAACCGCCTGCCCGCAATACTTCAAAAAAAGGCGAAAGAAGCTAAGTATGTCAGGTTTTCCGACAGCAGGGTATTTGAATTAACCAAAAATTACTCACCTGCTAGTGTTATAAAAGGCTGCAAGCGAAAGGCGCTTATCTTGGGGGCCAGCCCTTTGCCTTTTGAGAACGAGAAAAAGGTTTATGCTTCCTGCATCAGGACATGGAATCTGGTAAAGCCTTTGCTGGAAGACGGCCATGAGATTTTTTTGATCGGCTCAAGGATTAAAGGCACTTATAAGCAGGAAGAGAGTTTACCTTCTATTATTGAATCAAAAAAAGAAAGCTTTACCTACTATTCCGTTGGGGAATCCCTGTTCTGGGAAAACGGATTTTTGCAAAGCATCCATGATGATTTTAAGCCCGATTGCGTGATCGGAATAAATACGCAGCCTGCCGGCCGGGCAGCAATTCTTAATTCTGATAAACCTCTCTGGTTAGACTTAAACGGCTTCTGTATGGCCGAAGCGCAGGCCAAGGCGTATGTTTATGACGACAATACCTATCTTAACGACTTTTGGCGGTATGAAAAGGCAGCGCTTAAGAGGGCTGATATGTTTTCCGTAGTGTCAATGCCGCAGAAGTTCGCTTTGATAGGAGAGCTCGCGGCCTCAGGAAGGTTAAATAAATTCAGTTTTGGTTACGAATTTATCCATTGCCTTCCTAACAGCATAGATGAGAGCGAATACGTACATAAGAAAACTGTAATCCGTCAGGGCGTTGTAAGCAGCGAAGATTTTGTGATATTGTGGTGCGGAAGTTACAATACCTGGACGGATATTGATACGCTGTTTACTGCCCTGGAATACTCCATGCAGCAGAACGATAAAATCAGGTTTGTTTCTATAGGGGGGAAGGTAGAGGGGCACGATGAAAAGACATTTGACCGCTTCCGGGCCAAAGTCGCTTCTTCAAAGCTGCAAAAAAGGTTTATTTTCCATGAATGGGTGCCTTGTGAAGAGGTACCCAATTATTATTTTGAAAGCAACGTCGGGATCAATATTGACAAATTTAACTACGAAACCCTGCTGGGAGCGAGGACGAGGATCCTGGATATGCTAAAGGCTGGCTTACCCGTGGTTACCAGCTTAGGCACTGAAGTAAGCTATTTGATTAGAAATGAAAAATTGGGATTTGTTTATTCTATGGGAGATGCGAAAGGGTTGTCCAGCCTGATATTATCCCTTGCGAAAACCAGGCATACCTTAAAGGAATACGGGCAAAGGGCCCGAGATTACGCCTTTAAAAACCTGACCGCGAAAATGGTAACTCTGCCTTTAAGAGAATGGGTAAAGGACCCGGCAGCCAGCCCTGATCGAGGTAAAGCCCTGACTTTAAACGGCAATAGCCATGCAAATAACTTCCATAAATACATAGCTTATTTAAGGACAGAGGGATATAGCGGCGCAAACAGGCGCGCCGCCAGATTTTTATTGAAAAAGATAAATCTATGATTAGCGTTGTTATACCCAATTGGAACGGCAGGGAGTATTTAGAAAAATGCCTTCCATCGTTATACGCCTCGCTATCCGAAGTCAATAGCAATTACGAGGTTATAGTTGTGGATAATGCAAGCACCGATGCAAGTACAGATTATATTAGGGATAATTTTCAATCAGTAAGATTAATTTCCTTTAAATCTAATCTTGGGTTTAGCAGGGCAATGAATACCGGAATCAAAGAGGCAAAAGGCGATATTATTATCGGGTTAAATAATGATATAGTAGTAGCGGGAGGGTGCATTCATTATTTGGCCAGTCACTTTGATAGCGCAGACGGCATTTTTTCCGTTGCTGCAAAGATGTATCTATTGGATAGAATTACCTTGAACTTTTCCAGGGCTAGTGCGCAATTTAAATTCGGGTTTTTCCGCAGGGTATTTACTGATTCAGCCTCGTCCTGTAATGCACTCTATGCCTGCGGAGGGGCATTCGCCGTAGATAAAAATAAATTCCTTGAGTTGGGCGGTTTTGATGAGGAGCTGACTCCATTCTGGGAGGACATGGATATCTGCTACCGGGCATGGAAAAGAGGATACAGGACGATTTACGAGCCTAAGGCAGTGGTTTATCATAAATTCCACGGCTCATTCCTGAAAAAGTATAGCGAGGCCGCCATACATAAGCTCAGCGGAGAAAATTATTTTCTTTTTTGCCTGAAGAACTTTCATCAGAAGAAGTTTTTTTTCAGGTTTATTTTGACTTTACCTGTCCTGATAATATCTTCTCTGATCTTGGGAAAACACTACTTTGCCCTGGGTTTAATTAAGTCGCTAAGGAAATGGCCCTTATTCTGGAGGAAACGCAGCCGGGAAATAAAGTTAAGCAGGCTCTGCGATAAAGAAGT
>JBFMBZ010000063.1:0-4364 GCA_040754615.1 Candidatus Omnitrophota bacterium | reverse complement strand
ACTCCTGGACAACGGGGTTTACCATCGCGGTGATGCGCGCGCGGGGAAATCCCTGGCGCAGCGCCCTGATAGCCGGAATATTTAGAATAAACTCCCCGAACCTGTCCGTGCGGATAATGAGGGCTCTTTCTATATTTTTATTAATTATTTTCATCCCAGGAGCTTAACTTTTATAATTGTTAATATTGCGGGGATCATATCAATAGCCCGTATTGTCTTGCCTTCCTTATGCGTGCGCGGCTTATACAATACAGGGACTTCGCCGATTTTATATCTCCTTTTACAAAGTTTGCTTATCAACTCAAAAGCAAATGCCTGACTGCTGGACTTGCAATTCAGGCTTTTTAAGATATCGGTCTTAACCAAGTTAGTGCCTATCACATCAGTAAAAGACCTATGAAATAGTATGTTTATCAAAGAGGTAGAGATAACGGTACCCAGCCAATACGGCCTTTCTTTGATTAATTGATATTTTGAAATGCCCTTCCTAGCTAAAACCCTTGAGCCCAAGACAGCGTCCAAGTTTTCCCTCTCAATTTTTTCTATCATACTGCATGCGTCTTCCATTCTATATTCCAAGTCCGCCCCCGGGCCATAACAATAATCGCCCCTTGCAAGGCGTATGCCCTCGTACCCCGAATAGCCTGCACCCATATTCTTGGAGTGGAAAACTATCCTCAGGGACTTATCGTCTTTTAAGCCTTCCAGAATCTGCCTTGTCCCGTCAGTAGAGCAATTGTCTATAACGATTATTTCTTTATCTATATTTACCGCCTTGGCCTCTTCGATAGCCTTGAGGATGGTAGCTCTTTCATTAAAACAGCCTATAACGATGGTAAGCTTCATATTTTTTTCATGAGAAAATTATCAACTTTCTCTTGGATATGCCTGAACATTTTGGGGCTGATGCCTGGATAAACCCCTATCCAGAAAAGATTATTCATTACTAAATCGGTATTTCTCAACTCCCCTCCCTTCCTGTATTTTGTATCTTTATAGGCGGGTTGACTAGTCAAGTTACCGCCGAAAAGCATACGGGTTACAATTTTGTTACCTTCAAGGTGTTTAACAATTTCACCCCTTGTAAAGGGCGCATTTTTTTTTACCAAAATAGGGAACCCAAACCAGCTCGGTTCTGCCTCTTTATCCCAGGCAGGAAGCAGAAGATAATCTTCATATTTCTTAAGGGTATTGTATAGGAAGGCAAAGTTTTTCCTCCTTGAGGCAATGAAACCCGGAAGCTTCTTTAGCTGCGCTAAGCCTATCGCTGCCTGCATATCGGTAATTTTCAGGTTATAGCCGATATGGGAATAAACATATTTATGGTCGTAGCCGAATGGGAGTCCCGGGAATTTCCGGCTGAAGCGCTTGCCGCAGGTATTATCATGGCCGCTTTCGCACCAGCAATCCCTGCCCCAATCCCGAAAAGACATAAGTATGCGGCGTAACAAGGGCTCATCAGTGAAAACCGCTCCCCCTTCTCCCGTGGTTATGTGGTGGGCGGGATAAAAGCTGCAGGTAGAAATATCACCGAATGTGCCAGTATATCTGCCATTATATTTTGAGCCTAAAGCATCGCAATTGTCTTCTATAAGCCATAAATTATGTTTCTTTGCTATTTTCAGGATTAACCCGATATCTGCCGGATTACCCAAGGTATGCGCAATAAAAATTGCCCTGGTCCTGTTGGAAATAGCCTTTTCAATCTGCCCGGCATTAATATTATAAGTGCCTAACTTTACATCAATAAAGACCGGCACAAGATTATTCTGTATGATGGGGTTTAGGGTCGTAGGAAAGCCGCAGGCAGTTGTAATCACCTCATCCTGGGGCTTAAGCCTTTTTTTGCCCAATAATGGCGAGGTAAGGCTGGAAATTGCCAAAAGGTTAGCAGAAGAGCCGGAGTTAGTCAAAAGGCAGTATTTTACCCCCAAAAACTTAGCCAGCCGCTTTTCAAACTCTTTGGCATAGCGTCCGGCAGTCAGCCAGAAATCACAGGATGCATCAACCAGCTTTATCAATTCTTCGGCATCATATACCCTGCCGGCATAAGGAATAGGAGTCTTGCCCGGAATAAATTTTTTATTGGCATGCTCGGCTTTGTATAGTTTCTCTACTAATCCAAAAATCTTATTCCTGATTTTATTTTTCAATAAAGTCCTCGCCGGTAAATACTTCAAGGTATGGCACAGGCAGGGGCTTACCGTAAATTCTGCCTTTTTCATATTTCTCGATGAATTCCCTGTCTTCAGCTATGAGACAGGTATCTATGTATTTGCCGAAATATTTGATCTTCATCCCCCGCTCAATGATTTCTTTTAGCGGCTCATCAAAGAAATTCCCCAGGGAAACGTGTATGTATGGACAGGGCATAACATCCCCATATTTTGTAATAGAAACCATTCTTTTTACCGCGATACAACCCAGGTTAAGCCCGTAAGCCGGGGTCAGGTGAGTAAAGACATTATATTTCTTCTCCAATTGCCTGACATAATCCATGTCCGCTTTATCAATCAGCACCCCAAAGTTACCCTCCCACTCTCCCACAGGCTTGGCGTAAGTCACAAATACCCCTACCCCCTGTTTCTTAAAAAACTCCAGAAAGTCAATAAGCTCCTGTGAACAGATCCTTTGCTTCGTAACTACGGTCTGAATAATAATATTCAGGCCTGCCTTCTTGGCAGCGTCAATGGCGACCAGGCATCTTGCGTGCGAACCATTCATGCGCCTGAACGCATCGTGCTCGGCTGGTATCAGGCTGTCCAAGCTTAACTGGATTTTATCTACTCCTATACTTTTTAAGTGTTTGGCTTTGGCTTCATCCAACAGCCAGCCGTTAGTATCGGAAGTAATATAAAATTTCTGCGGGCCAATAGCCTTAACTATATCCTCAAAATCCGGGAATACCAGAGGCTCACCTCCGGTAATTACAATATGCGCAAGGCCCATCTCATCAGCCTGCCGGGACAATTCCTTTACTTCCCTGGGAGTAAAAAACCGGTTTTTATTTTTGGCTCCGATTTTGGTAACGTCGCAATGCTGGCAGCGGAAATTACATTTATAATCGTATTGAAATTGCAGGATGGCGATACTCTCGCCCTTCTTAACCTTATCTTCAAAGCGCATAATCTTTTCATAGACGTAGGGTTTCTCTTTCTGAAGTTTGTTTCTTTTTTCGTTCTCTTCGGGTTTTAAGTTCTTCCCCTGGCGAAAAGTCATAACCTTTCTCCTAAATTTAGATAAATTCCCTGTACATCCTGTGCACGGTAATCATGTCCTTCGGGCACTTTTCATGCCATGCCCATTGCCCGGCCCTGGGAATGCCCTTTTCAAACTTTAGATTATTGTCAGGGGCGCTCGCCAGCTTACATTCATACAATAGAGAAATAAAATGCCCGCGGTTCTTTCTTGAAGGGATAATTACCTCCTTAACCGCTAACGGCTCTTTATTAAACCTGACCCGCGCTCCAAGCTCATTCTTTGCGACTTCATTAATCCTGTGGGAGGCTTTCTCTTTATACCGGATGATGCCTCCGGGGATATGCCATCCGGAAGAATAATACTCATCATCCCTCCAGACAAGAAGCGTAGCGCCATGCCTATTCTTTATTAATAAATCCACATTAATCACCGGAGTTATCCTGCTTAAAAAAAGGAATATCTCTTCAGGCAATCCTTTCGCAGGATCCCTAATTGAAGATTCCAGCTCCTCAATTATCTTCTTTTCTCTGTTTCTATTGTCAGGCATACCCGGCATGGTATCGTCAATGATTTATAGTAGCTAAATGGGGATATCGAACATATCCGCATATTTTCTCCAAAAAGTTTTTTCTGATACGATACTTCTTGAAACATCCATGTACTGTTTTGCCTTATTTAAATCGCCTTTTTTTTCATAGCATTTTGCTGCATAGTAATACGCGATGGCGTGGTCATTCTTTGCCCTTATTGCATTCTCAAACCCTTTCAGCGCTATTTCGTAATTGCCTAACCTGAGGTCGCTGTTTTCTACAAAATTAAGCTCCAGATTTAAGACATACGCCATTTCCTGTATATATACAGCAGAAAAATCTTCGGTTTCGACAATCGCTTTTTTATAATTGCATTCCATATAACTGCCTTTGAAATAGTTATTTTTAATACATGTATCGAACATTTCGCTCCCTACCAGAGGAGTCGCAAGATTTATTCTAAACCAGTTTGCGTTAATTGTTTTTAAAAATGCTCTTGTTTCTTCGATATCCCGTTTCGTCTCCCCGGGCAGGCCTATCAAGATATTCACGTCTGTATATATTCCTAACTCGCGGCAATCATTAGCAACGCGTTTTACTATAGAAATGTTAAGAGGCTTATGCATTATTTGA
>JBFMBZ010000062.1:0-9953 GCA_040754615.1 Candidatus Omnitrophota bacterium | reverse complement strand
TGTTGAATATCAATATGACGGGGCTTCTCAAACCTTAACTCGTACCTATACCGATAACTCAACTGGTCAAGTTACAACTATGGTATTCCAAAACATAATTGAAGCTCCTTTTTACACCGAGCACGTTGATTTCGGAGGCATTGAAAATCATTTCATAGAGTCCGAATTGAGCGGGTTGGAAGCCACCTTGATAATTGTGCTTACCGGCCAAAGGCTCGTAAGGGGGAATTTGCCTATCTCATTTAGTTTAGGTACGAGGCTAAGAATAAGGAATTAATAACGGAGAAAAATATGAGAAAAAGAGGAGCAGCTTTAATTTTAGCTGTATTGTTAGTTGTGGTGCTCACAATATTGGGGGCTGCAACATTCTTACGAATAATGAATGAGAGCAACTTAGTGAGAAGGAATGTGGAAGAAACGCGCGCGCTTTGGCTGGCAGAGGCAGGCCTGGCAGAAGCAATAGACAATATGCCTAACGTTGAAATTGGGAATTTAGACGGCAATGCTAACTACGAATATTCTACATCAGCGCCCGAGTCGATTAGCTCTAACCACTGGAGGATAATTTCAACCGGGAAAGTAACCTTGCCTTCAGGTGGGGATATCAGCAGAAAAATAGAAGCGGTTGTAAGGACTACTCCCGTAGATAACAATTTTAACCATGCTATCAGGACTACGGTAGAGTTAAAGATGCCTCCAGGTGGTGGCAGTGTAGAGATAGGTTGTGACTATACACCGTGTCCTGATGAGACCGAACTTACTGAAGAATTCGCTAGTATTAATTTTAATGATTTGTTTGGCCATACCAAGGAAGAAATGGAAGGATACGCTACGCAAGTTTTAGACAACCCTGAGGTAGATGTGCCTATCAGTAATGGGATTACCTGGGTTAATGTTTCCGAAGGCAATGAGCTTAAGATAAAGAATAACAACTGGGTAGCGCCTACCGGCCAACCGCAGGCAGGGGAGGGCATTCCGGATGATGCAGCTATTTTAATTGTAAACGGAGACGTAAGGATAGAAGGAGGCACATTTTACGGGATCCTTTATGTCATTGGAAGGCTCAGGCTTGACGGTAATCCAACTATCTACGGTACAGTTTTAGCTGAAAGCGAAGCCGAGATTAAGGATACTTTTCTAGCCGGAGACGTTACTATTCTCCATGATCCCGAGTCAGTAGATGATGCTTTGGTTTATTTACAATTTATCGCGCCTGTAGTTGTTTCTTGGAAAGAGATACCAATTTAACTTAAGTGTTATGAATAACCTATTAAAACTCAAAGACAAGTTCATCAAGCCTAAGGAAAAGTTCTCCGTCGGCCTGGATATCGGGACGAATTCCATAAAATACGTGAAGTTAAGGCTGGCTAAAGATAAATATGACCTTCTGGGGTTTGGCCAGGAGGCCGCAGGCCTGGATTTAATTAACACCTTGAAAAAATTAAAGTCAGAATGCGGGTTTGACGCGGTTAATATCGCTACCTCCGGACACCAGTCAATAATCCGCTACGTGAATTTTCCGCGGATGGACAAAGATGAACTGGGCAAGGCCTTAAAGTTTGAAGCCCAGAAGCACATCCCTTTTCCTATACCGGAGATAAACCTGGACGGTTATATTTTAAAGGAAAACCTTCCGGACAATAAAATGCTGGTCTTGCTTGCCGCGGTAAAAAAGGATTTCATCAACCTGCGCCTTCGCCAAATTGAAGAGGTGGGCTTACGGATTAATATTATTGATGTTGACTCAATTTCGTTAATCAATGCCTTTAACATAAACTACCCCGACGAAGAGGCAAAACAAAAGACAGTGGCACTTTTGAATATCGGCAACACCATGACGAACTTAAGTATCTTGGAAGACCGGCTCCCCCGCTTTAGCCGCGACATATACATTGCCGGGAATAATTTCACCCAGAAAATTATGGATATATTCAGCCTGGATTTTAAGGTAGCGGAGGAATTAAAGCTTAACCCGGATTCCGAAAGGCTTAGCAAGGTATCGGCGGCAGTTGAGTCGGTATTGATAAATCTTGCCGGAGAAATCCGGACTTCCTTTGATTATTACGAGAGCCAGAGCGCATCATTCGTGGCCAAGATATATTTAAGCGGCGGAAGCAGTAAGTTTAGCGGGATGAAGGAGATGCTCTCCAATTTATTGGGGATAGAAGTGGAATACTGGGATCCTTTAAGGCAGATAGGCATCGTGGAAGGCTTGGATGCGCAAAGGTTAAATGATATTTCCGCAAGCCTTGCGGTTTCCGTGGGGCTGGCATTACGCCAATAGGAAGAGATGATAGAGATTAATTTATTGCCGGAAGAGTTAAAGATAAAGGCAAAAAGCGCTAAAATAATAGAGAAGCGGCCGCAGCCTAAGCACCTCTTATACCTTCTTCCTTTTCTGGCCATAATATTAATATTCAGCCATATTGTATTGGTGTTCTCCGCGATCTCAAAAAATCACCGGTTACGCCTGCTGAATAATAAATGGCAGTCATCAGAGCCGGAAAGAAAGATCGTGGAAGATTTCAATAAACAGTATTCCGGATTATTTCAGAGTGTCCCGCAGGTGAACCAGCTGCTCCAAGAGAGGATAACCTGGTCCGGGAAATTAAACAAACTGAGCCAGGTTGTTCCCCAGGGGATTTGGTTTAACCAGCTGTCCGTTTCGGGAAAAGATTTCCTTCTGGAAGGCGCAGCCATATCATTACAAAAAGAAGAGATAAACTTGATAAAAATATTTATTGATGAGCTAAAAAAAGACCCACAATTCTTTGGTGATTTCCTGAATTTGGAGCTGAATTCAGTGCAGCGAAAGAACCAGGGCGGATATGAAATTGTGGAATTTGTTTTAAGCGGAGCGCTAAGGTCAAAATGAGCGATTTTTTAGGCGGCATATCTAACGATAAAAAGAAACTCCTGGCAATATCCCTGGTAGCTGTTGCAATAGTTTATATAGACGTTAATTTTCTGCTTAAGGCGCAGGTTTCTGCCAATAAAAGCATGGAATCCAGGGCAATAAAATTAAAGGGCGATTTAGATGCCCTTGGCCGGGATTATAAGCGGATGCAGGAGTTTAAAAGAGAGCTTTCAGTTTCAAAAAATAAAAATTATCCAAAAGCAAAAACGATTATTGCCGAAGAACAGCTGGTTTCCCTTCTTGAGGCGATTTCCAATGCCGCCAATAAAAACAGCGTGCAGATTAGCCAGATTAAGCCGGTAAAAGAAGCAGTGAAAAACCAGAGCTCCTCTAAATTCTCTGTGCTTTTGATAAATATTGAACTTTTTTCCGACTACCATAAATTGGGAAGTTTTATTAACGATTTGGAAAAAAATGAAATCCTTATTGCGGTGGCGAATATGAAGATAATCAGGAGCCCGCAGGATTATATGAAGCAAAAAGTAAGCCTGACCCTCAAGACTTATGTTAAAAAATAGCTGCGCAGAGAAGATGTTTTTGGTTTTTGTTTTTCTGGGCTTGATAGCTTTTGCCAAGAGTTCGCTGTCAGAGGAAAATTTTGTTTATTCTGCCGCAGACAGGCGTAACCCTTTCATCCCGTTAGTCACTCCCGACGGCAGGTTATTGCAGATGGATAAAGGAGAGGAGATCTCCAGCCTCTCGATTGAAGGGATTATTTATGATAGATACGGCGAATCTTTTGCCGTAGTGGACGGCTCCATTGTCAAGATAGGAGACCGGATAAGGGATTATCAGGTGTTAAGGATCGAAAAAGAGAAGGTTATTTTTGTTAAAGACGGCCAACCCGTAGAATTGAGCCTGAAAGAATAGGAGGAGGGGAATATGGGAAAGAGAGTAGTTGTTTTAATGTTGGTTTTCATCCTGGGTTTTTCTTTGAATTCTTTTACAGAAGAAGCGGAGTATGCCCCGATTGTTGAAGAAACAGAGCCGCAACCGGAGGTAATTACGACGGAAACGTTATCGCAAATGGAGATGGAAGAGCCGGCGGCCCTGCCTATTGAAGAAGCAGTTCCGGCCGAAGAAATTTCTCTTCCTGAAGAGACTGCCCCAATTAAAGAAGCAGCTCCGGCTGAAGCGCAGAGCGCAAGTGCCGATAGCCTGGCAATGTCCCAGAACGTTACCCTTGACTTTAAAGAGGCGGATATCCGCAATGTCTTAAAGATAATTTCTTTTAAGTCCGGGGTAAATATTGTGACCACTCCCGAGGTAATGGGAAATATTACCATCCGCCTTGTGGATGTCCCCTGGGAGAAGGCGCTGGATGTGATACTGCGGACCTATGGCTTTGGCTATGAGAAAATAGGGAACATTATTACCGTCGCGCCGATTGAAAAACTCACTGCCTTAAAAAAACAGGAGGTTGAGCTGGCGCAGGTGCAGCCTACGGTTACGGAGGTTTTTCATCTTAAGTTCATAGATGCGCAGGATGCCAAGAAGGCCCTTGAGCCGCAGTTATCCGCCCGCGGAAAGATTACGGTATTAGAGATGACTGGCCAGGCTGGATGGGAATTCGGAGGCGGAGAGCTTGGTAAGAGAAAAAGGATAGTGGAAGAAAAGCTCGGCCGCTCCAAGGTGCTTATAATCAGTGATGTGCCTCCGGTGCTGGATAAAGTCAAAGAGGTTGTTGCAAAAATAGATGTGCAGCCGCTGCAGGTCTTAATTGAAGCAAAGGTAATGGAAGTCAGCCGGGATAAACTAAAGGATATTGGTTTTGATTTCGGGACCGGGACAACCGGGGCTGAGTCTTCAACCATTAGTGCTACAGATGGGCTGAGCAGCGATACTGAAATCGGCGGCCATTCACTGGGTAATCAAATTACTCCGGCAATATTCGGGGCGAAATCGAGCAGCCTTAGTATGGATAACACCGGGATGAAGTTCCTTCTAAGGAAGGTGACCGGCACGGAATTTGAGGTAATGATTCATGCCCTGGAAGAGGATGTGGATACTAATACCTTATCCGCACCAAAAATCCTTACACTGAATAACCAGGAAGCTTCAATATTAATCGGGACAAAGTTTCCTATATTAAAGACAGAGATCTCCGGTACGGAAACCGCTGTTACCCAGGTAACCTTAGATTACTATCAGGATATCGGGATTCAGTTGAATGTTGTGCCTCAGATAGGCATCAATGATTACATCAATATGGTGGTTCATCCCGTAGTCAGCACTATTACTTCCAGCGCAACTTCAATAACTTCGGCGACGTATCCTATTATCGATGTCAGGGAAGCTGAAACGCGGGTTTTAATGAGGGACAATGAGACTATAGTGATCGGAGGCCTGTTAAAAGACGTAAAAAGCAATCAGGTTACCGGGGTGCCATTTTTGAAAGATATTCCGTTTTTAGGGTTTTTCTTCCGCAGGACTACGGATGATGTGCAAAAAATAGATTTGCTTATTTTCCTTACTGCAAAAATCGTAAGGGAAGGCGAATTTAACCCTGAAGACATCTCCAGGCTGCGGGGTAAATAATTTTTAATTGCTTTAAATAAAATTAGTGCGGATATCCGGATAGTGGGTCTCCGCATTAATTTTCTAAAGATGCAGAAGGTAAATTTTATTTTTTCCAAGAGAGGTAAGATGAAATATATCTCTCACCTTGACTTGATGCGTTTATTTATGCGCGCATTCAGGCGCGCGGGCCTTCCGGTTAAAATGACCGAAGGTTTTAACCCGCATCCGAAATTCAGCATCAAAAAGGCGCTTAAGCTTGGCTTTGAGAGCGAAAACGAAGAAGCCAGCATAGTTTTAAAAGAAGATTTGCCTACTGATGAATTTATAAAGAATTTGCAGCAACAACTTCCTGAAGGGATAGAGATTAAGCATGCCGAAAGAAATCCTCATTAATGTCGTGCCGCAGGAGGCAAGGGTAGCGGTTGTAAACGAAGGCAGCCTGGAAGAATTTTACATTGAAAGGCCGCAGGATAAAACCATCGTCGGAAATATCTATAAAGGAAAGATTGAGGCAGTGCTTCCTTCTTTGGGGGCGTCATTCGTGGATATCGGCATACCCAAGAAGGGTTTCCTTTACATTTCTGAGATAGAAGGGGCTTACGAGCCTTCGGATGAGCCCAAAGAAGTAAAAATCAAAGAGATAAAACAGGGCCAGGAGATACTGGTTCAGGTAGTAAAGGAATCCTTCGGCACTAAGGGCCCGAGGCTTACCACGGATATCGGCATTGCCGGAAGGTACCTTGTGCTTATGCCTTTAAGCAGCCAGATTGGGGTCTCGCGCAGGATAGAAGACGAAGCGGAGAAGAAGCGGCTTAAGCAGATCCTGCTGGAATTAAAACTTCCTAAAGGTATCGGTTTTATTGTCCGCACTGCGGCGTGGGGGAAATCAAAGAAGGAATTAGTCAGGGACGCAGAGTTCCTGATGAAATTATGGAAGAGGATTCAGAAGGTGATCCAGGCAAAAAAAGCCCCTTCCCTGATTTATGAAGAATACGATTTAGTCCTGCGGGCAATACGGGATTCCTTTACGGAAGATGTCTCCAGGCTGATTGTTGATTCCAAGCCCGAGTTTTACCGCATAAAACGGTTTACCCAGGCTTTTTTAAGTTACCTTCACCGCCGGGTTGAATTCTACAAGGGGGATGATTTATTCCTGGATAAAGATATTGAAAAGCAGATCAGCAGGATTTTTGAAAATAAAGTTTACCTTAAATCCAAAGGTTACCTGGTCATTGAGCCTACGGAAGGCCTGGTAGTAATAGACGTGAATAGCGGAGGCTTCAGGAAGAAGTTAGGCCAGGAAGAAGCAGCCTTCAAAGTAAACTGCGAGGCTGCAGAAGAAGTTGCCCGGCAGTTAATCTTAAGGGACTTAGGCGGGATAATCGTGATCGACTTCATAGATATGGAGAGGGAAGGCCACCGCCGGCAGGTCCTGGATATATTAAAAAAGGCGCTCTCAAGAGACCGCGCCAAATACGATATTCTGGGGATTTCAAAATTCGGCGTGGTTGAGATGACCAGGGAACGCATCCACCGGACCGTGCAGATGCTTTCATATCAACCCTGCCCCTATTGCTCCGGCAAGGGCAGGGTCAGGTCTGCGGTCACCACTTCTATTTACGCCCTTAAAGAATTAAAAAGGTACCTGAAAAACCACCCTTCCAGGGAAGTAAGCCTTACCGTAAATACCGCGGTTTCGGATGAAATCTTAAAAGACCAGTCTTCGTTAAGGTTAATAGAAAGAAAATTCCGCACGTGCGTTAAACTCATCCCCAACCCCTCCCTGCACTTAGAGGAAATCCGAATCACCGCAGGTTAATTAATCCTTGACCCGAACAAATAATATTATATAATATTTGTCTAGCCTAAATTCGCTTATTTACCGTAAAAATCAGGAAAAGGAGAGTTAAAAATGTATGCAATTATTGAGGTTGGAGCAAAACAGTATAGTGTAAAGAAAGATGATATTATTGAGGTAGAGAAGCTGGATGAGAAAGAAGGCAAGGAGATCAGCCTTAAAAATGTCCTTTTGATTTCCGCGGATAATAAAGTGGAGGTGGGTGTTCCGTACCTTAAGGAGGCCTCTGTAAAAGCACAGGTTTTAGGGGGCTTAAAGGGAGAAAAAACCCTCTCCTTTAAATACCGCCGGCGTAAGAGCTCGCACTGGAAGAAAGGCCACAGGCAAAAATTGACCCGGCTGAAAATCACGGCAATCCAGGCTTAACCGGCAAAGTGTTTATTGACCAGGCAACAATATACGTCAGGGGAGGAAACGGAGGGGCGGGGTGCCGGAGCTTCTACAGGGATAAGTTTAACCGCAGGGGTTTTCCCGACGGAGGAGACGGAGGTAAGGGCGGGGATGTCATCGTCCGGGCAGACAGGAACTTATATACCCTACTTGATTTCAAGTATAACCGCCATTTTCACGCGCCAAACGGAGGCCACGGCTCAGGGAGGAATAAAAAAGGAAAAGAGGCGCCACCCGTAGTCATTAAGGTGCCTGTCGGGACCGTGGTATTAGATAAAAATAGCGGGTGTGTATTACGCGACCTAAAGGAAGACTGCGAAGAATTCATTGTAGCCAGGGGAGGGAAGGGTGGGTTAGGCAATAGCCACCGCGGCATAGAAGAAGCTACCAAGGGAGAGGCTTGTAGCGAAAAAGTGCTCTTGCTGGATTTAAAACTTATTGCCGAAGTGGGGATAGTGGGTTTTCCCAATGCCGGAAAATCCACGCTGATTTCTAAAATTTCCAATGCCCATCCCGAAATAGCAAGTTACCCTTTTACGACAAAATCTCCTGTTTTAGGGGTGGTCCGCAGGCAGGGGAGGCAATTTGTAGTTGCCGATATCCCTGGCCTTATAGAGGGTTCGTCAAAAGGCAGGGGCCTCGGGGATAGATTCCTCAGGCATATTGAACGCACCAAAGTCCTGATTCATCTGATTGATATGGCTGGGACTGAAGGAAGAGACCCTGCCAGCGATTTTAAGGCTATCAATAATGAATTAAAACATTACAGCCGCGAGGTTTCTTCCAAGCCGCAGGTCATTGCTGCCAATAAAATGGATTTGGAACCGGCCGTAATGAACCTGGAGAAGTTTAAAAGGGGAGTGCGCAGGAAAGTTTACCCCATATCCGGCCTGAAGGCAGAGGGGTTAGAGGAGTTAATTGATGCAGTCGCTAAAAAACTTTAAGAGGGTTGTGTTAAAGATTGGCTCAAGCCTTTTATTTAAGAAAACTGCGGCAGGAGGGATTTGTTTAGATTCTGAGGTTTTAAGCCAGCTTGTGGAACAGATTTCTTATTTAACAAAATCCGGAAAAGAAGCCCTTGTAGTATCTTCCGGGGCAATTGCCTCAGGGTTATCGCTATTAAAGCTGGCGCATAAGCCCAAAGACTTGTCTCTTCTTCAGGCAATTGCAGCCATAGGCCAGCCGGAACTTATGGATGTTTACCGCAATGCCTTCAGGCAGAGAGGGCTTAATTGCAGCCAGGTTCTTTTAACTGCCGAAGACCTGGCCAGCCGCAAGCGTTACCTGAATGCGAAAAATACCCTGCTTACCCTTTTAAAATTAAAAAATATACCCGTGATTAATGAAAACGACACAGTATCAACCGAGGAGATTAAGTTCGGGGATAATGACCGGCTTTCTGCTTTGGTAGCAAGCCTGGTTAAAGCGGATATCCTGGTAATACTTTCGGATGTGGACGGCCTTCTTGATAGAGAAAAAAAGGTTATCCGTATAGTAGACGAAATCACTCCCAGGATAAAGGCGCTTGCCTGCCCTTCGGATAAAAAGACCTGCGTAGGCGGAATGATTACTAAGTTGGAAGCAGCAAAGATTAGCGTTGATTCAGGCATCCCTTGCGTGGTAGCAAACGGCAGGACTTTTGATATCATACCTTCTTTATTAAAAGACCCGGCTAGCCACGGCACTATTTTTCTTCCCAAAAAGGCGCTGACCGCAAAAAAACACTGGATTGCCTTTGGCAGCCGGCCTAAAGGAAGGGTTATAGTTGATGACGGAGCAAGGGAAGCGCTGATGAATAAGAAAAGCCTGCTTTCGGTTGGAGTAATTTTCTGCGAAGGAAATTTTCAGGCGGGAGATATCGTAAGTATCCGGGATAAAGAAAACAATGAGTTTGCCCGGGGAATAAGCGGCCTTTCTTTCAGCAGCCTGGATAAGGCAAAAGGGAAGCGCACCGATAAAGAAGTAGTGCACCGGGATAACATAGTAATTCTTTAGGAGAAAGATGAATCTTAAGGAAAAGTTATTGAACATTGCAAAAGAGGCGAAGGAAGCGGCAGGGAGCCTGTTTAGCCTGGCAACGGATACTAAGAATGAGATTCTCAAAGACGCATCCTTAAGCCTGCTTAGCAGGAAGGCCTTTATCATTAAGGCCAATGAAAAGGATATCCGCCTGGCAAGGGCCGCAAAAAAACCCAAGGCCTTCATAGACCGGCTTTGCCTTAATGAAAAAAGAATTAAGGAGATGTCGGATTCCCTCCTTGAAATCGC
>JBFMBZ010000061.1:0-12868 GCA_040754615.1 Candidatus Omnitrophota bacterium | reverse complement strand
CGGAATTTATTATGAGAAAGCTCATTTCTTTAAGGGGCTGGTCTGATTTCAGGTATTCTTTCCGGGCAGGCAGGAAAGTCCTCGGCCATATCTTTGACTTTGAAAACAAAGTTAGATGCCGAAAAAAATAGAGGTTTTATCAACAATTTTACCTTACCTATCTCCTTTTACCGCAGGCAGATTTAACTCTTTTCAACTCCAAATTTAGTGATATAATTATTAGTTAAAATGTTTATAGTTTATATCCATGGTTAACGGCCTTCCCTCTATTAGTCTGGTAATACCTACCCTTAATTCTGAGCGCACTCTTAGGGCCTGCTTAGAGAGCATTTCCGGCCAGGAGTACCCTGAAGGCAAGGTGGAGGTTATCTTGATTGACGGAGGTTCTGCGGACTCCACCCTTAAAATTGGCAGGGATTTTAATGCAAGGATAATGGTGGATGAAACCTTAAGAGAGGACCAGGAGCAGAGAAAGGCCATAGGCCTGTTAAGCGCAAAAAACCAGATTATCGGGTTTATAGACTCAGACAACATCCTACCGCATAACACCTGGATTTTAAAAATGATTGAGCCGTTTATGTCAGATAAAAGCATAGTTGTCACCCAGCCCTTGAGGTATACATACGACAAATCCGCCTCACTGCTCAACCGTTATTTTTCCCTCTTTGGCGTAAATGACCCTATACCATACTATTTAAATAAGCGGGACAGGCTTTCCTGGGCTGAGCCGGATAAATGGAATCTTTTAGGAGAAGCACGGGATTTTCCGGGATATTTTTCTGTAAGGTTTTCTCCCGGAGAGGTGCCTACTTTAGGGGCAAACGGATTTTTTGTCCGTAAAGATATCGTAAATCAGCTATCTTTTAAACCAAAAGATTTCTTTCATATTGATTTCAACCTTGACCTCGTTAATAATGGTTTTAATACGTACGGGATAGTAAAAGACGGCATTATACATTTGTCAGGGGGAAGGTTATCCAGTTTTTTTTACAAAAGGTATTTCTACATGAAGCAGTATTATTTTAAAAACAAGGTATTACGGCGCTTTAAGATGTACAGGCCTTCTGATAAATGGAAGCTCCTTAAATATATCGTTTTCAGCCTGAGTTTAATCGAGCCTTTTTGGCAAAGCTTAAGGGGCTACAGTAAGATACGCGACAAGGCATGGTTTCTGCATCCTTTGATATGTTTTTCTATGCTTTTTATTTACGGGTACGCCGTAATTGAATGGAGGGTTCTTTCCCTGTTGAAGAAAAAACCAAAATGAAGAATTTCTGGCGCAATAAACGAGTGCTTATTACGGGAGCAGGCGGATTCCTCGGTTCCTGGATCTGCGAGGCCTTGGTACACAGGGGCTCTCAGGTTTTGGCCCTGGTTAAAGAAGAGAGGTCCGGTTCGCCTTTAAATAAATTAAGGCCCAGGCTCTATTCAGTGGTAAAAGAATCGATTACCGACTTTGAGAAAATAAAAGGCATTTTTCTAAAAGAGAGGCCTGATGTATGTTTTCATCTGGCGGCACAGCCTCTTGTCGGATTAGCTGACCAGTCTCCCCTTGGCACTTTTGAAACTAATATCACAGGGACATGGAATATACTGGAAGCTTCAAGGATGATTAACATAAAAAGCCTCATCATAGCCTCTACATATAAGGCACAGGTAAATTACGGCAGCCATAGGGCTGAAAGAAAAGCCTCCCCCTTAAGCCTCCATCCTTATGATACATCCAAGGCCTGCTCAGACCTTCTTGCCAGGACCTATTTTTCAACTTATGGTTTACCTCTGGCCGTGACAAGGTCTTGCAATATTTACGGAGGAGGCGACCTTAATTTTTCCCGGATTATCCCATCGGCAATCAAATCAGTTTTACATAATGAGGACCCGGTTATAAGAAGCGACGGGACTCCTTTAAGGTATTACCTGTACATTGAGGACGCGGTAGATGTCTATCTTTCTCTGGCAGAGCGGGTATCCGAACCCAAGGTTCAAGGAGAGGCTTTTAGTATCGGCGCAGGCAAGGCGGTAAGCGTTTTCGGGCTGGTGAATAAGATTATTGAGCTTTCCGGCAATAAAGGGCTTAAGGTGATAGTTGCTTCCAGCTCAAAGAACGGCCGCACAGAAAAAATGCAGCGCTTAGATTTTAGCAAGGCTCACCGCCTGTTAGAGTGGAGGCCCGGGCACAGCCTGGAGGAAGGCTTGGCGAAGACCATAGGCTGGTACAGAAAGTATTTTAAAATATGTGCGCAATAGCGGGAATAATTTCAAAGGCAAGGTACGCTAACTTTATTTCAGACTGCGGCAGGATGTTAAAATTTCTCAGGCATCGCGGCCCCGATGACCAGGGTTTTTTCATCGACGAGAAAGAAGGGGTTTACCTGGGGCATAACAGGTTATCTATAATAGATTTATCAGAGCGCGGCAGGCAGCCTTTTTTCAATGAAGATAAAAGCGTGGTGGTATTGGTAAACGGAGAAATATATAATTACAAATCTTTACGCAGCGAACTAAAGGCACGGGGCCACGTTTTTTATTCTGACTCAGATTCAGAGACCGTCGTGCATGCTTACGAAGAATGGAAAGAGGATTCTATAAACAGGCTGAGAGGTATGTTTGCCATCTGCATCTGGGATTTAAAGGATAAAAAGCTTATCCTTGCCAGAGACAGCATCGGGATTAAACCGCTTTATTATTTAAAGACTGATAAAATCTTTGCTTTTGCTTCCGAAGCAAAGGGGTTCCTGGGGTTGAATGAGGGATTCTGGAAGCCGCAGATAAATACATCTGCGCTAGAAATGCTTTTGGCGTTTCCTTTTATCTTTGAGGGCGAAGCTACTCTTTTGTCCGGGGTTAATAAAGTCCCGGCAGGGGCGCTTTTAATTTACAAGGGCGATGGTTCGCTTACTTTGAAAAAATACTGGCAATTGGGATTTAACGCAAAGAGGCATGATTTAGGTTTCAAAGAAACATCGCGCCAGCTTGAAGAACGCTTGACTGAGGCGGTGAGGCTGCATCTGCAATCTGATGTAAAGTTAGGCGTGCTTCTCTCCGGAGGCCTGGATTCAAGCCTGATCTCTGCCTTGTCGGCAAAAGTGAGCCGCCAGCCGATAAGCACTTTTACCGTAGGCAATCAGCATCTCTGGGATGAGCGTCCCTATGCCCAAAAGGTAGCAAAACACATCCTTTCTGCGCATACTTCTATTGAAGTTAATCCCCAGGAAGTAACCGACAAGATAGAAGAGCTGGCCTGGTTTTACGATGACCTTTCTACTTTAGACCCCGGTATAATCACTACTTATTTAATTTCAGAGAAAATTAAACAGTTTGGCATAAAGGTCTTGCTGGTCGGAGAAGGAGGAGATGAGGTTTTTGGAGGTTACTCCTGGTACGGGCTTTCGCAATTACCCTTTAAATTTATGCCTATGCTCGTAAGGGACTGGATTTACTATTATGCCATATCAAGAAGGCTGCCCGGCGCAGCTTTTTTTAAGCAGGCGATGCTGATGCATAGGTTGATACAAGGCTCTACTGAAAAAGACATATTCCGGCAGATAGCCGGTTTTGAGATTAAGTATCAACTGCCTAACCACTATCTTATGAAAGTAGATAAAGGGACAATGGCGCACTCACTTGAGGCCCGCGTGCCCTATCTGGACAGGGATATTGTTGAATTTGCTTACAATTTACCTGCCGAGTTTAAACTACGCTCCCGCTGGTTTAGCATGCGTTCGGCGAATGAAAAGCTTATCCTCAGGGATGTAGCAACAAGGTATCTTCCGGCAGAGGTTGCCTACAGAAAAAAGAGGGGATTCTCTTTATCTATCCCGCAGGTTTTACGCAGTAATACCGATAAAATAAAAGATTACGTTTTAAGTAAAGACAGCATTTCCAGGGAGGCGTTTCCGTTAAAAAGGCTGGAGCAGCTTTTTGATTTTAAAGAAACCATGTATTCGCCTTTTGATAAAGAAAAGGAATATTTGCTCTGGAAGCTCTTTTTGATTGAAGCCTGGAGAAAGAAATATATCTTAAGCAATCAATACCAATATGCCTAAAACCGGAATACCTGGAAAAAAACTTATTGAACTGTACAAGTCAATGCTTAAGATCAGGAAAGTCGAGCTAAGAATAGAGGAATTGTACTCTCAGGATGAAATGAAAACGCCTGTGCATCTTTGCATAGGCCAGGAGGCAACTTCTGCAGGAGTGTGCGCCTGCTTAAAAAAAGAAGACTATGTATTCACTAACCACAGGGGCCACGGCCATTACCTGGCAAAAGGCGGTGACCTGAAGGCTTTTATTTCAGAGTTGTATTGTAAGGAGGCAGGATGTTCCAGGGGCAGGGGAGGCTCAATGCACCTGATTGATGAGCGGGTGGGGCTATTAGGTGCCTCTGCCATAGTCGGCGGAAGCATACCTATAGCAGTAGGAGCTGCGCTGGGTTCTGTCTTTCAGAAGAAAAAATCGGTTTCCGCAGTTTTTTTCGGGGATGCTGCTGCTGAGCAGGGAGTATTGTATGAGAGCCTGAATTATGCCGCGCTTAAAAAGCTTCCCGTAATCTTTGTTTGCGAAAATAATTTTTATTCAGTATTTTCCAATTTAAAGAGCAGGCAGGTAAAGGATAATATATATTTAAGGGCTAAGGTTTTTTCTATGCCTGCGCATAGGGTTGATGGGACAAATGTAATGGATGTTTACTCAACTTGCGCGAAGGCAGTCAAATACGCCAGGAGCGGTAAAGGGCCTGTGTTTATGGAGTGCAGGGTTTACCGTTGGCGCAAGCACGTTGGCCCGGGCTCAGATATTGAATTAGGTTACCGTAGCGAAAAAGAGCTGGACAGCTGGCTTAAAAAATGCCCGGTAAATACTTTTAAGGAACGCCTGCTAAAAACAAAATTATTAAATGCGAAGAAAATACATTCTATTGATAAGGAATTAGACAGTGAAATCAGTGAAGCTTTTGAATACGCGCAAAAATGTGCCTTGCCGGATAAAAAAGAAGCCTTGAAATATCTTTTTCATGAGAAGGATGATTATGCCTTGGACTAATCTTTTTGTTGAGCGAAAGGAGCCTCCGTTTGACCAGGATGAGGGTAAGGATTTACGAAAAATCTCTTTTGCCGAAGCGATAAGAGAGGCTTTGGACCAGGCCCTGGAAAGGGATAAACGGGTATTTGTCATGGGCCAGGGCGTGGATGCTCCCGGTGGATTATGGGGGACTACCCTGGATTTGCATAAAAAGCATGGGGCCAAAAGGGTATTTGACGTTCCCTTGTCGGAGAATGCCTTGACTGGCGTAGCTATAGGAGCAGCATTGGTAGGTATGCGCCCGGTTTTTGTGCACAACCGGCCGGATTTTATTTTGCTTTCCATGGACCAGATAGTAAATCACGCTGCCAAATGGAGCTATATGTTTGGGGGCAAGGTAAAAGTCCCCATGGTGATACGCTCGGTAATCTGCCGCGGCTGGGGCTCGGCCGCTCAACATTCACAGGCCTTGCACTCTTTGTTTATGCATATTCCGGGCTTGCGCCTGGTAATGCCCAGCACTGCCTATGATGCCAAGGGGCTGCTTATCAGCAGCATAGTTGATGAGAACCCGGTGATCTTCCTTGAGCACCGCTGGCTTTTTAAGCATACGGGATATGTGCCCACTGGTTTATATTCCATCCCTTTTGGCAAAGGCGCGGTCAGAAAAGAAGGCAATGACGTCACTATTATCGGGATTTCGCATATGGCAGTGGAAGCGATACGCGCCGCAGCAGAACTGCAAAAAGAAGGCATTGATGCCGAAGTAATAGACTTAAGGACTTTAAAGCCGTTAGATACCGGAATCATACTTGAATCATTAAAAAAAACCGGTCGTTTAATCATTGCTGACGTAGGCTGGAAAACAGGAGGGGTAGGCGCAGAGATTTCGGCAATTGCCGCAGAGTGCGGCTTTGCGGATTTAAAAGCGCCGATACTGCGTATCGGCTGCCTGGATACGCCCACTCCATCAAGTTATGTATTAGAGGAAGAGTTTTACCCTGGTGTTGATGATATCGTGCAGGCAGCCAGGCAGCTATTAAAAAAATAAATGAATAATAATTCCAGGATATACGTTGCAGGGCATACCGGACTTTTGGGCTCTGCGCTGATGCGTATTCTCAAAGAGGGGGGTTTTAATAATATTATTACCAGGAGTTCAGAAGAGCTGGATTTGATAGACCAGGTTAAGACAGAGAAATTTTTTAAAGAAGAAAAACCGGAATATGTGGCTCTTTGCGCGGCAAGGGTGGGGGGTATCATCGCTAATAGTACGTACCCTGCGGAATTCATCTACAATAATATCCAGATTGAAAGCAACGTTATCCACTACTCCTATAAATTCGGAGCGAAGAAATTACTCTTTTTAGGAAGCTCCTGTATCTACCCGAAGAATAGCTCCCAGCCCATAAAAGAAGAATATTTACTGACAGGTAAACCAGAAGAAACAAGCGAGCCGTACGCAATTGCCAAGATAGCCGGGATTAAGATGAGCCAGGCTTACAGGAAACAGTATGGCCTTAACTGTATTACCATTCTTCCTGCTACGCTTTACGGCCCCAATGATAGCTTTGACCTTCAGAACAGCCATGTGCTTTCGGCTTTATTGCGGAAATTCCATGAAGCGAAGATTAAGGGTGAAGGCTCTGTGACAGTCTGGGGTAGCGGCTCACCGCGCAGGGAATTCCTTTATGTGGATGACGCAGCAGCTGCCTGCCTTTTCCTGTTAGAGAATTATGATGCCGGGGAGATTATTAATTGCGGGACCGGCGAAGATATTTCTGTAAAGAAACTGGCGTTTTTGATGAAAGAGATAACCGGTTTTTCAGGGAGAATAACTTTTGATAAGAGTAAACCGGATGGGGTATCAAGGAAGCTTCTTGATTCCGCTAAAATAAAGAAGATGGGATGGATGCCAAAGGTCAGTTTAAGGAACGGCATTGAGCAGACTTATGCCTGGTATAAAGAAAATACTTTAAGCAAAAAACAAGGATAAATTTATTATGTCAAAAGATTTAGACCTGCTTTTAGTCAGCCCGGGAAGCCAGAATAAGCTTTACGGTAAATTGAGCCCTAACCTCGCAGCTATTGAGCCGCCGCTTTGGGCTGCTTTGTTAGCAGCGTTTGTGCGTGAAAAGGGCTTTGCGGTAAAAATCTTAGACGCAGAGCTGGATAATTTAAGCTCCGCCGAAACCGCAGAAAAGATAGTAAATTATAATCCGGTTTTGGCAGCTGTTGTTGTTTCCGGGACAAACCCCAATGCTTCCACAATGAATATGGTGGGGGCAGGTGCAATATTAAAAGAATTAAAAAGCAGGAATGCTTCCATAAAAACATTGTTAACCGGATTACACCCTTCTGCTTTGCCTGAAAGGACATTGAAAGAGGAGGAGGTTGACTTTATCTGTCAAGGGGAAGGGTTTTATACAATCACCGAGCTGCTTGAAACGATAAAGGCGCATCCGCAAAACCGCTCATATAAAATAAAAGGGCTTTGGTATAAGGAAGGCGGGAAGATTATCGCAAACCCCAGGGCTGAGCTAATAAGCAACCTTGATTCATTGCCGCAGGCAGCCTGGGAACTGCTTAGCGTAGAAAAATACCGGGCGCACAACTGGCATTGCTACGGCAGGATAAATAAAAGGCAGCCTTACGCAGCCATTTATACCAGCTTGGGTTGCCCCTTTAAATGCACGTTTTGCTGCATCAATGAAATATTCGGCGGCAGCGGAATACGTTACCGCAGCCCAGAGAAAGTGATAAGTGAAATAGATTACCTGGTCAATAATTATAAAGTGCAGAATATAAAAATCATAGATGAGATGTTCGCTTTAAACACCAATCACGTCAATGCCATATGCGATCTTATTATTGAAAGAGGCTATGACTTGAATATCTGGGCATACGCCAGGATAGACACCGTAAACAAAGAAATGCTTACGAAAATGAAAAAGGCAGGAATAAGCTGGCTGGCTTTTGGCATTGAGTCTGCTAACCAGGAAGTCAGGGATAGCGTGACCAAAGGAAAGTTCAGCGATAGCGATATCAAGAGAGTGATTAGGATGACGAAGGATGCAGGAATACATATAGTGGGAAATTATATCTTTGGCCTTCCCGAAGACAATTTAGAAACCATGCAAAGCACCCTTGATTTGGCAAAGGAGTTAAACTGTGAGTATTCTAACTTTTATGTTGCCATGGCTTATCCGGGTTCGCAGTTATATGAAGATGCATTAAAAGAAGGCCTGAAGCTTCCGGAATCATGGCTGGGTTACTCACAGTTCGGCGAGGATACCCTTCCTTTACCCACAAAATATCTATCCAGCGCAGAAGTCTTAAGGTTCAGGGATTCTGCCTTCAAAGAATACCATAACGGCGATGCCTATTTGGAGATGATGGAAGATAAATTCGGCAAACAGACCGTGCAGCATATCAGGGATATGCTAAAGCAGGAGTTGGCCAGGAGGTTTGCATAATAAAATGATTATCAGCCGTACGCCCTTCAGGATATCTTTCTTCGGTGGTGGAACAGATTATCCCGTATGGTATAAGGAAAACGGCGGAGCCGTGTTGGCTACAACAATAGACAAATACTGCTATATCAGCTGCAGGTACCTGCCGCCTTTTTTTGAGCACAAATCCAGGATAGTCTATTCATTCATCGAAAACGTCAAAGAACATTCCGAAATCCGTCATCCTTCTGCAAGGGCATGCCTTAAATTCATGGAAATAGAGCGTGGGATAGAGGTGCATCATGACGGAGACCTTCCGGCAAGGTCAGGCCTGGGTTCAAGTTCATCATTCACCGTGGGGCTGCTGCATGCCCTTTACGCGCTTAAAGGGAAGATGCCCACTAAGAGGCAGTTGGCGCTGGATGCAATACACATTGAGCAATCGGTTTTAAATGAGAATGTCGGCTCACAGGACCAGGCATTGGCTGCTTTTGGGGGCCTGAATGTTGTAGAGTTCGGCGGAAGGGACCATTTTCAGGTCCGGCCGGTTACCCTACCTAGTCAAAGGCTGAATTCTCTGCAGGATAACCTGCTGCTTATATTCACCGGTTTTTCCAGGACAGCTTCCGAAATAGCCGCAGAGCAGATTAAAAGGACCCCGCATAACCGAAAAGAGCTCAAAATCATGCATCAATTCGTGAATAACGCGCTGGAAATTTTAAATAGTAATGTTGATTTAGCTTCCTTTGGAAAACTTTTGCATGAAAACTGGCAGATTAAACGCACTCTCTCCGATAAGATAACTAGCCCCCAGATAGATGAAATTTATTCCGCTGCCCTCTCCTGCGGCGCTTTGGGTGGCAAGCTGTTGGGCGCGGGAGGAGGAGGCTTTATGCTCATATTCGCCTCACCCGCTGTGCAGGGAAAGATTAAGAAGCGGTTAAAAAAACTGCTCTTTGTCCCTTTCAGGTTTGATTCGCTGGGTAGCCAGATTATTTTCTATAGCCCTGTTAACTCGCAGGATAAATTATGATCACGCAGCAGAAAAGGTTAGAAGAAATAGACGCGCTTTTATTGTGCGGAGGCCTGGGAATGCGCTTAAGGCCAGTAGTTAATGACAGGCCCAAGGCGCTGGCAGAGATTAATGGCGACCCTTGCATTGATATCCTTATTGATTCATTGGCGCGCGAAGGTTTACGCAGGTTTATCCTTTGCACGGGTTATATGGGTAACCTTATCAGGGGGCATTTTAAGAAAAGGCAAAACCCTTCCCTGAAAATCTTATTTTCTCACGAAAAGGAGCCGTTAGGCACAGGTGGCGCAGTAAAGAACGCGAAGAGGCTAGTGGCAAGCTCTCCGCTATTAGTAATGAATGCTGATACGCTCTTTAAAATAAAATGGCAGGAATTTTTTGATTTTCATATGGCGAAAAAGGCTTGTATATCAATGGTCCTGACAGAGTCAATGGGAAGGGATGATGTTGATAGCGTCAGGTTAAACAAAAAAGGCCAGGTGTCAGGGTATGGTAAGATAAAAAGCGCAGCGCAGAAACTGTACACCAGCGCAGGAGTTTATCTTTTTAACCGGGAAGTATTTTCCTGGATGCCCAGGCGCAAGGTTTTTTCTCTGGAGCGCGATTTCTTTCCGTCAATCATCGGCAGGGGGCTGTACGGATTTGTGATTAAAGAAAAATTTATGGATATAGGGACCCCGGAAAGGTACGAGAAAGCAAGGAAGATTTGTAAATAAAAATGAGGATACCCTTCGGAACAGTTTCAGTCACGCAAAAATCAAAAGATTTAATAAAAGGCATACTGGATTCAAACAGGTTATCCAGCGGTAAGTTCGTCAGGCTCTTTGAAAAGGAATTCGCGCGCCTTGTCGGTGCGAAAGAAGCTGTGGCCGTAAGCAGCGGAACGGACGCCAATACCATAGCCTTGGCAACCTTACATGATTTTGGATGTCAGGAGGGCGATGAAGTAATAGTGCCTGCTTTGTCATTTATCGCAACCGGCACTGCGGTATTGCACGCCAGGTTTAAGCCTGTTTTTGTAGATATTGAACAGGATACTCTAAATATTGACCCGGCCTTAATAGATGAGGCCATTACCAAAAAGACAAAGGCGATAATGCCGGTGCATCTTATGGGAAAACCTGCTGCGATGGATGAGGTTAATGCTATTGCAAGAAAACACAACCTTTTTGTCATAGAAGATGCCGCAGAGGCGCACGGAGCAGTTTATAAGGGCAAGAATGCCGGCACCCTTGCTGATATGGGGTGTTTCAGTTTATATGTTGCCCATATCATTACTACGGGAGAAGGCGGAATTGTGGTGACGGATAACCCGGATTTTGCCGAAATCTTAAGGTCGCTAAGGTCTCACGGAAGGGCTTGCAAATGTAATGAGTGCGTTTTAAACCTTAATTCCGGATGCTGTCAGAAAAGATTTAGTTCCGGAAAGGGCGAGGATATACGTTTCTTGTTTGAGCGTATCGGCTACTCCTGCAAGATGAACGAAATGGAAGCAGCAGTCGGCCTGGGAAACCTTGATATTTACCATGGTATTTTGGAGAAAAGAAGAGAAAATTTTTATTATCTCGCGGATAAGTTTAAGCAATTTGCGCCGTATCTGATGAGCATAGAATTAGCTGATTACGAGAAGCTCGGGCCTCACGCATTCCCGGTTATAATTCAGTCTCCGGATAAAATTAAAAGAGAGGCGTTAACCCGATACCTTGAAAAAAACAGCATTGATACGCGGACAGTTTTCTGCTCTATGCCCACGCAATTTCCTGGATTCAGGAGTTTGGGCTATAAGCTGGGGGATTTCCCCAATGCCGAGTATATCGGAGATAACGCTATTCATATAGGAATTCATCAGGACCTGGATAAGGCACATTTGGATTATTTCATTGATGTAGTTTCCAGATTCCTATCAGAACTGAAGATTCAATTAAGAAAGGACGCTTAAATGAAGAAAAAAGCCCTTATCACCGGAATAACCGGATTTGTAGGCAGCCACCTCGCCGAATACCTGCTGGCTAACAATACTGGCGTGGAAATTTACGGATTACGCAGATGGCGTAGCCCAATGGAGAACATTGCGCATATTGCCGATAAACTAAAACTTTACTATTGCGAGTTAACCGATTTAAATTCCGTGATTGAGACTTTAACGAAGATAAAACCTGACATTATATTTCACCTGGCAGCGCAGTCATACGTAGTCACCAGTTTCAGTTCTCCGGTAAATACCATATCGGTTAACCTTTGCGGGACTGTAAATTTGCTTGATGCAGTGAGAATTTTGAAGATAGACCCGATAATCCATGTTTGCAGTTCATCAGAAGTCTACGGCCAGGTGCCTAAGAGCAATATCCCCATCAGGGAAACCGAGCCATTCCGGCCGGCAAGCCCTTATGCGGTCAGTAAAGTAGCAGAAGATATGATCGCCTATCAGTATCACATTTCCTATGGCCTGAAGACATTAAGGACCAGGATGTTTACGCATACCGGGCCGCGCAGGGGAGAGGTATTTGCCACCTCTGCCTTTGCCAAGCAAATCGCCTTGATTGAAAAGGGCCTACAGCCGCCCGTATTACGCGTAGGTAATTTAAAGAGCATCCGCACCTTTGCGGACGTACGTGATACTGTAAGGGCTTACTGGCTGCTGGTGAATAAATGCAAAAGCGGTGAAGTCTACAATATCGGAGGCAACATCACTATGAGCATCGGCGAAATGCTGGATAAGCTATTGAAGATGACTGATAAGAAAATAAAGATAAAGGTAGACCCGGCGCTTTTAAGGCCATCTGATGTTACCTTGCAGATACCGTGTATAGACAAATTCAGAAAGGCAACCGGCTGGAAACCAGAAATCCCTTTTGAGCAGACATTGGAAGACCTTCTTGATTATTGGCGCAGGCAGGTATCTTGAGAGTTATGCAGAGTGCATTAACGGATAAAGAGCAGATGGAATTGTTGATTTGTCCTCTATGCCGGACTCACCTTGATTTGTTTTCGGAAAGGCTCCATTGCAGGCACTGTGATAAAGATTATAAAGTTATTGACGGCATACCCGTTTTACTGCCCGGGCTTTCTGAAGATGAGATTTTATCTCAAGGTAAATGGGAGAGCGGTTACAGAAATTTAGATTATAAGGTTGCGCTGGAGCAATATAAGAACTTGTATTTAAACGATACGGTCAGGCAGATAAGTGAATATTATAAGCCAAAAAAAGGGGATAATTACCTGGAAATCGGCTGCGGGCCTGCATTTTTGGGGACATATTTCGCCCGGCAGGGATTGAATATCTTTGGCATAGATATTTCACTTTCCGCCTTAAGGATAGCGAAAAAAATATATCAGGATATGGGCATTGACAATTGTTTCTTTG
>JBFMBZ010000060.1:0-11141 GCA_040754615.1 Candidatus Omnitrophota bacterium | reverse complement strand
CGGATATGGCCATGCATGAAGGGATGTTAAATGCTTTTCTTCCTGCGCCGACTATTAGCGTAGATGAGGGAGATGAGTTTTATCTTAACCTTACCAACGTGGGGATGATGATGCGGCCGGACCTTTTTGACCCGCATTCAGTGCACTGGCATGGTTTTCCCCAGGCAGCTTCAATATTTGACGGCGTTCCCGAAGCTTCCATTGTGATTAATATGGGCTCAACCCTTACCTATTATTATAACGTAGTGGAGCCGGGCACTTACCTTTATCATTGCCACGTGGAAGCTACCGAGCATATGCAGATGGGGATGATCGGGAACCTCTGGGTTAGGCCGGCGCAAAATCAACTTGCCGACGGCACTGATTTGCGCGGGTTCATTCACCACACCGGTTACAAATACGCGTATAATGACACAGACGGCTCTACATATTACGACGTGGATTTTCCTATCCAAGTTTCCGGCTTTGATTCGCGTTTTCATGTGGCAAGCGAAACAGTGCAGCCTTTGCCTTTTTATGCGATGAAGGATAATTATACTTTACTAAACGGCAGAGGTTACCCGGACACAATCAATCCCGGCCCTTTGCCTGCCAATGACGCAGAGCATGGAGGAAAGGTTACCCAGTTGGTAAGTTCATTAATTACTGCTACCGCAGGAGAGAAGATTCTTTTACGGATTTCTAACGTGAGCGTAGAGAGGTTTTATACATTAACAACCACCGGATTACCGATGAAAATCGTAGGCAAGGATGCCCGTCTTTTGCGCGGCCCGAGCCTAGATGGCGGGATCACTCCGGGCAAAGACCTTTATTACACTACTAGCACCGTAACTCTCGGCGGAGGAGAAGCAATGGACGCGATTATAGATACAACCGGTATTACCCCCGGGACTTATTTTCTTTACACTACAAACCTGAATTATTTAAGTAATGGCAACCAGGATTTCGGCGGAGTCCTCACCGAAATCAGGATACAGCCTTAAGCTAACACCCAATCCTAAAGGATGGATTGGTGTTGCCCTTGTGGACTAGCACCCGGCGCCATCGGATGCGCCGGTGTTGCCCTGGTGGGCAAAAAGGAGGATAAAGATGAAATTGATAAAATCTCTTATGAAACAAGCGGCAATTGCAGCGATACTGCTTGTATTTGCCGCAGGCAGCGCGCAAGCCAGGATTGAAGGCATAGCAGCCACAGCCTTTAGTTTAACGGCAAGGCAAGGCCACATCAGCACTGCCGAAGGAAACAGCATTTACGCCTGGGGCTATGCTAATGGTACCGGGTTAATGCAGTATCCCGGCGTGACCATGATAGTAAACCAGGGGGATACTGTTACAGTAACCCTGAGGAATGCCCTTCCGGTACGCGCGGGAAATGTCTCCATAGTTTTTCCCGGCCAAAAGGTAACTGCCTCCGGAGGAGTAACGGGGCTACTTACGCAGGAAGCGCCTCCTGACGGCGTAACTACGGTAACTTATACTTTTACCGCCACTGACCCCGGAACCTATCTGTATCATAGCGGCACTAATCCTGACCTCCAGGTGGAAATGGGTTTAGTAGGCGCGCTTATAGTCAGGCCAGCAGGCTTCGGGCATATGATGCCTACAGCTTACGGCCATATGGATTCAGCATACACCCATGGATTGGAGTATTTATTTTTACTTACTGAAATGGATGCTCGCATCCACGATTTAGTAGAGACGCGGGGGCCGGCTGCGCTTGCTGCCACAGATTACCTTTCAAATTATTTTCCCAGCTACTGGTTTATTAACGGCAGGACAGCACCGGATACGATGTTTCGCGCATTTGCGCCTTGGCTTCCTACTCAGCCGTATAACTCCATGCCGATGATGCATCCGGGAGATAAACTGTTGATGAGGGTTATCGGAGCAGGCAGGCATCTGCATCCTTTTCATTACCACGGAAACCATGCCCGGATTATTGCCATAGACGGAAAGCTGCTTTCCAGCGCTCCTGGCCAAGGAGCAGATTTAAGCAATGAGCAGTTTACTATTCAATCCGTGCCCGGAAGGACATATGACGCGATATTTGAATGGACAGGTAAAGGATTAGGCTGGGATATCTACGGCCATACATCCGTTAGCGACCCGATAGCGCCTAATGAGTACGAGCCCGATCATGGCAAGCCCTTTCCGGTAATTTTACCTGACCAGCAGGATTTAACTTTCGGCGGCATGTATAGCGGAAGCCCATTTTTAGGAACGTTGGGGACTCTCCCGCCCGGAGAAGGCGGGCTTAATCCGCATGCCGGTTTCGCATATATGTGGCATTCGCACACTGAAAAAGAGATGACTAATTTTGATATATTTCCCGGCGGTATGATGACCATGTTGGTGATTGTGCCGCACGATGTAGTAATTGAACACTAATGCTTAGCAGGCACCCGGCCTTAAAGGAAATGCCGGTGTTCCGCTTCTGCGGAAGGAGGATATAATGAATGTGAAAAAGACAATTTTGAGTTGCGCCTTAGCGTTGAGTGCGTCGGTATTTTCTGCAGCGCCCTCTTTTGCTAAGACGTATGACTTGGTTGCGGATGAAGTAGCCAAGATTATGCCGGATGCGGCAATAATCCAGATGTGGGGTTTTGCGGATACGACGGCAGGCACCGGCAGCGGCATAGTTACGGTGCCGGGGCCTGTTTTAGAAGTTCCAGCAGGAGATACGACCCTTACCATAAACCTGACCAACAATTTAACTGTGCCGGTTTCAATTGTAATTCCCGGCCAGGCAGCAGCGCTTGCTCCTGCGTATTTTGACGCAGCTGACCCTGATTACCCGGAAAGAGTGCGCTCTATGGCTGCTGAAACTCTTCCAGGAGACACCGGAGTATACACCTGGACAAATTTAAGGCCGGGAACATATTTGTACCAGAGCGGCACCCACCCTCAGGTGCAGGTGCAAATGGGGCTTTACGGCGCGGCAAAAGTTTTTGCTGCAGACGGCAATGCTTACCCGAGTCTTATTTCCGATACTGAATTTACTTTGCTGTACAGTGAAATAGACCCGGCCTTGCATGGGGCGGTCTCAACCGGCCAATACGGCCCGGGCACAACCATGACTTCAACCATTAATTATAATCCCAGGTATTTTTTGGTAAACGGCGAGCCTTACACCCCAGGCCAGCTGTCGTTAGATATTAATCTCGGCCAAAGGGTGCTTCTCAGGCTTTTAAATGCAGGCTTGCAAACACATGTGCCTACGATTCAAGACGCTTATTTGAAACAAATCACTGAAAACGGGAATCCTTATCCATACCAAAGAGAGCAATATGAAATTCTGCTCTCTGCAGGCGCAACTGCAGATGCTCTTTTTGTCCCGGATGCAAGCAGCGTATTTGCTCTTTATGACCGGATGCTGGCGCTAAGAAACGCCGATGGTTCGCAAGGCGGGTTGTTCAGCCAGTTTAACGTAGCTGTTGTTCCCGGTTCGCCGGTTGCCGGTAATGATGCCTTTAGCGTGAACAAGAATACTGTATTAAACGTCATAGCCCCAGGCGTGCTTATTAATGATTCTGACCCGGACGCAGATCCGATTACGCCTTCTTTGATCAGTTCCACGTCAAACGGCACCCTTACCTTTAATATTGACGGCTCATTTATTTATACGCCAAACTTAGGATACGTAGGTGTTGATTCCTTTACCTACAGGCTTTCAGACGGGACCAATATCAGCAATATTGCTGTCGTAACGCTTACTGTGGCTAATGGCGCGCCAATAAGCACTAATGATGCCTATAGCGTAGATGAAGATGCAACGTTAACGATAGTTGCTCCGGGAGTGCTTGGTAATGACACAGACCCTGATGGTGATCTGTTGAGCGCTCTATTGGCAGGCAGCGTTACCAATGGCGTTCTCACTTTAAACAGTGACGGTTCCTTTACCTATACTCCTAACGCTAATTTTAACGGGGTAGACGCGTTTACTTATGTAGCAAATGACGGCAGTGTGAATGGTAATATAGCCACGGTTGACATCACAGTCAACCCCACAAATGACGCACCAGTTGCCAATAATGATTCTACTACTACTAATCAGAATACGGCAGTTTCCATAAACGTTTTGGCAAATGATACTGATTTGGATAATAATCCTTTGACCGTAACCAACCTTACTAATGGAGCCAATGGTATCACTGCGCTTAATCCCGATAATACCGTTACCTATACGCCAAATAGCGGGTTTAGCGGCACAGATACATTTACCTATACGGCAAATGACAGCTTGCTTGACAGCGCTGCAGCCACTGTCACAGTTACGGTAAATACTGCGGTACAACTGCAGGTAATCATTGACAACACCAGCAGTAATATCGCTCGTACAGGCCTTTGGTCCACATCCACCGCGCCTAACCCTTACGGCACAAATTCCCTGCAGAGCCGTAACGGCGCAACTTTCAGCTGGCTCTTTACTCCTACGGTTTCCGGAGTCTATGACGTTTCCATGTGGTGGACACAGCTTTCTTCGCGCGCAACCAATATCCCCGTGGATATCCAGAATGTTACAGGAACAAACAGGGTATTTATTAACCAGCAGCTAAATGGCGGACAGTGGAATTCCTTTGGAGCCTATGAGTTCCAGGCAGGAGTAACTTACCGGGTAACTATAACCTCTCAGGCTTTCCCAACCACCACTTGCGCAGACGCAGTGCAATTTACGCTCCAGCAGGTAACCTCTGCGACAGTGATTATTGATAATACTAATACCACAAATACCAGCCGCACAGGCTCATGGTCCACATCCACCGCGCCTAACCCTTACGGCACAAATTCCCTGCAGAGCCGTAACGGCACCACCTTCAGCTGGCTCTTTACTCCGGTAGAGACTAAGACATACAATGTCTCCATGTGGTGGACGCAGTCGACTTCGCGCGCAACTAACATACCCGTGGATATTGAGCATGCCGGCGGGACCTCAAGGGTATTTATCAACCAGCAGACAAATGGCGGGCAGTGGAATCTACTCAGCACGTTTGATTTTCAGGCAGGAGTAACTTACCGGGTAACTATAACCTCTCAGGCTTTCCCAACCACCACTTGCGCAGACGCAGTGAGGTTTGAGTAATATGTTTAAGGGACGGTTCTCATTAAGCTTAAAGCTAATCCAGAGGGCCGTCCCGGTTTTTCTTTTGCTTATTCTCCTGGGTTGTAACAGCGCTAACCAGTATGCAAAAGAATGGGGTATTGCTGTTGAGGGCGCGCGGCTTTCCGCAGGCGGATATATGGTAGATTTTCGTTACCGTATCCTTGACCCGGATAAGGCCGAAAAGATTACCGGCCCAAAAGTAAAGCCCTATATAATTGACCAGGCCAGCGGAGCAAAATTTATCGTGCCAACTCCGCCAAAGGTAGGCTCATTAAAGCAATCCTCCAGGGGCGGAAAGCCAAAGCTGGGAAAAACATATTTTATGATTTTTGCCAACCCCGGACAATATATCAAAGCAGGTAATAAAATTACCGTGGTGGCCGGGGATTTTCAGGCGAAAGACATTGTCGTGCAATGAAAAAAACATTTTTTTTGATATTTGCTTTTAGCGCTTGTTTTCTTTTCTGCATGGCGCAAGGCCAGGCAGCAGAGATAGCGCCCCAATTACAGTCAGCGCTTAATGCCACAAACCCGGATGAAGAGATCGCGGTGATTATCGCATTTGAGGACAAGGTGGATATACGGCAATTCCGCAGTATCCGTAAGAACCTGCGCCAAAAGAGAATAATTCAGGCTTTAAGGTCAAAGGCCAATCTTACACAGGCTCCGGCTAAGGATTTTTTGCGTAAGAAAGAAGCGCGCAATATACGCTCCTTATGGTCTATCAATGCCATAGCAGCAAGCGTGCCGGCAAATCTGATACCGGAATTAACAGCCTATCCCGGGATAAAGGAGATAAAGCTCGATGCGCTTGTGCCTGCGCCAAGGCCCGAGGAGGCGGTCAGCGAAAACGTGGAGTGGAATATAGGTAAAATCAGGGCGCCGGAATTATGGGCATTAGGTTACCTCGGAGAAGGGGCTGTAATTGCGACTATGGATACAGGCGCGGATATTTACCACCCTGATTTAATGCTTAACTGGCGGGGAGGGGAGAATAGCTGGTTTGACCCGAATGATGAGCACCCCACCCCTTATGACAGAAACGGCCACGGGACCGCTGTTTTAGGGATTATTGCAGGAGGGCAAGCCAGCGGAAATCACATCGGAGTTGCGCCTGAGGCAGAATGGATTGCCATAAAAATATTTAATGACGCGGATGTTGCCAGTTACAGTTCAATACACGCAGGTTTCCAGTGGCTCCTTGACCCGGACAATAACCCGGATACGAATGACGCGCCTGACATAGTGAATAATTCCTGGGGGTTAACCGGAACAGTTAACCAATGCGTTTCTGAATTTCGCGACGATGTTCAGGTATTAAAAGCCGCAGGGATTACGGTGGTGTTTAGCGCGGGTAATGACGGGCCTAACCCGGATACAAGCATCAGCCCGGCAAATGACCCTGAGGTTTTGAGCGTAGGCGCAACGGATATCGTAGATACAATTGCTAATTTTTCCAGCCGGGGCCCTTGCGCCTGTAACGGGGGAATATACCCCAAAGTGGTTGCTCCCGGAGTAAACGTGTTTACCAGCGATTTGACTTTTAACGGCTTATTCCCAAATTCTTACCTTTCGGTTTCAGGGACTTCATTCTCCTCGGCGCATGTTTCCGGAGCATTGGCGCTCTTATTAAACGCAGCCCCCGGCTCTTCGGTTGAGGAGTTGGAGGCTGCAATTACAGAGACTGCCTTTGACTTAGGTGCATTCGGCCCTGACAACGAATATGGTTTTGGCCTGGTTAATGTAATGGCTGCTTATCAAAAGCTCCTTGAGGCTCCTGTATGCATTGATAATGATGGAGACGGTTATTATGCACAAGCAGGCTGCGGCACTTTAGTTGACTGCGATGATAATGACCCGGCAATATATCCCGGGGCCGCGGAGATTAAGCATGACGGGATAGACCAGGACTGCAATGGCTATGATCTGACGATTGATATTACAAAGGCTGTTTATAACCAAAGAAGGGATACTCTTGCTGTTGAGGCCGCAAGTTCCCTTGGCCCTGAAGCGGGCCTTGAGCTTGAGGGTTTTGGCCCGATGCGCTGGCTTGCCAGAAGGAATAAATGGGCTATTGTTGTCCGGCACACAGGAGGTAATCCCGGCACGGTAACTGTCGGCGGTATAGAGGGCTCTGAAAGCATGGGAGTAAATTTATTTCCCGGCTTGCCGGTTTCGCCTTCCAGCCTCAGGGCAATTTACGGCATAAACAAAGCCCAGGCCTGGTTAGTATGGAAGGACAATTCGGACAATGAAACCGGTTTTCTTATTGAGCATAGCCAAAGCCCATCCGGGCCGTGGGAGATTCTCGTAACGCTTGCGGCAAACCGGACGTTTTATTTAGATAGAAAACTTTCCTCCGGCCAGGAGCATTTTTACCGGGCCATGGCCTTTAATTCCAGCGGGAATTCCGAATATTCAAATATTGCCTCTCCCGGCGCACGTTAACCCCTTTTAAAAAATTTAAGATTTTACTTGACAAATGATACTTTTATAGTATCATTTAATCATGAAGTTGATTACCAGGGAAACGGATTACGCAGTCAGGGCGCTTGTGTTTATCGCAAAAGAAAAGAAGAGGATAGTTTCTGTAACCGAGCTGGTCAAGGCCCTAAAGATACCCCGGCCTTTCTTAAGGAAACTCTTGCAGGTTTTAAACAGGGAGGGGGTGCTGAGGTCCTATAAAGGAAACAAAGGAGGTTTTCTTTTAGCCCGGAGCGCGTCTAATATATTCTTAACTGACCTGATGAAGATATTCCAGGGGCCTTTAGAGCTGAATGAATGTATCTTTAAAAAGAAGATCTGCCCCAATAGAGGAGACTGTATTTTAAGGAATAAAGTAGGCTCTATTGAAAGAAGGGTAATTTCCGAATTAGGGAATATTGCGATAAACAATTTATTATAAAAAAGAGAGAGAAGAATGGCTAAAAGGCAGATTATTAAAATTGATGAGAAAAAATGTAACGGCTGCGGCCTATGCATCCCAAATTGCCCGGAAGGGGCCTTGCAGGTGATTGACGGGAAGGCTCGGCTTATCAGCGACTTATTCTGCGATGGGCTCGGCGCTTGTATCGGCCACTGCCCGCAGGGAGCGATTACTATTGAAGAGAGGCAAGCAGAGGAATATGACGAGAGGAAGGTAATGGCTAATGTGGTTAAGCAGGGGGAAAACGTAATCCGAGCGCATCTGGAACACCTCAAAAGCCATGGCCAGACAAAATACCTTAATGAGGCCTTAGGATTCTTGAGGGAAAAGGGGATTGAGATTCAGCCAGCGCATGCGCACGCTCATGCCGGGGGCTGTCCGGGCTCAAAGATGATGGAGTTCAAGCCGAGGAAAGCTAAAACAACAAAAGAAGCAAGAGTGGATTCTTTAGAGTCTGAATTAAGCCACTGGCCGGTGCAAATAATGTTAGTGCCGGCTTATGCTCCGTATCTACAGGATGCAGATTTATTGATTGCCGCAGACTGCGTGCCCTTTGCTTACGCAAATTTTCATCAGGACTTATTAAAAGGAAAGATAGTGCTGGTAGGGTGCCCGAAGCTAGATGACCTGGAGGCCTACCGGAAAAAATTTAGCCAAATCTTGGAATTCAACAACATAAAATCCATTGCCTACGCGCACATGGAGGTGCCTTGCTGCTTTGGATTAGTAGGGGTGATTAAGGAGGCAATCAAGGGATCCGGTAAAGAGATTCCCTTTAAGGAAATAGTAATTAGCATTAAAGGAGAGAAGCTCAATGAACTTTAAATGCCCGGGCCAGGATGACCGGAACTTAAAAGTCGAGTCGCTTAAATGCCCGGATTGCGGGTACAAGATTGAAATCTTCTCGGATGAAATCAAGGTCAGATGCCCAAAATGCAAAGGTTTAGTTTGCCGTGATAGATTGCCGAGCTGCGTTGATTGGTGTAAGTCTGCGCGGGAGTGCGTGGGCGAGGAACGTTGGAAGCAATTACGAAGAAAATAGAGGATTACACCCAATCCTAAAGGATGGATTGGTGTTGCCCTTGTGGGCAAAGGAGGGAAATAATGTTTTGTTATCAGTGCGAACAGACTTCAGGTGGGACAGGTTGTGTAAAGACAGGTGTGTGCGGAAAAAACGAGGATATCCAGAGTCTTCAGGATGCTTTGCTCTTTGGAATAAAAGGGGTTGCGGCATACGCCTACCATGCCCGGGAGTTTGATGCCCGGGATGAAGAGGTGGATAGCTTTATGCATGAGGCGCTATTTAAGACTTTAACCAATGTAAGTTTTGACCTTGGCCAGCACCTGGAAATGATTTTAAAATGCGGGCAGATGAATTTAAGGATTATGGAGTTGTTGGATAAAGTGCATACTCAAGAATTCGGTAATCCTATACCCACTCAGGTTAGTACCGGAACAAAGGCAGGAGCGGGTATTGTGGTTACCGGTCATAACCTGCTTGACCTTTATGAACTCCTGAAACAAACTGAAGGCGCAGGGATAAATATCTATACTCACGGAGAAATGTTGCCGGCGCATGGTTACCCCGAACTTAAAAAATTTAAGCACTTAGCAGGGAACTATGGGGGCGCCTGGCAGGAGCAAAAAAGAGAATTTCACGATTTTCCCGGAGCGATATTAGTTACCACAAATTGCGTGCAGATACCCCCGCAGAGTACGTATCTTGACCGTTTGTTTACCTGTGGCATAGCCGGAGTAGAAGGCGCTCACCACATAAACAACCGGGATTTTTCTACCCTTATACAAAAAGCAAAGGAGCTTGCGCCTTTGACGGAAGCTCCGGGAAAAAGCATTATGACCGGCTTTCATCATACGGCAATACTCGGGTTGGCGGATAAGATAGTAGGCGCGGTCAAGGCAGGAAAAATAAGGCATTTCTTTTTAGTTGGCGGTTGCGACGGAGCAAAGCCGGGACGCAATTACTATACGGATTTTGCGCTAAAAGTCCCCGATGATTGTGTAATTTTAACCCTGGCTTGCGGAAAATACCGTTTCAATAAATTTGATTTCGGCGCTATTGACGGTATTCCCAGGTTAATTGATATTGGCCAGTGCAATAATGCCTATTCTGCAGTACAGGTGGCCTTGGCTTTAGCCAAGGCATTTAATTGCGGAGTAAATGAATTACCGCTCTCCTTTGTGCTCTCCTGGTATGAGCAGAAAGCAGTGGCAATACTTTATACTTTGCTGTATCTGGGGATAAAAGGCATCAGGATAGGGCCGTCATTACCCGCGTTCTTATCCAAAAATGTGCTTAATACCCTGGTAGATAAATTTAGCCTGAAACCCATCACTACTGTGGACGCAGATTTAGCTTCCATTATACAATCATAGAAACTGTTTCCGACTTGTTCGGGAAAGTGGGATAGGTTGAGATGCTCGATACCCACTTTCCCGATTGGAATGGAAACAGTTTCTATATAAAATAAAAGTTGACATTTTTCCACCTTTTATTAAAATATTGACAGGCTAACCTTTAGAGGCAAAACCTTCCAAATTTAACCCCGGAGCAAAAACATGCCGGAAAAAATTCTTTTGGTTGACGACGATCCCGACTTCAGGCAGGAGATAATTGATTTTCTCGACGGTTATGAGGTTATAGAGGCTAGTAACGGCAAGGAAGCCTTAAATATTTTAAAGCGGGCAAATGAAATCTGCCTGGTAATCCTGGACGTAATGATGCCGGGCTTAAGCGGCATAGACGTATTAGGGGAGATAAAAAAGACCGACCCGCATTTAAATATCGTAATCTTAACCGGACACAGCACAAAAGATATTGCCATAGAGGCACTCAAGGCGCACGCGGATGATTTTATCGAAAAACCCGTTAAGCCGGAAAAAGTAAGAGAAATAGTAGATAAAGCCATACAAGGCGGGCGTAATGTAAAACAAATAGAAATCCCGGGCATAAAAGGGAAAATTGAAAAGGTCAAATGGTTTATTGAGAGGAATTGTTTCAAAAAGATATCCCTCAAAGAAGCCAGCTGCGCGGTTTTCCTGAGCTCCAAATATTTAAGCCGGGTATTTAAACAGCATACGGGCAGAAGCTTCAGC
>JBFMBZ010000059.1:0-2342 GCA_040754615.1 Candidatus Omnitrophota bacterium | reverse complement strand
AGAATCAAATGATAAAACAACCCTGCCGATTTTCTTTATTGAAATCTTATTTATCCCTCATTCTAATAGCCCAAATAATAAAATGTAAAAAGCTTTTTAAAATTACACATGCGCTCCAAGACTGATGATTGGCTTGATGCCGTGAAAGCCGCTGTCAACAACCGATTCCCCAAAGGAATCCGGGAAACTGACAAAGAGCAGCTATTCTTAATCTCTGATAACGGATGCCAACCAACATCACAGCGTTTTATGATGAACTGCGCCGTTATGGGGATCAATCAGATATTTATCACCGGTCAAACCCCAAGGGCTACTCGGACACCGAACGCGTAATGCGCACCATCAAAGAAGACATCGTCTGGCCGTATGAATGGGATAACCCATTTGATTTTGAAATCGCGCTCAATAAATGGATAAACAACTACATCCGCACCAAACGCTAAATAACATGACGCCAAGACAATTTTACGCCAGTTACGCCAACGTTAACAAAGAGCCGGTTCTAACTTAAAAACTTCTTGACTAATGGGGGTCATTACACCATAGTGCCTCCTCTTAGATCAAAGACAGCCCCCTGCGGAGACAGCCCATTCATTTTTATTTTTCGGATTCGCCTTGAAGTATGCCGACAACATATTTGTAGCTTCTTAATGGGTTGCCGGAAATTTTCTCGGATACAATCTTAAAAGCCCTGTCTACTTCGCTAGCGCCGTATTCTTCTGTTTTCTTGATAATGTCTTCAATAACCTGAATATCGTTGCCTTTGTAAACTATCTCTGCGTAACTTTCTGCTTTTTTGAATTGCTCTGCGCCATATGTATGGGTTAATTTTTCTTTCTGCGCATTTAAAAGCTGAGGAGAATATAAGCCTAGTATCAGGAAGCGAACAGGATCCCTCTTTATGACTCCTTCTTCTAAAGAATAATTCGAGTATTCCATATCAATTATGTTCATTTTTCTTAAGCCGCTCATCCCCCTCAATAAGGTATTCCTGCTTATATTTTATTTTTTACTTAACCCGATTATGTAACCCGACCATAAACGGCCGCGGCTTACGCCCCCCTCACACAGATTAATCAAATAACAGTATTTTTCGGGAAAAGAAAGCGCCTTATTCCAGCCGTATAACCAGTATTCATCGGGAATAGCGCAATATTGTTCTGTAGGCGTAATATACGGCGCCTGGGCAGGATAATCCAGCAACAACACACGAGTATTCATAAAGAATCTCTTCTTGCGAATAAGAAGGTTATACCTCTCCTCAAGGCGCCTTAGGGCTTCTTTCATCTTGTCTCTTGCTGAGGCATAGCTTAATTTTTGATCTATACCTAAAGAGCCTCTTAATTTTCTGTAATCAATCTCGATTTCATTTCTCGCTTTGGCGTGAAAACTTTTAAGAAGGATGAGGTATAAATCAAAGGCAATTTCATCTCCTGTGGTAAGCATACGAGGAGCAAGGGAAGGATCCATTAAGAAGCTTTTCTTAAGGCGAAGGGCCGGCTTTCTCTCTTCATCAAGGACGCTTGCTTCATAATCTATGGCAATTTTAGAGAAATTCTCCAAAAAATCTCTGGCTAAATCTTTGGACCTGATAAGACAGGATGCCTCCCAATTCTTCCTTAAGGAAGACTCTGTCCAATTGGCACTTCCTACAATCACGATTTCCTTATCAATAACAATCGCTTTGCTATGGGTAGTTACATAAAGATTGTCGTAATATGCCTCTATTCCTTGTTTTTTTAAGTACGTAAATAACTCATCATTTTTGTCTTGTTTCTGCCATACACCTCCTTCATTCCAAAGAGCAAAATCAATATTTTGGTCTAAGATTACCTTTACCTTAACGCCGCGCTTATGGGCCTCTACCAGTTCCTCAACCAGGGCATTTGCGAGGGATTTTTCAGCGTTAGGGTCAAAGTTAACAAAATACATCGCCATATCTATTGAGCTTTTGGCGTTTTTTAATGCCTCTTGGAGTCTGGGGAAATACTTATCGCCGCTTATGTCTACGACAACAGCCTGATAAGCCTCTGCGGCATAAGAAGAAAGAATCCCTGCGCAAGCTGTAAGAACCAGCGTAAGGATTAAGAATACTTTCCCGGGCTGGGAGACGGTGGTCTTTAATTTTATCATTGCCAGATTTCCTTTACTTCTTCAAAGAGTTCGGGATTATCAAAATCGGCAGGCAATACGTTCTCGGCCGGCTTATCGAATAAATAGTCGCCTTCTTTATAAAATCCGGTTACAATTAGCTCCGAGCAAATAAACCTCCTTTGGCTGCTGAATAAATTATGAAGCATTGCGCCTATCTTGCCGCAAAGCAGCGACAAAGGAAACCAGAA
>JBFMBZ010000058.1:0-6253 GCA_040754615.1 Candidatus Omnitrophota bacterium | reverse complement strand
AAATAAGGAAAAAAATAGAATTTTCATTCAGCGAGGAATCCGATCCCAAAAAGAGGATAACCGTAAGCGCCGGGGTAAGCGAGAATCCGCTTGACGGCATAGATTCCAGTTCTCTGGTTAACGTGGCAAAGGAGATGATAAAACTTGCCAAAGAAAAAGGCAGGAATAATGTCGTGGCATTCAAGGAGCCGCCGGTATGCCAATAAGGAAAATTATCAATAAACAACTCGGCGAACTGCTTATTGACCGGGGGATAATCGATCAGGGCCAGCTTGAAAAAGCCCTTTCGGTCCAGCGCGAAATAGGCGGCTTGATCGGGGAAATATTAGTAGACTTAAAGTTTGCCAGAGAAGAAGATATCGCCCAGGCCCTCACTGCCCAATATGGGTTCCCGTACCTGCCGCTTTCCAATTACGAGATCAATCCCGAAGTGATTAATGTCGTGCCCGGCCGCGTAGCGCGTCAGTACCTGCTCATCCCCATTGATAAAATCGGAAATAATTTAACCCTGGCGATGTCCAATCCCCTTAATGTCCAGGCGATTGAAGACGTGGAGCTGCTTTCCGGATGCAGCGTGCAGACTTTTGTCTCTACCTCATCGGATATCAAAAAAGCAATAGAAAAATATTATAAAGACAAGGAATGATGAGTAACTGGTCCGCCAGTAACAAGTAACTAGTAATTTTTAAGAATAATGCTTCTTACTAGTTACCAGTTACTAGTTTACTAGTTACTAATTAAATGATTTCCCTAAAAGACCGCCTGACAGAGTTATTAATCAATAATAAGATTATAACCAAGGAGCAGCTGGAAAAAGCCCTTGAAATCCAAAGGCAAAAAGGAGGCAGGCTCAGCGACATTATCGTCGAACTGAAGTTTATCAAGGAAAGCGAGCTGATCTCTGCTTTAAGCGAAGGCTTAGGGCTGCCGTTGATTGATTTAAAGCGTTTTAAAATAGACTTCGAAATAGCAAAATTCATCCCCGTAGATATTGCACGCCATTATCAGATACTTGCCGTTTCCAAGATGGGCGACACTATTACCCTGGCGATGGCCGACCCCTTAAATATATTCGCCATAGACCACGTGGGGACGCTCACGGGGTATAAAATAAACCCGATTATTTCCGGCGCGCAGGATATCTTGCAAACCATAGAATCCGTTTATCCCGACTCAACAGGAGGCATTATTGATAACCTGGTAAAAGAGATGGCCGCCTCTTCAATTGAGCTGGTAAAAGAGGAGGTGGAGGCAGTCCCTAGCGACCAGGAATTAAGCCGGATCAGCCTTGAAGCCCCTGTAATCAGGATCGCCAATATGATACTTGAAGAAGCGGTAAAAAAGAAGTCTTCCGATATCCTTATCGAGCCGTTAGATAAGAAATTAAGGGTGCGTTTCCGGATTGACGGCATCTTGCAGGAGCAGAAGGCCCCTCCAAAGAGCATGCATGCTTCAATAGTTTCACGCATTAAAGTCATTTCAGAGTTGAATATCGCCGAGCACAGGCTTCCCCAGGACGGCAGGTTTAAAGCGAAGATCTCCGGCAGGGAAGTGGATTTTCGCGTTTCAGTGCTTCCCTCAAGTTTCGGAGAGAAGGTTGCAGTGCGCATATTGGACAAGTCGCAGGCTACGTTAGATATAGAAAAACTGGGCTTCGGCAGCGACGTCATTAATAAACTAAAAAAGGCCTCTAACTCTCCCCATGGCATGTTGCTTGTCTGCGGCCCGACCGGAAGCGGCAAGACTACTACTTTATATTCTGTCCTTAAATTCGTAGATAGCCCCGAAAAGAATATTGTTACCGTAGAAGACCCCATTGAATACCAGTTAGAGGGGATTAATCAGGTCAATGCCAGACCCGAGATAGGCCTGACCTTTGCCAGCTCCCTGCGTTCTATACTGCGGCAGGACCCTAATATAATTATGATCGGAGAAATCAGGGACTTTGAAACAGTAGATATTGCGATTAAGAGCGCGCTCACAGGCCATTTGGTTTTATCCACTTTACACACCACCACTTCAGCAGGGGCGATAGTGCGCCTGGTCAATATGGGGGTTGAGCCTTATTTGATTAATTCTTCGGTTGTTTGCGTCTTGGCGCAGAGGCTGGTGCGTAAAATTTGCTCTTATTGTAAGGCTCCTTATTCGCTTAAGGAAGACCTGCTTAAGACCCTGAAGTTAGATACGGGAAAAATAGAAAATCCGGATTTCTTTAAAGGAGCCGGATGCGCGCATTGCTTTAATACCGGATACAGCGGCCGCACGGGAATCGCGGAGGTCTTAATCCTGAGCAGCCAGATAAGGAACTTTATCCTGAATCGGGAGCAGGAGCATGTGATAAAAAGACAGGCCCGCCAGGAAGGGATGAGGACATTGAGGGAAGACGGAGTTGATGCAGCCCTGAAGGGGCTGACTACCATTGAAGAAGTTTTGCGCGTGACTGCCCCGGATGAATAAACCGGACAAAGTATGCAATCGTTAAAAGAAAACATAATCGATATACTCCTTAAGAGCAAGCAGATTACCAAGCAGCAGCTTGAGAAGGCCCTTGAGATACACAAGGAAAAGAGAGTACCTTTAAGGCAGGTGCTTATTGAGCTGCGCATGATTTCGGAAGAAGCGCTTCTTTCGCTTCTCTCTAAACAGCTTTATATCCCTTCGCTGCATCTAACCAAATATAAATTTGACTCGGCGATTGTCAACCTTATCCCGGAACATATAGCCAGGCTTTACAATGTTATCCCTTTATCGCGTATCGGCAATACGCTTACCGTCTCCATGTCTGACCCGTTAAATATTTTCGCGCTGGACGATTTAAAAACCCTTACCGGATGCAACATTGACACGGTCTTGACCCCTGAAGATGAAATATTGCAGGCGATAGATAACCAATATGCAAGGGAAACTAAGGATATGCAGAAGCTCCTTGAGGAGGCGAAATTAAACGAATCCCTTACTGATACCAGGGATCTTGAGGTGGTCAAGCAGGATGACCTTGAACTCTCAAGCGTGTTACGGGAGAGCGAAAGGGCTCCTATAGTGAAATTGGTAGACCTTATGTTAAGCCAGGCGCTAAAAATGAGGGCTTCCGATATACACATAGAGCCGGAAGTCGATTGCCTGCGCATAAGATACCGCGTTGACGGGGCCTTACATGACATATTTAAGCTGCCAAAGGTAAATCAAAATGCCATCCTTGCCAGGGTCAAGATAATTTCTAATCTGGATATAACCGAATCCCGCATCCCCCAGGATGGCCGCTTTAAGGTCAAACACGAATCCAAGGAAGTGGATTTTCGCGTTTCAAGCCTTCCTACCACTTTCGGGCAGAAATTTGTCTTGCGCGCCCTGGACAAAGGCAATCTTTCTATCGGCCTTGACAAGTTAGGCTTTTCCGAAGCGCCGTTAAAGGTATTTAAAGATGCCATTGCTAAGCCTTTCGGCATGATCCTGGTAACCGGGCCTACGGGTTCCGGAAAATCAACTACCTTGTATTCTGTCTTGAATCAGCTAAACGTCCCGGAAAGGAACATAATCACCATTGAAGACCCGGTAGAATACCAGATTGAAGGAATTACCCAGATACAGGTTAGGCCGGAAATCGGCCTTGATTTTGCTACTGGCCTGCGCTCCTTGCTAAGGCAAAGCCCGGATGTAATTATGATCGGAGAGATACGCGATTCTGAGACTGCAGATATCGCAGTTAAAGCAGCCCTGACAGGCCAGTTGCTTTTCTCAACGCTGCATACCAATGATGCTATCTCAAGTATCACGCGCCTCATTGATATGGGCTTGGAGCCGTTTCTGGTAGCCTCAAGCCTTATTATGCTCTGCGCGCAGAGGCTCTGTAGGAGGATCTGCCTGAAATGCAGGGTGCCGGTTGAAGTGCCGAAGGATTTCCTGGATAAGATCGGCTTTAAGGCAAAGGCCACCTTCTATAAAGCAGAAGGATGCAAATATTGTAATTATACCGGATTTCACGGAAGGATAGCCATATTAGAGGCGGTAGCTATAGATGACAAGATGCGCGAGATGATTATCCGCAAGGAATCCATAGACCAGGTAAGGGAATACGCCATAAAGAATTGCAGTATGGTCACGTTGCGGGATGATGCATTTCAGAAAGTGGAAAACGAATTAACGACGCTGGAAGAGGCGCTGAGGATTACTACCGAAGAATAGGCGGGCCATTGCAAAACGTTACCGATACAAACCAAAAGCTGATTGAGGACCTGAAAAATCATAATCAGGAGCTTGCGAAACAAAATATGATTCTGGCAAATAGGATAGAAGAGTCTACGAAAAACCTGAGCCAGCTTTATGGCGATTTACGCTCAACCTACATGCATACTATCAAGGTCCTGGCGCAGGCTATTGACGCCAGGGACCATTATACCCACCGCCATTCTGAAAATGTGGCAAAATACGCGGTAATCATCGCCAGCCAGCTCGGGTTATCGCTTCGGGAAATTGAGACTATAAGGGAGGCTTGCGAACTTCACGATTTGGGAAAGATCGGGGTGGAGGATAACATCCTGAGCAAGCCCTCGGTTTTGAATTCAGAAGAGTGGGAAAAGATAAAGCAGCATCCGATTACCGCAGCGAATATTTTAGAGCCATTGACATTTTTAAACGATGTGATAGAGTTAATAAGGCAGCACCACGAGCATTACGACGGCTCAGGCTATCCGGAAGGCAGAAGAGGCAGGGATATCCTGTTGGGCGCACGCATTATCCATCTAGCCGATGCTTACGAGTCTATGCGCTCTGCGCGTTCCTACAGAAAGGAGCCCCTCTCTGAGGAAGAGGCGCGTGAGGAGCTGCGCAAAAATAGAGGCACGCAGTTTGACCCCGAACTGGTGGATATTTTTTTGAAACTCATCGATAAAATGTAAAACGGGAGAGAGAATGAATACCTATCAGTATACCGCAAAAGACAAAAATGGCCACACGGTAACCGGCCTCTTGGAAGGCGCTTCAGAAGCGGAGGTCGTGGATGTTTTGCACAAAAAGGAGATGATTGTCCTTTCCATAGAAGAGCAGGCTGCACAGAAAAGGGCTAAAAAGAAATCCAGGGACAAGAGAATAAGACAGGATGACCTGGTTATTTTTTCCAGGCAGCTGGCTACGATGATTGACGCAGGCATACCTTTGGTGCATTCTTTGGGGATACTTGCCGAACAGATAGAGAAAAAGAACTTAAGAGAGGTAATAGAATCGGTGCGCCAGGACATAGAAGCCGGGATGAGCTTTTGCGACGCTTTGGGAAAACACCCGGCAGTATTTTCCGAGCTTTTTATCAATATGGCTCGGGCAGGAGAAACTTCAGGTATGCTGGATGAAGTCCTGGATAGGCTCGCTACGTATTTAGAGAAGACATTGGCGCTTATCCGCAGAATCCGCTCCAGCCTTGTGTATCCGGCGGTAGTGGTTTCTATGGCTATCTTGATTACCGCATTCTTATTATTAAAAGTAGTGCCTACGTTTAAAGGTATATTTGAGTCCTTGGGAGGACAGCTGCCTTTACCGACGATGATTTTAATCGGGATTTCCGATTTCCTGAGGAATTTTTTCCTTTATATTGTAGCATTCTTTATCCTTTTCGGATTTTTATTCGGCAGGTATATCAGCACGAAAAAGGGACGATATAATTTCGACAAATTCAAATTAAAAATCCCGGTTTTAGGCGCGCTTTTCAGAAAGCTTGCGGTGGCAAAATTTTCCCGCACCTTTTCTACGCTGGTCAAAAGCGGCGTTTCTGTCCTGAATGCCTTGGATATCGTAAGTAAAACTGCGGGAAATAAGATAGTGGAGGAGGCAGTTTTAAGCTGTTCCAGGGGGGTGCGTGAAGGCGAGCCTATCTCGCGGCCGCTTTCAAAGAGCCGGGTTTTTCCTCCCATGGTCTGCCGCATGATTAGCGTAGGGGAGCAAACAGGCCAGCTTGAGAAAATGCTCTCTAAGATAGCGGATTTCTATGAAGAGCAGGTGGACGCCGCTGCCGCTGCCCTCACCAGCTTGATAGAGCCGCTGGTAATCGCTTTCTTAGGTGTTGTAATCGGAGGAATTGTTATCTCTTTGTTCCTGCCGATTTTCAAGATAACCGAGCTGATTGCGAAGTAATTCGCAGGCGTCGATTAACACAAGCTAAACCCGATGTTTGGCTATAACTTACGCTGCTTTTAAAAGTCAGCGTAAGTTATCTGCTCATTAAAAAAATACTTGACAAAATAAGAATTTAGAATATACTTACTTA
>JBFMBZ010000057.1:0-15890 GCA_040754615.1 Candidatus Omnitrophota bacterium | reverse complement strand
GGCACAAACATATTGCACCCTCCACAGGAATTATTATTTTCAACGTTAACAATGGCGAGGCTATCCCGGTTAAGCAGTATCCTTTCATACTGGCTGTAAATCTTGTGGTCCACCTGCGGCACAACCTGTTTTCTCTGGGCCTCAAGCTGAGTGAGCTTCTCGTCTATCTCCCGCACCCTGTCTTCAATTTTATTTTTTTGCCCGCTAAAAACCTTCTCCTCTTCCTTGATCCTGGATTTTTCCTCTTCCGTTTCCCTCTTCTTCTTATCCGCAAGGTCAAATAATTCCAGGATCTTGTCTTCTATGACCGACGCATCTGCCTTTGCGTCCTGTATCTGCGTAAGCATCGCCTGGTATTCTTTGTTTGTCTTTAGCGAGTAAAGCTGAGACTGCAGTTTTTTGTTGCCCTCTTCTTTAGAGGCAAGCTCAAGCTCTTTATCTTTTCTCTGTTTCTGTAAATCCAGGAGGTCTTTTTCCAGCTGCGCAAGCCTTAGTTTTTTCTCTTCAAAAGCCTCATCCAGCGCCTTTATCTCTATTGGCTTAGCCTCTTTTTCCGTTTTTAAAGCATGAATCTCGGAGTCTAAGGTTTGCAATTTCTGAAGACTGGATAACTGTTCTTTTAAATTCATATCATCCTAATAATAGGCGCTTTTATGGTGGGCATTAGAGGACTTGAACCTCTGGCCTGTCGCTCCTTGCTTCGCTGCGTCGCTCCCCAAAGGGGCTCTGCCCCTATGGCGCCCCGACAGAAATCGCCAGGGCTGTTACCCCGAAAACGTGGGGAAAGTTTTTCCCCACACCCTTTTGGCCATAGGTATTGAACAGTAACTTCTGCCAATACTAAAGAACCTAAACCTATGGCCTCTACCTTGTGAGTGTAGCGCTCTAACCTCAGCCGCAGGCTGATCCGCCTACGGCGGAAACTGATCTCACTCGAATTACTAAATGGGCATTAGAGGACTTGAACCTCTGGCCTCTACAATGTGAGTGTAGCGCTCTAACCAACTGAGCTAAATGCCCATAACGCTGGGCCCGGAAGGGTTCGGACCTCCGACCAGTCGCTCCTTGCTTCGCTGCGTCGCTCCCCAAAGGGGCTCTGCCCCTATGGCGCTCTCCGCCACAAAACTTGGCGGTTCGCTGTTACCCCGAATACGTGGGGAAAATTTTTCCCCACACCCCTTTCGGTCGTCGGCTGCCAAGCCAACTGTACCAATATATTCTTAACGCTGGGCCCGGAAGGGTTCGGACCTCCGACCAAGTGATTATGAGTCACCTGCTCTACCACTGAGCTACGGGCCCCAAGAGCAAAACCCTTTGTCGCTCACAGATTTTGGATAATAGTATAATATACTATCAGGAGTGAGTTTTGGCAAGATAAAATTTGAGAAAAAGAAGGCATTTTATTGCTTAACGCTGTGGAGGAAAAGGTAAAGGGTAATGGCTGTTTCAATGGCGGCAAGGCTTAATGGTTTTGTGATGTAGTCTGTGGCGCCTGACTCTAAAGCGCGCTTGGCAGTGTCTTCGTCCGTAAGCGCGGTTAACATTATTATCGGGACTTCGAAATCTACTCTCCTTATCATCCGCAGGCACTCCAATCCGTCAGTTTCCGGCATCCGGATATCCATTAAAATAAGCGCGGGCCTCTCTACCAGAAATTCAATCATCGCTACTTTTGCGCTGGCAGCAGCAATTACATCATATCCTCTCTTACCAAAATAACTGGAGATTGCATTGCACACATCCGGCTCATCATCAACGATTAATATTTTTGTCCTCATCTTTCAGCCTCTTTAAAATAAAAAACCCTTTTCCATCCGAAAGGAAAAGGGGCTCATATACCAAAAGGTTCTGGCGGCTTGGCAATCCTAAAGGGCTTTTAAACCCTTTTTAAGGACCCATAGCTTTGCGTCCCAGGCTTTCGCATGGTTTGCCTTTTTCAGACTCAATGCTTCAGATAGTCAAACTATCTTATCTGAAACAAGTATAACATTTTAATTAATCAAATTCAAGCTGCTACGAAAAGAAGCGTTTAATATTTAACTTTGAAGGTATAAAGGATGCGGTTTTTTTCAAACTCGGGCTCGCCTTTAAGTTTGAATATTTTCACGCTTAATCTTTTTTTAACCCACCTCTCAACATCTTTGGCTTTATAATACGGATACCACACATCCATCCCAAAGGCCTTCTTCCAGGCCTGCCGTATCAGCTCTTTCTCGTCCGGCTTAGCCTTATTGTAAAGCTCGCGGAATACCTTGCGGTTCACAGTGCCATTAACCGGCGTATTCGGTTCCATTGTATTCCAGCGGTATAAACCTAACGCGAGGCTATTTGAGACCGATTTTAATAATTCGTGATCATTAATATTTTGTTCCACAAAGCGCGCTTTCACTAAATTTTCGTTTTCTAACGCAGGAGGGGTATATTGGCTGTATGGGTTAAGAAGCATGCCTTGGGCATCCAAAGGAACAGCCGAAGAAAACAACCAGCAGATTGCGGCTAATACGCTAAATGTTTTAATCATGGCCTGACCTCATAAAAAACGCCGGACTACCTTATCTTCGGTAGCTCGGCGATCATAGCTATTGCCTTTGATGTTGTCGGTGCGCCCGGCGATCATAGCCAGCATAGCTTTAGACCCGTAGCTTTGCGTCTCTACCTTTCAGTAGATTTGCCCCGCCATCTTCAGCGGATCCACTTGTTAAAGTGGACTTTTCGGATAAAATAAACTTTTTAAAAAGCCTTAATAAGTAACCAATAAAAAATGCCGTCCCGCAGCATACGTACAATTCTTCAATATAAGTATAACAGGTAAGTCAATTAGTTTCAAGGCTAAGAGATAAAATAATTTATTGGAAAGTACTCTTCAGGTATTGGAATAAAACATCTGCCACAAAATCATGGCCTTCAAGGGTCCAATGCGGATCCTCGATGGAATATAGCCTTTTCTTCGCTTTTTTGAGTTGGCCTGCCTTAAGCTTAAACAGATCCGAAGGGTTAAGCAATTCAATGCCCATATTCCTGCAAATCCTCTCCAATTCAATTGCCGGCCTGTTTACATTCCATCCGTCACTAAAAAGCCCGAAAAATATTCTTGTCTTTAGCCATTCTTCCGGATAGATGCTTTTACTGGAAGGAACATAAAATATCAAGAGCGGACTCTTGATATTATCACTTGTTTTCTTAAATTCCCCGATTATGGCTTCGGTTAATCCCCACGCCTCTTTTATTCGGTAACTGTATTCATCCTGCCATACTAAAAATTCTTCAGGAACACCCGCGGTTTCTCTTCTCAACCTTTTCAGAAAATTGCAAACAAATCTATATAAATAAAAGCCCTGCTTAAATGAATGCCTGCCTTCTTTAAAACCGCTTACACCAGGAACCGGAACATTAGTAAGGGTTAATTTGCCATTTAGCATCCGGAAAAGCGGCTTATGCATAAAAAGGTACTTAGGCTGAGAGTTATACCATACGTCATTTTCGTAGAACATAAGAATAGTTAAGTCCGGGCGGTATTCCACCCCCTCTTTTTTATAAAATAACAGCTCTTGGTCAGTGCTGTATCCTTTAGTCCCTGCGTTTATAACCTCATAAAATCTAGCTCCATTCTCGTTTAACCTTCTTTTTAGGACCTCTGAAAATGACTGCTCAAATTCTATTGTTTCACCTTCTGCGAACGAATCCCCCAAAATTAATATCCTATATTCGTTTCCATCCTTTGCATACTGATATTCCGGGCCGGCAATCCCTTTTGAATTAAATTTCTTAAATACTTTTGAGCTAGCCGTAATATATACGCCGCTTGCATTCGGGACTTTTCTCCATCCAAGCAGGGGGTCGTGTTCATAAAACAGCGGGTAGTTTTTCGGAACCTGCAAAGCCTGTTTAAATAAAATCCTGCAGGTTCCCTCAGACAAGAAAAATGAGCAAATCAAAACGAAAATGAGCAATATTGTTTGCTTTCGGGTGGTTCTTTTGTCTTTCACAAAAGAAACGGTTGGATGTTAATACTCTCGCTGGTGCGCTATAGTCATATCCAGGAAAGTACGTAGGCGCCTTGAACGGGTGGGATGGCGCAGTTTCTTTAAGGCCTTGGCTTCTATTTGCCTGACTCTCTCGCGGGTAACCCTGAAGACATTACCAACTTCCTCTAAGGTGTGCGGAACTCCGTCGGCTAAGCCAAAGCGCAAAATCAGAATCTTTTTTTCGCGTTCAGTAAGCGTGCCTAAAGCAGAGCCCATTTCTTCCTTCAGCATGGAACGCACAGTCTCATTAGCCGGCGAAACAGCTTTTTTATCCTGAATAAAATCTCCAAAGTGCGTATCGCCTTCGTCTCCGATAGGCATCTGCAGGGAAATAGGCTCCTGCGCAATCTTAAGGATAGCCTTGACTTTCTCCTGCGGCAGGCGCATTTTGGCTGCAATCTCTTCCGGAGTAGGCTCCCGGCCTTTTTCCTGCACAAATACGCGGGAATAGCGGATAATCTTATTGATTGTCTCGGTCATATGCACCGGTATCCTGATGGTGCGCGCCTGGTCAGCGATAGAGCGGGTAATTGCCTGCCTGATCCACCAGGTAGCGTAAGTGGAGAATTTATAGCCTCTCTTGTATTCAAACTTCTCAACTGCGCGCATAAGGCCGATATTGCCTTCCTGAATAAGGTCAAGGAAAGAAAGCCCCCTATTAGTGTATTTTTTCGCAATGCTGACGACCAACCTTAAATTTGCCTCAACAAGCTTTTTCTTGGTGCGGTTAAATTTAAGATGAGTAGACCTGACGAGCTTCATCTGCTCTTTTACCTTCAGGTACTGCCCTCCCAGCTGCCTTAATAAAAATTTCTTTCTTGCCCTATCGCGCTTGACCTTGCCTTTGATATGCTCAAATTCCCTCAAAACAGCGTGTTGCTTCCTGAGCGCCCCCTCAATTACCGAGGTGGTAAAATTAAGCTTTAATAATAAATTGACTGTTTCGTTTTTGCTTCTCGTGTACCTTAAGCGCTCCAGTATCCTTTTAATCCTGTTAATAACATTATTTCTTTTGACCTTAATGTCTTCTTTGACTAATTCTTCCAGGTTTTCTTCCCCTTCAAGGATGCCTTTTGATACCTCAATTATAGCGTTGCGGCAGAATCTTGTCGCCAAAACAGCGCGCTTAAACTTTTCCTCCGCCTCTTCTATCCTTTTAGCAAGCTCAATCTCGTTTTCCCGAGAAAGGAGGGAAATAGACCCCATCTGCTTAAGGTACATCTTCACCGGGTCATCTAGAGGCAGAAACCTTTCTTCGCTCTTTAATTGCTCGTTTAACATCTCCTCTTTTAGCGCAGCCACCTGCTTATCGGAAACCTTCGGCTCCTCAGCCTCTATAATCTGGATATCTTCATTCCCCAGCAATTCAAATAATTTGTCTATATCTTCCGACGAGGAGACATCTTCCGGCAGCAGCTCGTTTACTTCATCATAGGTCAGGTAACCTTTCTGCCTGCCCAAAGCAATAATTTTTTCAATATCTTTACTATTGTATTCTTTTTTCTTCATCTCATTTACCTCTTTTTTATTAAACGGTGGAATTCTGCAACCAGACGGTTCAGCTCTTCTTTGTCTCCTGCCTGCTGCGCCGTCTTTATCTGTTCATGCAGGCTCTTCTTGTGCACCTTTAACCTTTCGGACTTAATGCGGTTTACGCAGTCACTTATCACCTTCTCCTTGTTATCCTCGGACAAGCTGTCCGGCAAAAAGACTGACTCGCAAAAAATGCGCGAAATGTCTTCTTCGGGCAGGTAATTTACCAACAGGTGCGCGCCTATCGTCTTTCCCTGCTTAAAATGTTCATACATCACTGAAACAATATTTGCTATCCTGGGGTCCTGAAAATCATCGGGCCCTAAAGTCTCCTTTAAGCGGTTCATCAGGTCGTTATCGTCAAGCATCAATTTTACCAGCAACTTCTCAGTAGGGTTGACTGCCGCAAGGCCCTTTTGCGGAAAGTAATGCCCTCTCTCAAATTTCGTTCCCGGTTCTTTTACTTTTCCCATCTCCTCAAGGAGCGCATCTTCCTTTACGTCTATCTCTACGGCAAGCTTCTTAACATATTCGGATATTAAGATAGGGCTCTTAAATTTGCTTATTGTTTCAAGCATCTTGGAGGCAATCATGCGCTTGCCTTCGATTTCTTTGGGGCTGAACCTCGACCTTAGTGCCTCTAATTTATATTCAAACAGGCCCTTTGCTTTATGCACCGCATCTTTAAACTTATCTATGCCGTATTTACGCACAAACGAATCCGGGTCTTCAGCCTTCGGCAGGGCCGCTACTTTAACCTGCATATCTTCTTCGATGAAGATATCAAGCGCGCGAAGCGTCGCCAGCTCTCCCGCCTGGTCAGCGTCATAAACCATGACTACATTATGCGTATATCTTTTCAATAACCTTACCTGGTCTAAGGTCAAGGCTGTGCCGGAAGAGGCAATTATATTCTTTACCCCGCATACAAAAGGTGTAATAAAATCAAGATACCCTTCTACGATAATGACGCTATCACTGTCCCTGATACCCTCTTTGGATAAATTCAGGCCATAAAGGTTCTTGCCTTTTATGTATATTGCCGTCTCGGGTGAATTAATGTATTTAGGCAGCGCCTCATCCATAACCCTGGCGCCAAAGCCGAGTATCCGTGATTTAATATCAAATACAGGAAAGATGATACGGTTACGGAACCTGTCATAATAGCCTCCTCCATCCCTGGGAAGGATTAACCCTGCCTTTTCAATTAAAGATAATCCGATTCCTTTAGACCTTAAATGATTAATCAGCCCGTCCCATTTATCAGGAGCTAATCCTAATTTAAATAACTTTATCGCATCCTCGTTTATGCCCCGTTTTAAGAGGTAGGTTTTAGCCTTAGCCGCCTCTGCCGAGTTTAGATAGCCGGCGTAGAAAAGAGCTGCCAACTCATTTATTTTGTAAAGCTGGGTAATCAGCCCTTCTGTTTTATTATCCATAGCTGCCGCCTTAGGCAAAACCACGCCTGCTTTTTTTGCCAATAACTCTACAGCTTCGGGAAAATCCATCCTTTCGTAACGCATCAGGAATTTAAAGGCATTGCCGGATTCCTGGCAGCCGAAACAATGATAAATCTGGCGGTCAGGCGAAACCATAAAAGACGGAGTTTTTTCATGGTGAAAGGGGCATAATGCCTTAAAGTTCCTGCCGGCGCGCTTTAAAGGGATATATCCGGAAATAACCTCAACTATATTTGTCCGGCTTAAAACATCTTCCAGAATATTTTCGGGAATTCGGCCTGTCATCTCTTTACTGCTTTAGCGAAACTAATGTCTGCTGAACCTGGTAAACCCGGAACAGTCCACGACCTTAAACTTTTCTCCTGCCTTGCGCTCGATATTATCCAAGAGCAGGTTCAGGCCTAATGTATCAGAAGAAATGTGGCCGGCAATAACCACATTGAGATTGGCATCTTTTACTTTCTTAAAATGCTCTTCGCTTAAATGCATGGACACAAGGGTGCGTACGCCTGCCTTGTAAAGCTTGTCAAAGACATCTTTGGGCCCCTCTGTGCCTCCGGTCATCTCTACCAGCACCCTGCCAGCAGGCCGGCGGGGGTTTCCTAAAATAATACGCGCTCCGGCAGAAACCTTCTCTGCTTCTTTGTATTCGGGGATAACTTTCAATAAATCGATGATATCAGAAACTCTTTTGGGCTTCTCGGTTTCCATAAGGTTACTGATAAATTGAAAGGCATGGTTGTCTGCGGGCGTATGCAGGCACATAAAAGGCATGCCTAAAATCCTTGCTGCATCTACGGGGCGCCTATGGTTCTGCGCCAGGACCCTTCTCTCAACCTCCCGCATCCTCTCCCCTAGAAGTTCCTCTGCCACCGTAGTTGAAAGCCCTGCCTTTTTTAAGACATCAACCTGTAATTGCATTACTTCGTGCAATAAAGCATACGACCTTCCTTCCGGGTGGTGCGCAACCACTAAATCCAGGCCCTCTCTCTGCCTGATGGCATCTGCCAGCAATAACTCCCCCACTTCTATATCTATCCCGACCAGGATCTTGCTGACCTCGGAGTCTAGGCCCCCGAAAAGTATGCTTGAATCCGGAAAAGATTTAATCCTGCTCTTTTCCTTCCTCGGGTCCTGCTTCTTTCCGAACTCTATAGCCAGTTTATAAAACTGCGATAATTTCATTTTACTATGCCTGCGTCTACCTGAACTTCAGTAATCGTATTATTAAATTTTTCATTTGCCATAAACTTGGAAGTAATGGAATTCCATACCCAGGTATATGTGTTTGGGGCAACTTTATAAAAACGCCTGCCTAGATACGAATTCAAGGCGCTATTCCTTAAATAGTCCAGGGTGGATATAATCAGCATAAATACAATTAGGCCGATAAGAAAATACGCCCTGACGAGGCCCAAAACCAATCCTCCCCATTTATTAAGCGCCGGCACTGCCTGCAGTTTCATAAAATGATAAAAGACGCTGCGTAAGAGAATGAAGAAAGCATCTGCGATGATTACAAGCAAAAGAAAAACCAAGAAATCCAGGAACTCAAGCGGGAATTTCTCAGTGGGGAAGTATTTCTGAATTACGTCAGAGAGCGCGGTATAATAATGGCAGGAAACATAAATGGAAAACAGGATACCCAGTAACTTAAACGACTCAACGGTAAACCCGGTTTTAAAAGAAACAAAACACGTTCTTAATAAAACGGTTACAAAAAGGATATCTACCCAGTTTAACTTCAAGATTATATCCAGCAGCATAAACTCACTCCTCAAGCGCAATTAAGATTATTAAGTATAACACATCGCAGGGGAAATTGTCAAGGAAACCGCTTTCTTTTTTTATTTTCCTAACACTTTGCCTCAAAGGAGGTTATGGTTTTTTTCAGCCCTTCGCTTAAGCCTACTCTGGGTGACCAGTTGAGAATGCGCCTGGCCCTTGCGATATCGGGCTTACGCTGACGGGGGTCGTCTTGAGGCAGGGGTTTATAAATAACCTTGCTTTTTGCTCCGGAGATTTTAATCACTAACTTAGATAATTCTAAAATAGTAAACTCTTTGGGGTTGCCTAAGTTTACCGGCTCAGATACATTCTTATGCATCAGCCTGAAGATCCCTTCTATCAGGTCATCAACGTAACAAAAACTCCTGGTCTGCCTGCCGCTTCCATAAACAGTTAAGGGTTTATTGTTCAGTGCCTGGTAAATAAAATTAGGGACCACCCTTCCATCGTGGATTCTCATCCTGGGGCCATAAGTATTAAAAATCCGCACTATCCTTGTGTCCAGCTTATGGACGCGATGATAAGCCATAGTCAGCGCCTCGGCAAAACGCTTAGATTCGTCGTAACAGGAACGCACGCCCACGGGATTGACATTGCCCCAGTAAGCTTCGGTTTGAGGGTGCATCAGCGGGTCCCCGTAAACCTCAGAAGTAGAAGCAAGCAAGAATGCGCATTTTTTTGATTTTGCCAGTTCCAGCGCATTGTGCGTTCCTTCTGAGCCTGCCCTGAGGGTCTCAATAGGCAGGCGTAAATAATCTTCCGGAGAAGCCGGGGAAGCGAAATGCAAAACAAAATCTAAGTGGCCTTTTATAGCAATACGCTCGGTTACATCCTGTTTTACAAAACTGAATCTCTTATGTTTTAACAGGCCCCTGATGTTTTTGGGGCTTCCGGTAACGAAATTATCCACGCAGATAACCTCAAAGCCCTCATTAATAAGCCGGTCGCATAAATGCGACCCGATAAAGCCCGCTGCGCCTGTAATCAAAACCCTCATTTTTCGCATATCTACCTTTCTAAGGTATCCCTTTAAAATATTCCGCTGTTTTCCCAAGGCCCGACATAAAATCTACTTGGGGCCGAAATCCCAAAATTCTCTTAGAACGGCTCAAGTCCGCATTCGTCTTAAATACATCTCCGGGCCTGGGCTTTAGAAAAATGGGTTTTATATTCTTGCCTAATATTTTATTCAGTATTTTTGCCAGCTCCAAGATGGTATAGTCTCTTCCCGAAGCGACATTAAAAACCTCCCCCTTTAAATTAGCTGCCTTGACAGCCAGAAGATTAGCCAAGACCACATTTTCCACAAATGTAAAATCCCTGGATTGCCTGCCCGTGCCATAAATAGGGGGTGACTGATTATTTAATAAGCACCAGATAAATTTTGGGATTACCACTGCATATTCGTCGTCAAGGGCCTGGCGGGGCCCGAAGACATTAAAATAACGTAACGAAGCCGTGCTTAAGCCGTAAAAGAGGCTGAAGATCCGGCAATAATACTCTCCTGCCAGCTTAGTCAAGGCGTAAGGCGATAAGGGCTGGGGAGAGAAATCTTCTTTTTCCGGGAAAACTTCTGTGTCGCCATAAACAGAGCTTGAAGAAGCCAGGACAAACCTCTTGACCTTATTCTTTAAAGACGCCTGGAGCATATTCAATGTCCCGTTTATGTTGACATCGTTATACTCTTTGGGGTTAAGCAATGATTTTGGCACGCTTCTTAGGGCTGCCTGGTGCAAACAGTAATCAATGCCTTTGGTGGCCTTTTCGCAGGTTAGCCGGTCGCGGATATCGCCCCTTATTAGGCCATAGGCCGCAGGCGGAAGATGATAGGTAAATTTTAAATTTTGGGGTTTGCCGCTTGAGAAATTATCCAGGACCCTCACAAAATGGCCTTTCTTAAGGAGCGCTTCCACAATGTGCGAGCCGATAAAGCCCGCACCTCCGGTAACCAGAAACCTGCTCATAGCCTCACCAACCTTGGATTCTCTTTTCCTTTAAATACATTCCTTGTGTCGAATATAAGCCTTGCGCTACGCAGTAAAAGCGCATAGTTTATCTTTGAATGGTCTGTAGTTATTACCACGCAATCAAAATTGCGCAGGTTTGCGGCATTTAAAGTTATGGATTTGAGGTTAATCGTATTTATTTTTAAAAAAGGTATCAGAGGGTCATAATAAGAAACACTGACATTCCTTTTTTGCAATATTTCAATCATATCTAAAGCCGGAGATTTCCTTAAGTCCTTTACATCTTTCTTATAAGTAACTCCTATGACCAATACCTTTAATTTATTTAATGGCAGCTCGTTCGCTTTGAGCAAATCCAAAACACGCTCTACGACATATTGCGGCATATAATTTGTAACATCGGAAGAGAGTTTGATGAAGCGCGATTTAAAACCGAAAGACTTTGCCTTCCAATACAAATACAGAGGGTCCTTGCCTATGCAATGCCCGCCCACGCCAGGGCCGGGGTAAAAAGGCATAAAGCCGAATGGCTTTGTCTTTGCCGCTTCAACAACTTCCCAGATATTAATGCCCATCTTATGGCACATCATTGCCAGCTCATCTATCAGGCCGATATTCACAATGCGAAAGGTATTCTCCAGTAATTTTGCCGTCTCCGCTACTTTCGCAGAAGAAACAGGCATCACTTTATCAATTATAATCTCATAAAGGAGTTTTCCTAAGGCCGCGGCTTCATGCGTTATGCCGCCAATAACCTTGGGGATTCTGCTTAACGGGTATTTGGTGTTACCGGGGTCAATCCTTTCCGGAGAAAAACAAAGATAGAAATCTTTTCCGTGCCTTAATCCGGATTTTTCAAGTAATGGCAGGATGACTTCGTCCGTGGTCCCCGGATAGGTCGTGCTTTCTAAGATAACTAGGCTGGGCTTCTTGATATGTTTAGATACGGACCTTACTGCCTGCGTAATAAATGAAATGTCCGGATGGAATTTTCTTTTTAAGGGAGTAGGCACACAGATGATAATACAATCAACCCCCTCCAGAAGGCTGAATTGTGAAGATGCGGTTAATTTTCCCTGCCTCAAGACTTTGCCTAATTCTTCTTCCGGAACATCCGTGATATATGATTCTTTCCTCGAGAGGCGTTTGAGCCTTTCTTTATCTATTTCTAACCCCAAGACCTCTAAGCCTTTCTTTGCGAATTCAATGGCTAAGGGAAGGCCCACATAACCTAACCCGACCACGCAAAGCCTGATCTCTTTTCTCTTAATTTTTTCCCTTAGGGTTATCAAACTGTTACCCATCCTGCCCCCTGCCTATACCGTAGTATTTAAACCCCAGTTTTTTCAAGGTAGCGGGTTCGTAAATGTTGCGGCCGTCAATTACGAGCGGCCTCTTCAGCAATTTTTTCACTTTCGAAAAATCAAGCTCTTTAAATTCATCCCACTCAGTGACAATCAAAAGGCAATCAGAACCCTTGGCAGCTTCGTAGGAATCCCGGCAGAATTTTACCCCGGCAGGGAGTATCTCTTTAGCCTTTTTCATCGCCTGAGGGTCATACGCCTTTATCTTAGCCCCTTCCTCCAGGAGCATTTGGATAAGCTCAACTGAAGGGGCATTGCGGATATCGTCCGTATTGGGCTTAAAGGCTAATCCGAGCACCCCGATATTCTTGTCCTTTATTATCCAGAGCGCGTCTTTTATTTTTCTTAACAGAGCCCTTTTTTGTTCTTCGTTGATGCCTTTTACCGCCGATAAGAGCCTGAAATCATAACCGATCTTCTCGGAAATTGTGATGAAGGCGTCCAGGTCCTTGGGAAAACAGCTCCCTCCGTAACCGATACCGGCATTTAGAAAGGCAGGCCCTATCCTTTTATCCAAGCCCATGCCCTCGGCGACCTGACGCACATCCGCCCCTACCTTGTCGCAAATACAGGAGAGCGCATTTATAAATGAAATCTTGGTTGCCAGGTACGCATTAGAGGCATGTTTGATTAACTCCGCGGATTTTATGTTGGTAACAACTATGGGCGCATTCAGTGGCTTGTATAGGCTGGTCAAAATATCCCGCGCCTTTTTCGATTCCACTCCGATGACTATCCGGTCAGGGTGCATAAAATCATTAATTGCCGAACCCTCCCTTAAGAACTCCGGGTTAGAAGCCACATCAAATTTAACCTTATGCTTGATATGGGTGTCAATGGTATGCTTAACCCACTGGCCCGTCTGGACGGGGACAGTGGATTTTTCTACTATAAGCCGGTAACCGTTCATATGAGAGGCAATAAGGCTAGCCACATATTCTATGCTCGTCAGGTCAGCTTCGCCGTTATGTAAAGGCGGAGTGCCCACTGCGATAAAAATTATTTCCGAGGTGCGGACAGCCTCTTTAATGCCGGAAGTAAAGTTGAGCCTTTTTTGCTTCATATTATTTTTGATTAATTCCTCAAGGCCGGGCTCATAGATAGGGATTCTCCCTTTCAATAGTTGAGCGATCTTCTTAGAATCATTATCCACACATAGGACCTTATTGCCTAATTCCGCAAAGCATGCCCCGGTGACTAACCCGACATATCCGGAACCAATGATTGATATATTCATTTTCTCCTCTCTATGTTATAGACAACATGTATCAAGTATCATGACACTTGATACATAACACATGATACAGCTTCTACGGATTTACCTGCGAACCCGGCTTTGGCTTGTGGTAACTCTGGTCCAGGCTGAATTCCATTTCCGGGAAGGCCTTGAGCCGGCACACAAGCATAATAGTTTCCCCTTCTCCTCTTTTTATGTTATACGTTAAATCCATGCTCCAGCAGTGTAAGTCTCTTGAAATTATATACTGCTGCTCTTTTATGCCTTGTTTTAATGTGACATCATGGCCCCGCTCCCAGCGGTGATAAGAGGAGAACTTCCATTTAGGGGTAAAACGCCAGTTAAGGCTGTGAATGATTTCGTTTCCCCCTTTTCTTTGGTAGCGCTCTCCCAGGCCAAAGGACCTGTCTTTGCCGAAATCAAAATTGATATCGTAATTTGCATTGGAAAAACGGCCGTAATTATCGTCTGACCTGTTCCCTGAATGTTTATAAGTAAGGTCTGAGTCTATACGCAGCCACGAATACGGCAAGAGTTTTATGTCAAAGAGAAAATCCGAAAAGTTGCTCCCTAATTTATCTCCGGTATTCGGCTTGAATATGTATGTAGTGGAAGTCAACACATCCACCATATCCAGGCTTTTCCCCCCGCGCTTTGTCTGCAATTTATTGGAGAAAGATAGGGTTGCGGTATTGCTCCTAGTGATGGCATCAATGGTATCAATCTGGCGCAGGTCACTACTCGCAATCGTAGGCTCATGCGTGTACGCATATCCGATTGTGGGAGTGATTATATGCCTTAAGTCGTTTATTTCCATTCCCAAGAACTTTGATTTGAAGTTAAATATCCTGAAAAACTTCGTGCTCATATCAGCGCCGCTGGAAAAAATAGTCCTTACGGGAAGGGAACTGCCATCTGCGCCCTTATCATAAACTGTCTGACGGTCCGATACAAAAGGAGTTACCTGCAGGAAAAGCATTCTTAAAGGTAAAGAGAATTTCTGGGTAGAATCAAACCGGTTCACGTTCTCCTCCTCCGGAGGCACCTTCTTATTCATACTGGCCAGGGAACTGGAGTTTTCAAAATATAAGGGGGAATCCGCGATTTGCGCGCTCGGCAACGAATATTTAACTTCCGGAAGTTTTTCTATATGGTCAAACCAGTGGTTAACCCTCTTCTGCACAAGGAAATCCATGCTGGAATAGCGGAAATTATGGTGGAATAAAGCATAGGAGAGCGGCTGGGAATCCCTTTCGTATTCCCTAAAGAAATAATCCCTCAGGAAATCATCCTGCGTATCCAAAACCTTTCTTTTCTCATCGCTGATCTTGTTCAGCTCTAGAATAGCGTTAGACTGTTCGCTTATCTGCCAGCTGTGGCGAAGCCGCACAAAATAGCGCTGAAATTCCGCAGGGGTAGATTCCGGGTATTTTCTGGACCTCTCCTGGGTATAATAATATTTGAGGTCTCCCTTGCCGAATAAATCGGTATTGTAATTGGCGCCAAAACCCTCTGCTACCCCCAAGTCCTGCCTGTAATCAAAATAAATTCTTCCGTTAATATTCGGAGTAAGGTTATACCTCCAGGCCGACAAAACAAAAGGCCCCCAATCCTTGGTTTTGCCCGGAGATACCCGCACGTGCATATAAGGCTCCTTTAGGCTATGATTGTATCTGGGAAGATAGAATAAAGGGGTATTTTTTAAATAAAATGCGTTGCCCCTTGCCTGCATCTTGTCATTGGGGAAAAAATTAATCTTTTTTGATTTAATACGGTAGTGAGGCTTATTGAAGCTGCAGGTAGAGGCATAACCCGAAAGAGCCACGAATTGCGCATCGCTTACTTTTTCAACTTTTTCGCTCCTGCCAAAATAAGGGTTGGAGCGAAACTGCGCGTTAACGATGGTCCCGGTCTTGTTTTGAAAATTGTATATTATCTTCTCGCCTTCAATAACCCCTCTTTGATCGTCAAGCCGGGCATTGCCTTCTGCAAGGCCTTCTTTTGTCTCGGTATTCACGGACAACCTGCCGCAGGTAAGCCGGCTGCCCTTGTAAATAACTTCTACGTTTCCGGAAGCAATGACTTCTTTACTATCGGTAGAATACTCTACGTTATCGCCGTTAATAATAAGGGGGCTGTCTTTTCCTTCTTTGGGTTCCTGGGCATATGAGGATTGAAAAAAAAGAAGGATTATGGACAGAAACAGAAAACGCAATGAATCCCTCCCTAAAAACCGGGATTCATTTGGAAGTTGTGATTTTATCATTTACGGTTAAGGTGTCGGTGAACTTAGGAGTCCTGTTGTAATCCTCCAGGAACTTCTGAATCCCGATATCGGTGAGCGGATGTTTTATAAGCTGTTCTATCACAGAAAAAGGCACAGTCGCGATATCTGCGCCCACGAGGGCCGCATCTACTACGTGCAAAGGGTTACGCACAGAAGCCACGATTATCTGAGTCTTAAAATTATAATTGGCGTAAATCGCCTTGATTTTGCGGATCAAATCCATGCCCTC
>JBFMBZ010000056.1:0-9687 GCA_040754615.1 Candidatus Omnitrophota bacterium | reverse complement strand
TTTTATGGAGAATCGCAGTAATAGGCGCAGGCAGGTGCGTTGCGGGTTCGGAAAAAATGGCAGTAGAAAAAATCAGGTATTTCCATAAGGCTTCACCCGAAGAGCAGGCAAAGGCATTAGGAATCATTCTTCGTTACGATTTAGACCGTTTCGGATTCTGGACACTCTTTATAAGGACATACCCGAACACTAATAAGTTTAAGAAGTTTTGTATTTTTGTAGAGAGAGAAACAAGGTTTCCCGCAGAAGCAATTAAGAGGGCAAGAGAGCTTGAAGGGAATCCCCGTGTACTCGTGAAAAGATACGCAGGCCATCCGGATGAATATTTAAGAGAAACTTTCCTGGCTATGATGGGCCGGGCACAAGCCTCTTCTTCTCTGATAAATAGAACCGTCCCCATTAATGGGGTGGTGGGTTTATGGACGGTAAAGGATTATGGCCGGCGGCAGAAAAAGGCAGAGAAGAGGTTATGTAAAATCTTAAAAGAGATGGGTATTTCGGTTATCCGCCAGGCGCACTCTATTTGGCAGCCGACAATTATCTACGATGGGCATATGAAGCGCATCGGTGATTTTATTGACCGCATTTCTTCTGGGGAGAGGATTTCTCTCTCTCTTACAGGCGGATTGTTTGACGATTGCATCCTGAAGGTTTTCTGCGCATCAGTATTCCATGCCCTATTTAAAAGGAATGAACCCATTCATATCCTCTTAGTTGACGAAGCAATAAAGACTGATGATTATGATTATTCCATCCTAAGGAAGCAATATTTGGATTTTATCGCTCAATTAGCAGTAAACTCGTTAGTTTTCATTGATGGCGTTCCCGTAGCAGGGGGAAAGAAGTTATACCCTGAAACAGGTTATTCTGTGGTGGTTTCAATTTATACAAACACAGCTCAACTGCGGGGGCATTACCCATCTGTTTACCGGGAGATAATGAATTCCATGCAGCCGGATGACCTTCAGGTATTCGCAAATATAGCGCGAAGAACCGGCATAAGAGAAAGAGATTGTAAAGATTTGGCTCAGTGTTTAGAAGAGTCTTCAAAGTATCTGGGCTTAATGCAACCGCGGATTATTGCCGCGGTAATTCAGTTACTTTCCCTTGAGAACGTGCTAAGAAACTCCGGAGGGTTTTGTGATTTTGCTGCCGATGCAGGGAGGATAAAGCACGCCATACTTACAGCTACGGCGAAGGCAGGCTATAACCAGCCGCATGCGATAACTGCGCTCTCCGGGCTTATTTCGTTAATTGAAGCGGAAGGGTTAAGGGAATTACTGCCTGTCATAGAAAGAGTTGGAGAGGCTGTTGTTTATGCAACCGAGGAAGCCGGTATATATCAAGGCAAAGCTATCACCGCCTTAAAGAGCTTTATTTCAAATTTTGCCATAAGGTATATCAGGAACATAGATGATTTAGCTTTCGTTATAGAAAAAACCGGAACTTTTACAGAAGGAGCCGGAGCCTGGCAGGATAAAGTGCTTTCTTCCTTAGAAGGCTACTATGCTGGTTTTGCCGCCAGGTATATTACAACCCTTCCTGAATTGCTTTCTAATATAGAGCAAATAGGAGTCTTTATCAAATTAGGGGATGGCAGAGTGCCTGAGGTTATTGCCAAGGTGAGCATGCTTATCTCTCAGGGCGCTATATGCGGGGAAATCAAGGATACCAATGGTTTGAATTTAGTTATTCATAAACTGGCTGATAATTCCGCGCGCTCTGTTGCACTGGCTGATAGATTTCATCCTGATGCAATGGTGGCACTGCTTGATTTGCTTATACACCTCGTTCGCACAAAGAAAGTTATAAATTTCGGGCAGCTCTTATGGGTATTGTGGCATATTGAGAATAATGTCTTATGGAAAAAGAAGGGCTACGGAGTCGTTCGCTCATTAAACCGCGCAAGCATAATTGTCCCTGCGGTCATCCCGAAAACCTATCCCATCGAATCGGCCTGCGGGGTAGAGCCTATTCGGCCTGCGGGGCCGGAAAGGGTCGGCGTCGGTTCGCCAATTAATGGAAAGGTAGTAAAAGCTGTTAGATGGATATTAGATAGAGAGTTGAAAGGCAGTGAACCGGGAAAATTCATCCACCGCCTAAGGCCATCATTTGACAAATTCCCTCCCCAACTGAAATTTGTTCAACAGCAATTAGAAAATAGAAGCGTAAGCGGAAAAGCAGCGTATTTAGAAGTCAGCCCGGGCTCCGATACAGTGGGAGTTTATGCAACGCACAGGCTATTCAATGGTATGGCGCTATCTTTTGAAGAGATTCTGGATGATATCGGGTCAGAAGAGCTGGGCTTAAAGTTAATAGAACTGACGAATCCTCCGCCTGAGAATCTGATAATTGTTTCAGGCGCAATTAATCCTGCGGCCCAAGAAGAGGTATCTCAAGAGGATGTTATGTATGAGCGCATTATCCTCGGGGCAGTTAATGAAATGTTAATTAATTATGCCGGATTTATCCCTGTAGGCGAGAAGAGGTTAATTATCGGAGAATTACTGGCTAGAGACAGGATGAGGGATAATGATTCGCCCATGCTCAAAGACCAGATTGTGCGTCAAAACACCCGCCTTTATTTGCTTAGAGATACATTAAATGAAGAAGAAATAGGGGCATTAAAACTTAGCGCAGGCTTTACTTTTGAAAGGGATTCTACGTTTCAGAACTGGCTGAAGAGGCCGGTATTTAGGTATTTAGTAGCTGGCGCAGTGGCACGTATTGCAGTCAGGTATAAAATCTCTAACAAGTTAAAGACCGAAGGAGAGCCCACTGATTTTGAAAAAGAAATTCTGCCTACAAAGACTGTGACAGGAGACAGAAGGGCTATTTACCTATTAACCCCACAACTGTATGTGCTAAGAGGACAAATCCCCGATTTTATTAAGAAACTAGAAGAAATTTACACTACTAATATAGATAACTTAATGAGAATAAGAGGCGGCCTCTTTAGGACAAGCACAGCTTATCCTGAGAAAGTAAGGGGCGTATCCAGGAGCGTATTTGAGCCTGTGGATGGGAAGATATTCATTATGAATGAACCTGTTAAGGGTATAAAGCATAAGGGGGTTGGTTTCAATATGCCTGAAGATTTTGTCAATATAGCTCAACTAAATGTTTTACCGGCAGTCGCATTTGACAAAAACCTGGAAACTGTGACCGTTTCTGCCGAGGAAAGCACAATGCCTATCGGATATGACCCCTACCATAGAGCTGCAACGGAATATTACGGCACTTTACAGATTCTTTTCGATGCGGCAATTGAAGAGGAGAGGCCTAACTGTTTAATCCCGATAACATTTGCCCTATTTCCTGACATAGCTATGCCGGATAAAGTAACGGGTAAAGAAAAAGCCATGGGCGCAGTAAGCCTTGCAGAACCGGTTGCCAGAGATTTTAGGATGAGCCACTATATGACAAGTTCTCTTTGGGCCCCGCAAATCGAAGAATTTACCGGCAAGACAAAAGCAGAGATGGCGGCTTTAATGGTTCTTAAACAGCATAGTGTCGGTTATGAGTTAAAAAAGGAACATAATAGGGGTAGAATCCACAACACATTTGGCCCGGAAAACCTTTACTATTTATTAGCTGAAGACCGTATCATTATCGGCGATTGGGAAGGGTTCCTTCCTATAGAGGGCATCTTGAATCAGGCGCCTGTTTCTTCCCGGGTCGACCTGTTATCTCGTTATCAATTAGCAGATATTCTTCATCATATTTCCAGGGCCACGAGAGAACAATATAATGAACTCTGCCCGCCCAGTCTCTTAATTGAACGGTTCTTATCCGGTTATTTCGGAAAAGAAAAATATACGAGGCATAAAAAAGAAATTGATGCCTGGCTGGTAGGGTATTCAGTCCAGCAGTTCGGGTATCTCCTGCTTCAGACTGCAGGCGCACCATTCCCATTTAACTGTCCAATTTACAGGCTCGTTTTTGAAGAAAACAGAGAAAGCTTCGGAGTTGAAGAAGAATATCCGAATCCTAAGCCATGGACTAAGATAGGTATAAACGGCAGATTTAAGGGGGTTATGCAGTTTGAATTTATTGAAGAGATGCTTGCAAAGGCCAATATTAATAGTGAGGCCCTAATTGAGAAACTGGCGGCATTATCTCTTAACTTAGATGACCTTTATGTATTAAAAGGGAATAATTCAGGGCTTTTATCCATACTTCTTTATACATTAAGCATACGGACTAGCGTATTTGATAATGATGTGTTTAATTACATGATGGCTGATGTTCGTAATCTTAGAGAAAAGTTGAAATTGCAGTTAATCGCTGATGACAAAGGGGCCTTAACAACCTTCTGTGGCCGTTTGCAATATTTTAACGGGGAGAGTTTTGATGATTGGCATCTCAAAAATAAAGACAAAATTACCGGTATCATAGAGACTGCCGGTTCGCCGGTGGATTCAGAAAATAGAACCGTCCCTATTTTACTCCCTCCGGAGACAAAAGAAAAAAGGAATTTAACCAAGGCAACAGTAACAATGCAAGAACTTTTCGATGTTTTGGAGAAAACCGGGGGTAACCAAAAGGCAGCCGCTTCTCTTTTAGGTATTTCCCGACAGACATTTTATACGTGGCTTGATAAATACGGTATTGACGGCCAAGCAATCGAAGAATGGTTTATCACTAAAGCGATTGTAGAAGCGCTGGAAGAAGGAGGAACCACTACTAATGCCGCAATGCTTTTGAATAAGACTGAAGGAGGCATTTCGAAATATTGTAAAGAGCACGGCATCGACATAAAGAATCATACTGGAAGGTATCTCAGAAAAAATATCCAAATACAAGAAACAATCGCTGCTTTAGAAGCAACGGGATGCATATGTAAAGAAGCTGCCGATCTCTTAGGAATTAGACTGACAACTATATATAAGCGTATCTCTGTTCATAAAATAGACCTCTTAGCAATGAGGGAGAAATATAAACCAGGTCAAGACAAAGTCAAATGGGATTTGATTGAAAAAATTGTTATTTTAGCTGCATTCTTCCATTATAAGGGGGAGATGGCTTGTGCCGCCGCTGCTTTGGGAGTTTCTGTTTGTACTTTGAATAGGAAAATGCTTTTAATCTTTCAGAACAGGGTTTCTTCAAATGAGATAGAAAGATTAGTCTATGCCAAAGAATTAATAACATTAGGACTCAACTTGAAAAGCTTATTGCCGGTTGTTTTTAAAAAAGAAATCCCGGGATATTCTCAGGTTACGCCTTTCCTCAGGCAGGCGGTATTTAGCATATTTGAAAAACCCATGCTCTTGCCCGGCCCTGAAAACACAACCACACGAGAAAGAGCTGCTTCGCCTTTGACGCCCGCAGTTATTAAAGAATTGAATCCTTTATCTGTTCCAGTTACGGATTTATTCATCGCGCCGGTGCGCGAAATACCCAATTTTATAGAGGGGCTGGCCGGATTTTTAATGCTGACATTCTTTAGTTTTATGGCCCTAAATTTTATCTCAAAATTGCTAAGAGGTAAGCAAGGTAAAAAAGAGGATTCTCCTGAATATCGTAGCGACGTGCAAAAAGCCGTAAGCACCATTAGAATACACTTCGTTTTAGAAAACAAAGAGAAAATCCGGGAATATCTAAGGGAGGCCTTAGACAGGTTTATTGAGCCTGAATCTACGGATGCAAAAGTTATCCTTTCACAAATCAACAGGTTACGGTTACGCCATGGAAGTTTTTACTATAGCCTTCTTGAAATCTGCTACCGCCTGCTTCGGTTAGCTAATTTGTTAGCCACCTTTCTTATCTTAAAAGAGCTTTTTGGCTATTTTAAGCATATGCTTTGGTTCCCCTTGATTATAGGTTTATGGTTGTTTTATCCTTATTTTACCTTAAGAAAGGTTATAAAAGCAGCTGCTGAAGAAAAAGAGCGCTTCAGGGAAGCCGGCGAGGCGGAATATTTCTATTCTGATTTCTATAGAAGGCACTTTATTATTTTGTCAGAGAAATGGGAGTCTTCTGACCTTATGCATGAATTCGGGCATTTTATTGCAGTGGCACTGAAATTAAAAGATGAAATGGATTGTTTCGGAGAGGCATTTTGGTATTTGGCTTCTAAAGAAAGAAAGGGGTTTGATATTTTCTATGCCGAGTTTTTAAATTTAGGCGCGAAGCAAGAGGGTGCACAATTACGGGAATTAGCAAAGGCACTGCTAAAAGCTACTAACCACGACGGAGAAAACTGTACCGCCGGCCCTAATTTAGCGGCTATAGCCTGTAAGCTGTATCCGGATAACGACAAAGAGGCATTTAAATTCCTGGTTTCCTTGTTTGAAAGGGAGGGCGAAGGCTCTTCACCGGTGAGTTCACGCAATAGAGCCGGCCCTGATACTTCTCTGGGGCTTGAGGAATTCCGTGATAATGACAGATTCGCGGGCATCCTGGTCGGAGAATCAGCAGTGCTTAAGGATGGGAAACCGCTCATTGCTGTTAGGATAACGGGGTGCGTTGGGGTTGCGATTATAGGAGGTCTTGGCTTGGGATTAGCTCATGCATGGGCTTCCGGAAAGAAATTAGACGAAACTTTTGAAGACGTTTCCGGAATCTTAAAAGGTTCCGTTGCGATAATCACTACTGTGGTCTCTGAAAAAATAAGGCTCCACAACAGCGAACTCATTGCGTTATCTAAATTGAAAAAGAAATTGAGACAAAGGGGAGTTGGGAGGTTTGTAGTTGACGAAAAGCCGCGGCCTATTATCAGGGGCATTTCCTCCATTAATATGGCGGTGTTTCCTTCGGGGATAGCTAGGGTCATTTACTTAAATGAAGAACATCGGGCCATCTGGATTAAGGACTATGATTTTGGAAAAAAAGAGACCCGTAATTTCTGGCTTTCATATAAAAGGGCAAAAGGTAAGGGCAGCGCCGGATCGCCGGTGTTACGAAGCAGTTCCTCTATAAATAAAAGAGAGTTCATAAAATTAAGAAAAGAGGTGTTCGGCGGACAAACGGATAAATGGCTTCGGCTTCACAGTAAACAAAGGAGGGGAGGGCTTGTTAATGGCGCAATTCAAGAGATAGCCGAAGATTGCGAATTTATACGTCATATCTCCGGTAAAAAATGCGATGTTTGGCTTGAGGTATTACGGTATGCGGTAGAGAGAAATATAGATTTGGGTATAACGCATATGGTAACTTTCACTTCCCATTTTAAGAGGAAGATAGCCATAGAAGCAGAAGTGATAAACTTATCCCTACTTCAATTTGTAAATTTTAGAACTGCCTTGGTATGCCCCGCGGTGAGAGCGTTTATTATTTCGGAAGAATTTGCCTATGCCCCCAGTGAAGATAAAATGTCTTTGCTTGCTATGAATATATTGGGATTGTTTAAAAAAGAGAGAAGCCTGCAACCAATAAACGGGAACCTGTCTAACTTTAACCCGGCTTTGCCTCCGGAGCTGTCCGAGAATACCAAGAGAGAAGAAATATACAGCATAACCATGACTTTAGAGCAATTTATGCAGCTTCGCGGTGTTTTAAAAGACGAGAAACTTAAGGCTTTTCTTGATTCAGATGAATTCTCCGGAATAGGCCTGGGAAGCATGAAAAAAGAAGCAGTAGTGCAGAAAATGAAGGAGATAGGGCTAGACAAAAAAATATCTACGGAGCAGGCTTATACAGGTTTCCCGCAGTCGCTAAAAAAGAGGGTTCAAGGAGATATAAGAAGCGTATGGCAGGAGAAAGGCGCGCGCGGGCAATTAGGGCAAATGCTGTTTAAATCCGGAGTAAACGAAAATATCCCCGAATCCTTAGAGGCCAGTTATAAAGCATTGGGAGATGATAGGAAGATAGAGCTGATGGCTTTCTTTTCAATCTTAATAAAGGCAACCAAGGCCATCAACGGGCGTAAACCAAACATTGTGACAGCGCAAAGACCTTGCGATTATGCATTAGCGCAATGGGAGGAATTATTAGCTGGGCAGAAAGATCCATCTTTATCCGAAGTGGTTAAGGCCCTGAATCAATATGTAACTCCCGCTATTAATCATATAAAAAAGGTGAGAGAAGGACAAAAACTCCAACAGCAAAGAAAGAGCGGAGACTCGGAAGATGACGATTTTGCCTCCGGTGCCTCTCCGCTTGAAAACAAAGACTCAAAGCTGCGGAAGAAAGCAAAAGAATTGATGGAAAAGCTGCGCCCTGAAGATTGTTTCCTGGAGGGGGTTTCTGCGGCCAGCCTTAAGGAGTGCCTGGAAATGCTGGCAGATTTACAGGAGGTAGATTTCTCAATACGGCACAGCACATTTATTATCCCCCCTCTAAATCTTTTGACCAGATTTATGCATTTACTTTTTAGGCTTGACTTTGGTTACCTTTTTTCTCTCGGCTTAAACCTCATCTTGCAGGTGATTAAAAAATTCATTTTCTTCCGGGATGACTCCTGCACACAGATTTTGCCAAACATAGAACACAACGAAGTTATCGGCAAGATAACGATATTTTATAATACCAAGGCTTCTTTTGTCATTGAGACCTGCCTGAAGGGAGTGATTTTCTTAATTTACGCCATAGCCTTTTCCCCATCCCCGCTTATTAAATTTGCCCTATTCATATATATTTTTATAGGAGTGCTTGAACGCTCAGCCGAGCTGTCTGAGCCTGCCATAAGAGAAATCTTGCACAATGCAATGAAAACCGCTTACCAGTATCTGGTTTTGAATGAATTGGTCAAAAGTGGAATGATAACGATGGGTGTTGATAAGGCGGCATATACCTTTCAAAGCTGCAATGAAGGTTTCCCTGTAAGAAGATATGATGTCATCGAATCAGTTGATTTCAGCATCTTTGTAGCTGGATTAGAGAGGAGGGTATTGGACACATTTTTCCCTGAGAACCCAGGAAACATCAAGGGTTCAGAATCCGGCTCCGCTTCGCCGGTGGATATTGTTAATTCTTCCCTTATTTTTGACAATACCACAAACGCACTTATTGGTTCCTTTATTAAACTATCTAAATCCAGGTTAGCCGAATTAAAGGATGCCACCATTAAAAAATTCTATTTGAATAAGGACGGCCGCCTCGAACTCGCAGGTGTTGTTTGGCTAAAATTAAGTAATTATCCCGCAGCTGAAGTAGAAGTTTTGATAAAGAACGGAATTGTTTCAAGGGTATTACTGGTAGCTGAGAATAGATGGATAGACGTCCCATTCATCATAGATAACAGGACAGGTATTGTTTTACGCACCTTTTCTTCGCTTAAAGCAGAAGAGATGAAAACTTTGGAAGATGCAACTATAAAACAATTCCGGATAGACGCCTTAGGAAACCTGCATGTCGGAGGTAGAGATTGGATGTTGCTTAGTAAATACTCCCGGGCGCCTGTGGAAATAGATGTTCGTTCAGGGATAGTAGCTTGCGTCCGGGTCATGGACAATAAGGGGAATGTAATTGACACAGTTGAGCCAAAACTTGTTTATGACAATCAAGCAGGTGCTTTGATGGATTCTTTTGTTGACCTGCCTAACTCACGCCTCAAAGGATATCGCGATGTCACCATAGAAGGTATCTTAATCGATATTTCAGGGGAATTAATGCTTGGCGGAAGGATGTGGGGCCGTTTCGCGGTCCATGCGGGCCAGAAAGCGCAAATTAAACTCAAAGACGGTATCGTTAGTGAGGTTTTATTTGTTGACGGTAGCAGGGAAAAAATGAAACTTGTCTTTGATG
>JBFMBZ010000055.1:0-15330 GCA_040754615.1 Candidatus Omnitrophota bacterium | reverse complement strand
CCATAGCAAGGTAGGTCTTGCCTGTCCCGGCAGGCCCCAGGCCGAATACGATATCATATTCTTTTATTGCCTCTACGTATTCGCGCTGCCCCTTGGTCTTAGGGCCGATTGACTTACCGGCCGAAGAGCGGAATATCCCTGTATCAGGCAAATCCAATATAGCGTTTTTTCTGGGGGCCTTCAGGTTTGATATCAGGCAGTATAAATCTGGCTTGGTTAATTCCTGGCCGCCTTCACGGATAGAGCTTAATACCTGCTCAACCAGGCTCAGCGCATTCTTAACGCCGAGGCTGCTGCCGCTTACTTTAAGATGCTCTCCGCGAAGGGAAAGTTTAACCTTAAATTCTTTTTCAATTACTTTAAGGTTTTCGTCTCTGGAACCAAGGAGCGAACGCGCCTCCTGGTAACTCTCTAATTTTACAACCTTATCCATCTTTTGAAACTCTCAAAGCGGCTTATTTGACTTTGCCCTTTACCCCTTCCATGGCATCCATGGGGATATTCAACGCCTGGCCGGGATAAACTTTATTCGGGCTCTTCAAGGTATCCTGATTTGCCTCATATATCTTCTGCCACTTGCGGGTAGTCCCATAAAATCTCTGGGAAATTTTCTGCAGGGTATCTCCTTTTTGCACTGTATATCTTTCAAAACCCTGGCCCTCAATTTCAGGCTCCTGGGCCTGCGTTATCAATCCGCGGTTTCCCCAAAGGGAATCATCTTCGGATGTTACCTGCTGTTCAGGCATTTGCGGCAAAGGCTCTGTTTTTGTTTTTGGCATTTTTTCAAACTTAAACGGCGGGTGTAATTCTATTTCTACCACCCGCGTAGTACGGCTAGATTTTCTTTCCGGGCTCTCAGTTGTAGCCGGTGCCTGGCCCATCAGATACCCTCTGTTGCCGGCAGCCAGATCCTGGTCCACCCTGTCTTTTGTCACCGGATATGTCCTTACTACACATCCCGAAAGAGCAAAAACAAGCGCCAACAAAACTAATCCTGCCAACCTCATTTCTCCCTCCCTTTTTTAACGGTTAAATGCAATTCCTTTAATTGTTTTTCATCTACTTCTGAAGGCGCGCCGGTAAGCGGGCAAAGCCCTGCGCTGGTTTTCGGAAAGGTTATTACTTCCCTGATACTCTCCTCGCCTGACAATAAAGCCAGGAGCCTGTCCAAACCAAAAGCTATCCCGCCGTGCGGCGGTGCACCGAATTGAAAAGCTTCAAGCAGGAATCCGAAGCGCTTATAAGCCTCGTCTTTATTGAGCCCGATAATCTTAAAAATCCTTTCTTGAAGCCCTTGGTTGTGAATCCTGATCGAGCCTGAACCCATCTCCATACCGTTTAAAACCAGGTCGTAAGAGCGCGCCTTTACAGTTTCGGGCTTATCCTCCAAGGAATCAATATCCTCCCTGCGCGGAGAAGTAAAAGGGTGGTGTTCGCTCTCCCAGCGTTTCTCTTCAGGGTTGAATTTAAATAAAGGGAAATCTATTACCCAGCAAAACGCAAATTCAAGTCCCGTTTCCTTGCGCAGGTCAGGCTTATCGCAATTGTATTTTTTCTTGGCCTCATCAAAGGTGATTCTGGGGAAAGGGATCTTTAATTCTGTGCCTTTTAATTCTTTCATTACGCGCCGCATCAGCTCTTCTGTAAGGCTAAAGATATCCTCCTCTTCCACGAAAGACATCTCAATATCAAGCTGGGTAAATTCCGGCTGACGGTCAGCGCGCAGGTCCTCATCCCGGAAACACTTGGCAATCTGATAATACCTCTCAATACCGGCTACCATAAGGATCTGTTTAAATAGCTGCGGCGACTGGGGCAAAGCGTAAAACTCGCCGGCGTTCAATCGCGATGGGACCAAATAATCCCTTGCGCCTTCGGGCGTAGATTTAGTCAGGATAGGAGTTTCGGATTCAATAAAATCATGGGCATCCAAAAAGCTGCGGATTATCCGGTAAAGTTTACTCCTCTGGACGAAATTATTAAAGACTTTTTTTCTGCGTAAATCCAGATAACGGTACTTCAGGCGGCTCTCCTCTGCGATATCAAGCTCATCCTGTATTTCAAACGCTGGGGTTAAGCTCGGATTTAGGACTTCAAGTTCAGAAACTAAAACTTCAATTTCACCGGTGCTTAATTTTGAATTCACCGTGCCGGAAGGCCTTTTGTTGACTTTCCCCTTTACCTTGATTACAAACTCGCTTCTTAAATCCTGGGCAAGGCTATAGGCGCTCCCTGATTCTTTAGGGATAAAAACTGCCTGAGCGAGGCCCCAGCGGTCCCGGATATCAATGAAAATAAGTTTTCCGTGGTCCCTGCGCGTAGCTACCCAGCCGCAGAGCGTAACTTCTTTTCCGATGTCGGCAAAGTTCAATTCTCCGCAGGTGTGCGTCCTTAGCATATAGCCTTTCCTATCTCCTCTATCAGCTTATCCCGCAATACCTGCTTCTGCTGGCCGGAAAGCATATCTTTAAGAGTAACCGTATTATCCCTTAACTCATCTTCACCTAATATCAGGACTAACCTCGCCTTTAAATCATTGGCCTTACGCATTGCCCCTTTTAAAGATTTATTCTCATAGTCAGTATCGCAGGTAATGCCGTTACGGCGCAAATTGGCTAATAATTTTTGGCTATGCGCCTTTGCCTTGTCTCCCAGGCTGATGGCATAAACCAACTTTTCACCTGCGGCTTTGCGGCCTTCTAATTTTGTGACTAATAACAATCGTTCAACCCCGAAAGCAAAACCAACCGCACCTAATTGGGGGCCGCCCAACTCCTTAACCAGGTTATCATACCTGCCTCCGGCTCCCAGGGCATCCTGGCTACCCAGGTCCTGATGGGAGATTTCAAAGACTGTGCGGGTGTAATAATCTAAACCGCGCACGAGCCGGGGCGTAATTTCATAGCATATGCCCAAATTATCCAGTCCAAATTTGACCAGAGAAAAGTGCTCTTTGCATTCGGGGCATAAATGCCTGTCAGAGATATTTATTTTCTCTATCACTTTGCGGCAGGATTCATTTTTACAATCCAGGATGCGCAGGATATTCTTTTTAAAGCGCAGGTGGCAGTCCTCGCAGAGATTTGACAATTCCGGCTTAAGGGCATCACGCAAACCCTCTGTAAGCCCGGACCTGTCCTTTGAGCACCCCAATGAATTAATCTTCAGCGTATAATTATCTATGGAAAAACTCTTAAGCAGGTTATCCGCTAATGCAATGACCTCTGCGTCTAATTCCGGCGCCTCTGAGCCTATTGCCTCGCAGCCAATATGATAAAATTGCCTTAACCTCCCCTTTTGCGGCCGCTCAAGCCTGAACATCGGGCCCATATAGTAAAGCTTCAGGAACCCTTTTGTTTTATCCAGGCTGTTTTCAATATAGGCGCGTATGATAGAAGCTGTGGCCTCCGGACGCAGGCAATACAACTCCTCCTTATTTTTTATCAGGAACATCTGTTTCTGCACTATTTCGGAGGATTCACCCAGAGACCGGTCAAATAACGCTGCTTCTTCAATCAGGGGCGGGCGGCACTCTTTGTAATTATAACGCGCAAAAACTCCGCGGCTTATATCTTCAACCTCCTGCCACAAAAATACCTCATCTGGCAGAATATCTCGTGTGCCGGGGATGCTCTTATACATATAATTATAGTGCGAGAAAGAATTACCTTACCTTATGCTTCATCTCTAAGCCGGGCTTAAAGACTACCACTTTGCGAGGTGGGACAGGTATTACTTGATTTGTACGGGGGTTTCTGCCTGTGCGGCTTTTCCTTTGTTTTATCTTAAAGACCCCAAAATTACGCAGCTCTATCTTTTCGCCTCTGGCCAGCGCCTCTACGATAAAATCAAAGGTCTTCTGAACAACCTTTTTAACATCCAGCTGCTTTAGATTGGTTTCATCGGATACTTTCAGTATAATATCTTTTTTAGTCATTGCTCCTCCTTAATAATGACCCTAGACTACACGCAAAGGGTTTGTAACTATATTAAAACCAAAAAGTTATGATGTCAAGAATTAAAATATAGAAACAGTTTCCATTTCAATCGGGAAAGTGGGATAGAGGAGAGGTCAGAATGCCCACTTTCCCGAACAACTCGGAAACTGTTTCTGATTTATATTACCAGCGAAAGGCGGTCTTCCCCCAATAAGTCCACAATGCCCTGGATCAAGTTCTCTGACGCGGATACGTAGAGGCTGTCCCCGACTACGATATGCGTGCGCGTCTTGGTGGGGGTATCTAAATGCAGGTAAATAGGGATACTGCCCCTTGAAGCGGCTAATAGTTCTTTCAGGCTCTCAAATATATTCTCGCGTATCCCCGAAAGGTTGATATTAATGGCGGATATCATCCTGTAGATTTCATCAATAGGAAAAAGGTCATTTACGATAATCTTAGGGGTATCTTCGCGTAAGTTAAGATTGCCCCTTACAAGGACAACAGTATTCGGCAGGATATACCGGCTGACTTTTTGGTAAGCGCGGGGAAATACCAAAAGCTCTACTATCCCGTCTAAATCCTCTAATTTCAAGATAGCCATCTTCTCCTGTTTTGCGCGGGTAGTGGTCTGTTTAATCTTGCAAATCAAGCCTACTATCTTGACTTCATCCTGGTCTTTATATTGCTCCAGGTTATGCGTGGAGGCAGAGGCAAAGCGCTTAAGTTGCCTGGCGTAGCGCGCCAGAGGGTGGCCGCTCACATAAAACCCGAGCATATCTTTTTCAAAGGCCAATAATTGCGGCTCCGGCCATTCTTTTATCTGGGGTAAATTAAGGCGGCTCGCCTTAAAGCCGTTATCGCTAAAATGCTGGTCAAAAAAAGAAATCTGGCCCTTTGCCTTTTCCTTCTGGGAGCGGGAAGCGGATTCCAACAAAGTATCCAAACTGGCAAACATCTGCGCCCGGGGCATATTAAAATAATCCATTGCCCCACATTTTATCAGGCTCTCCAAAACCTTTCTGTTGGCAAGCCTTAAGTCTATGCGCTGGCACAAATCTTCCAAAGAAATGAACCGCCCCGTCTTTCTTGCGTTGACAATAGATTCCACTGCGCCCCCTCCGACATTCTTTACTGCCAAGAGCCCGAACCTGATAGTCTTGTCATCAACTGCCTTAAAAAGAATCTCGCTTTCATTTATATCCGGAGGCAAAACCTCAATACCCATCCTCGAAGATTCATTTACATATTCTACTATTTTATCCGTATTATCCCTTTCAGAAGTCAATAACGCTGTCATGAACTCAACGGGGAAATTTGCTTTTAGATATGCGGTGCGGTAGGAAATTAAAGCATACGCGGTTGAATGAGAGTTATGCACAATAATGCCATTTGCGACAAAATTATGGATTCTATCTATTTCAAGATCAAAGGTCTCTTCCTTGCCAGCATACTCCACTGACTCCACCCTATCCCAAATTATATCCGCATTAACAAACCTCAAAAGCTGACTAGATTCAAAGAAATAGGCCAGCTGTAAGATTGTATCTCTCCTATATCCCTTCTTATATTTTTTCGCACTGCCATAAAATTCCTTGACGCAAACACCGGACCGTTTTTCAACTTCTTTCCACGTCAAGCCGGATTTTTCTTTCTCGGCTTTTACTATCTTTCTTATTTCCGGAGGCAATGTGTCTTTTGATTCCAAGTTCGGACCGACAGATTTATAATAACTATTTAATTCCTTTTTCTGCCTGTCTCTCCCAATTATATGAGGACAGATACGCTCAATAAATATCTTTATGCTTCTATATCCAAATAAATATAACACATAACCATCCATTAGCTTAACGACGCCTTTGTATCTGTATTTAAATGTTTTTTTGACAAACTTCGAAGCGATATTGAGCCTCAGAAGTAAATCCTGAACCTGCTGACAAAATTGAAATGACGAAGAAGCATAAAATGGGATAGAATTGCTCTTCGAAAACAAAAATCCGTCTCCTGACCAAAGCCTCCCCAGAAAAAGAGATAGTTGTTCGCCACTTAAGGAAAATATCGTTGGGGGGATGAATTTTTCGGTCGATTTTTTGTAGGCTAAACCCAATTCATCTATCCATAGCCTTGCTCCACACTTGTAATGCACTATCAAACTTTGTGCCTTCTCATAGGCTTGTTTATTAAACCCGCTATTCCAAGGCTTCTGTCCTTTTATGAATCTTGTATCTTTTCCTGTGCCAACATATACCTCAAAGCGACCTCTTCTTTTGTATACTTTCGAAACGGTATCATTAAATTTATTAATATTTTCAACAAAATCATCTACAAGTACCCTGCTATTATTATAAAAATAAATTCCGCTTGGGTGGCAAGTATTGCCTTCAGAGAGTATGCCTGCTAGGCAAATAATTTTATACGGCTCCAAATATGTACTGCCATCGATAGGAAATCCAGAGCATAAGCCTATCCTCTCGCCCAAAACCAAATCTCCAAGATTCTTCCATCCATTAAAAGTGAAAAAGGGATGATTAGAAGTAGCAGTTATTTCCCTACCCAGGGCGGTCTTGAGTTTGTAGACCGGCTTCAGCCCGTTAAAAACTACATCCTTTATCCTAGCCTTAACAATCTTTAAGTTCTCGTCGCAGCTAAATGTAAATTTATCTGCCTGTCTATTTTTAAATAATTCGCTTACAGTCGTGTACCCGCCTCTTTCAGCGTCAATTATTCGCGTAGAGCCAACAATACATTTATTAAATCCGTAACCGGAAAAATATTCAATCAGGTCAAAGATTTTATTTGCCACGCTATCGCGCACTTCATTCTTTACGCATCCGGAAACGAAGTTTACCCTCTGCTTTTCCATTACTTCCGGGATTTTCTTGCTCATTGCCCGGCGCAGCAAATCTGCTTGAGCAAGGCTAAAACCCGCTAAAGAGGAAGCTATCTGCATAATCTGTTCCTGATAAACCATGATCCCGTAAGTTTCTCTTAAGACAGGTTCCAGTTTCTTATGGTCATATCTGATAGGTACGCGGTTATGTTTACGCTGCATAAAATCATCTAACATCCCTGAGCCAATGGGCCCCGGACGGTATAAGGCTAAAAGCGCAACCAGGTCCTCAAAACGGCTGGGCTCAAGCTTTTTCAATAAATCGCGCATACCGGTGCTTTCCAACTGAAACACCCCGATAGTCTGGCTTGAGGACAATAATTTGAAGGTATTAAGGTCATCAAGGGGAAGTTTTTCTATATTCAGCTCTTTCCCCTTTGTTTCTTTAATCAATTTTACCGCTTCATCAATAACTGTCAGCGTCCTTAAACCTAAAAAGTCCACCTTAAGCAAGCCTATCTTCTCAAGCACGCCCATACTGTAACCTGTAGTCACCTGTTCGTCCGCGGACTTAAATAAAGGCATGTAATTATCCAAAGGCTTATCTGCGATTACTACCCCTGCAGCATGAATGGAAGCATGGCGGTTTAAGCCTTCCAGGCTCAATGCGGTATCAATGAGCTTGGTTATCTGCGGGTCGGTTTTATAAAGCTTATTTAATTCTTCTTCGCTTTCCAAGGCATCCTTTAGAGTGAGGCTCGGGTCAGGAGGTATCATTTTGGCGATGCGGTCCACATCCGCGTAAGCTATTCCCATTACCCTGCCCACATCCCTTAGCACTGCCCGCGCCTGCATCGTCCCGAAGGTGATTATCTGGGCAACATTCTCCTGGCCGTATTTTCCGGTTACGTAATTAATTACCTCCTGCCTCCTTTCATAGCAGAAATCTATATCTATATCAGGAAGCCCCAAGCGCTCGGGATTTAAGAACCTCTCAAATAATAAGCTGTATTTTAAGGGGTCAATATCCGTGATGCCTAGCAGATAGCTAACCAGGCTCCCTGCTGCCGAGCCCCTTCCCGGGCCTACGGGAATTCCCCGGCTTTTAGCAAAATGAATAAAATCCCAGACAATAAGGAAGTAGCTGATAAAACCCATATCTTTGATAATCTTTAATTCATGCTCAAGCCGCTCGGTAATTACAGGTGAAATTTCAGTAAATCTTTCTTTTAGCCCTTCCTCGCAAAGCCTTCTCAAGAAATCTTCCTTATCATGACCCTCGGGGGGCTCGTACCTCGGTAAGTGCACCTGGTGAAAATCCAGTTCCAGGTTGCAACGGTTTGCTATTTCTACGGAATTATGCACTGCCTCGGGGATTTCTTTAAAAAGCCTTTTCATTTCATCAGGAGAGGTAAAATAAAATTCATCGGTCTGGAAACGCATCCGGTTGGGGTCCTCTAATGTTGTCTGGGTCTGGATACAAAGCAGGGCCTCGTGAGAAGCGGCTTTATCGCGGGTAGGATAATGCACATCATTGGTTGCCACCACAGGTATATGCAGTTCTTTGGAGATTCTTAATAAGCCTTCATTAACCACCTTTTGCTCGGGTATAGAATTTCCTTGCACTTCCAGATAAAAATTATCTTTGCCGAAGATATTCAGGTAGGTATCTGCTTGTTTTAATGCGTCATTGAAGCGCCTTTGCTTAAGTAAAACCGGTATCTCTCCTTTTAAGCAGGCGCTTAAGCCAATAAGGCCCTTACTGTGCTGGCTCAATATCTCCTTATCAATGCGCGGCCGGTAATAAAACCCTTCGAGATATCCGGCAGAAACCAGTTTCATCAGGTTTTGATAGCCGGTTTCATCCTTTGCCAGAAGGATCAGATGATAGGAAGCCTCTTCTATATTAACGGAGCTCTTATCATGGCGGCTTCCCGGGGCGATATACGCTTCGCAGCCGATAATGGGCTTGATGCCGCATTTTTGCGCCTCTAAATAAAACTCTATGGCTCCGAACATATTGCCATGGTCGGTAATTGCCAAAGAATCCATTTTGTAGTGTTTGGCGAGGTTCAGGATTTCCGGTATACGGCAGGCTCCGTCAAGAAGGCTAAATTGCGTGTGTAAGTGAAGATGGATGAATTCGCTGTGAGGCATTGTAAAAAGTTAACGCAAGAATTATTCCCACTCGATAGTTGCGGGCGGCTTGGATGAGATATCGTAAACAACGCGGTTTACGCCTTTTACTTCATTTATAATGCGGTTGGAAATCTTTTCTGCCAATTCATAAGGAAGCTTTACCCAGTCAGCAGTCATCCCGTCTATGCTTGTTACGCAGCGCACTGCTACCACATTTTCATAAGTGCGCTCATCCCCCATAACGCCTACGCTTTTTACCGGAAGCAATACTGCAAACGACTGCCAGATCTGCTCGTAGAGCCCGGCATCCCTGATTTCATCCACTACCCGGCGGTCAACTTCCCGCAGGATATTCAGGCGTTTTTCCGTAACTTCTCCGATTATGCGGATGGCAAGGCCTGGCCCGGGAAAAGGCTGGCGATTGATTATGGAATCAGGCAAACCCAGTTCCCTGCCTATTTGGCGCACCTCATCCTTGAATAATTCCCGTAAGGGCTCAAGTAGTTTTAACTTCATATGCGCAGGTAAACCCCCGACATTGTGATGGCTTTTGATACGGCTTGAAGGCGCTCCGGTCGGAGAGGAAGATTCAATCACATCCGGATAAATCGTGCCCTGGCCTAACAACCTGGCCCCTTTTAATTTATGCGCCTCATGCTCAAATACCTTTATAAATTCATCCCCGATAATCTTACGCTTCTCTTCAGGGTCTGTGACCCCTTTTAGGCGCACCAGGAATTTCTTCGCCGCATCCACATAATCCAAATTAAGGTGGTACATCGTGCGAAAGACCTTTTTTACGCCTTGAGGCTCATCTTTACGCAGGAGCCCGTTATCAATAAAGATGCACCTTAAATTCTTGCCGATGGCTTTATGGATTAAGAGCGCGGCAACCGAAGAATCCACTCCTCCGCTTAAACCTAAAACCACCTTATCCTTGCCTGCTGCCTTCTTGATATTTTCAACTGATTCCTTAATAAAAGATTCAATTGTCCACCGTCCTAAGCACCCGCAGATTTTAAAGATAAAATTTCCGAGGATTTGCGTCCCTTTTTCCGTATGCGTAACCTCGGGATGAAACTGCACGCCGTAAATCTTGCGCTTTTTGTTGGAGATGGAAGCAATGGGAGTATTCATGGTATGGCTGCTAACCATAAAACCGGACGGTAACTTTGTTACGAAGTCGCCGTGGCTGGCCCAGCAGGTGAAGTTGCCCGGTAAATGGCTGAATAGGTCCCGGTTATCATCAATAAAAAGCTCCACCTTCCCGAATTCGCGCTCTTTAGTGTGCTTTACCCTGCCTCCCAGCAACTCGGTAATAACCTGCATGCCATAACAAACGCCTAAAATGGGTATGCCCAGTTTAAAAATCCCCTTATCCGGAACAGGGCCCTTTTTACCAACGATAGACGCCGGGCCTCCGGATAGTATCAGGCCTTTTGGCTGCATGGCGGCAATTTCTTTTGCCGGAGTGTTATAAGGAATTATCCTGGAGAAAACTTTGTTCTCCCTGACCCTGCGCGCAATCAACTGGGTATATTGTGAGCCGAAATCCAAAATCAATATGGTCTGCTTTGTCATTTCCCCATCCCTACTCTCTGGCCTACCTGGAATATCTTTCCTTCTGTCTGAATGGAAGGCGCGATAATGATCTCCACATCATGCATCTGCTTCATGCAACTTGCCCCAAGCGACCCCATAGAAGTCTTTAAAGCGCCGATAAGGTTCTGTGAGCCGTCATCAACCTTGGCAGGGCCGAAAAGAATCTCATCTAATCTGCCGGTTGTGCCTACGTAAATACGCGTGCCGCGCGGCAAGTTCACGTGGGAAGTAGCCATTCCCCAATGATAGCCTCTTCCCGGAGCTTCTTTTGCCCGGGCAAAACTTGAGCCGATCATTACTGCGTCAGCACCGCAGGCAAAGGCCTTGCAAATATCTCCTCCGCGGTTCATTCCGCCGTCAGTAATCATAGGAATATATTTACCTGTCCTCTTATAGTAGAAATCTCTGGCTGCCGCAGCATCAACAGTCGCAGTAACCTGAGGCACGCCTATGCCAAGTACCCCTCTGGTAGTGCAGGCAGCACCCGGCCCAACTCCGATTAAAAGCCCGGCTGCCCCGGTTTCCAATAATTCCAAAGTGGTTTCATATGTTACGCAATTACCGATGATTACCGGTATTTTAACGGACTTACAAAACTTAAATAAATCCAGGCTCTTATATTCTTTAGAAATATGATTGACGGTTGTTACCGTGGATTGTACCACGAAAATCTCAGCTCCGGCTTCTTGCGCGAGCTTAGCAAACCTTTCTGCATGGGCAGGAATACAACTTACCACCGGAATCCCTTTTTTCCTTTTGATTTCCGAGACTCTTTTGGAAACGAGTTTTTCCTTGACCGGTTTTGTGTAAATAGACTGGATTAGTTCCGTGGCTCTCTGAGGGCTGGCCTTGGCTATCTGCTCTAAAACTGTATCCGGATTTTCATATCTTGTCTGAACGCCGTCTAAATTTAAAACTGCAATCCCCCCTAATTTGGACATCTGAACGGCAAATTCCACCCCTACCACTCCATCCATTGCCGCTGCTAAAATGGGGACCTTGAATTTTTTGTTGTCTATCTCAAAACTTGTATCTACTTCGTTGGGGTTGACGGTTTGCGCCCCGGGCACCAGGGCTATCTCGTCAAAACCATAACATCTGCGGCTGCGCCTGCCAATACCTATCCACTCTGCCATTTCTTCTCCTTCTCTAACTTATTATTTACCAGGTAGTTATGAAAATAAGCCATCTTAAAAAGGGAGGGAAAAAAGTGATTGCTAATTTTACAACAGGGCGAGGGATTTGTCAACGATTATTTTTTAAAGCAAAAAGGGCGAAGTCTCCTTCGCCCTTTTTGCATATCCACAATAGCAAGAGAGGTTTAAACCTCCCATGTACTTTTAATAACTTAATACATTCCTCCGCCCATTCCACCCATTCCTCCTGGTGGCATAGGGGGCATCTTGTCTTCTTTTTCAGGCTTATCCGTCACCAGTGCTTCTGTGGTTAACAATAACGCGGCAATGCTTGACGCGTTCTGCAACGCTGAACGCGTAACCTTAGTGGGGTCAATCACACCGGCGTCAATCATATCCACGTAAGCATCCTGATTCACGTCAAAACCTACGTTTGTCTTTTCCTTCTTTATCTGCTGGACTACTACCGAACCTTCTAAACCGGCGTTCTGAGTTAACTGCCGGATAGGCTCCTCTAGGGCGCGTTTTACGATATCAACTCCGATTTTTTCATCGCCTTCGAGCTTGAGCTTATCTAACGCAGGAATAGTGCGAAGCAGGCCTACTCCGCCTCCGGGGATAATCCCCTCTTCTACAGCAGCACGCGTAGCATGCAGGGCATCTTCAACGCGCGCTTTCTTCTCTTTCATCTCGGTCTCGGTTGCCGCTCCCACATTGATAACCGCTACTCCTCCGGCAAGCTTTGCCAGCCTCTCCTGCAGTTTTTCTTTGTCATAATCCGAATCCGTATCTTCAATCTGCTTTTTAATCTGGCCTATCCTGGCGTTTATAGCATTGGTCTTGCCTGCGCCTTCAACAATGGTAGTATTTTCTTTATCAATCTTGACCCTCTTTGCGCGGCCCAGGTCTTCAATGTCTATATTTTCCAGTTTTATCCCTAAATCTTCAGTTATTGCTTTTCCGCCTGTCAATGTGGCTATATCATCCAGCATTGCCTTGCGCCTGTCTCCGTAACCAGGTGCCTTTACTGCCGTAGCCATCAATGTCCCGCGGATTTTATTCACGACCAGCGTTGCAAGGGCTTCCCCTTCTACTTCTTCAGCAATGATTAAAAGAGGCTTGCCGGTGCGCGCGATTTTCTCTAAGAGAGGAAGTAAATCTTTTATAGAAGAGACCTTTTTTTCGTATATGAGTATATAAGGTTCTTCTAAAAGCACTTCCATCCTTTCGGCATCCGTAACAAAGTAAGGAGAAAGGTAGCCCTGGTCAAATTGCATGCCTTCTACCGTCTCAAGGGTAGTGGCGGTTGACTTTGCTTCTTCTACCGTAATTACCCCGTCTTTTCCCACCTTATCCATTGCCTCGGCAATCAGGTCACCGATAGCATTATCGCAGTTTGCGGCAATTGAAGCCACCTGCGCTACTTCTTTTTTATCTTTGATGGGAGTAGAAAGTTTCTTTAATTCCTCAACTACTTTCTCCACTGCCCTTTCTATCCCGCGTTTTAAAGCCATGGGGTTTGAACCGGCAGTCACGTTCTTTAATCCCTCGCGGTAAATGGCTTCTGCGAGGACCGTCGCGGTAGTTGTGCCGTCACCGGCGATATCCGAGGTCTTCTCAGCGACTTCTTTTACCATCTGCGCGCCCATATTTTCAAAGGGGTCTTCCAAGTCCACTTCCTTTGCCACGGTTACCCCGTCCTTGGTAATTGTCGGGGAACCAAATTTCTTATCCAGCACCACATTGCGGCCCTTAGGCCCCAAGGTTACTTTTACTGCCGCAGCCAGCTGCTCAACGCCGCTCAAGAGCTTCCTGCGGCCTTCGTCTTTGAATAATAGTTGCTTAGCCATTCCTTTCAACCTCCTTTTACGACACGCTTGTGTCAGGGTGTCAGGTATCAAGTATCATTTTCGAAACCATGATACATGATACTTGATACATTTTATTTAATTATCGCCAGGATATCTTCTTCGCGCATAATTAAAAGCTCATCGCCTTCTTTGGTAGTTATTTCGTTACCGGAATATTTTCCGTATAATACCTTGTCTCCGACTTTTACTTCGGGCGCTTGAGTCGTGCCGTTATCCAGCACCTTGCCTTTTCCCACGGCAACGACTTTGCCCTCCTGGGGTTTTTCTTTTGCCGTATCCGGAAGGACTATCCCTCCTTTAGTCTTAGTCTCTGCCTCCAGGGGTTTTATTACTACCCGGTCACCTAATGGTTTTATTTCCATCCTCACACCTCCTTCTATTAGCACTCTTTTTTTCAGAGTGCTAATTATAAACAAAAAAAAATTCTTGTCAAGATTTTTTTTGACAAGCCCGGTTTTAATGCCGCTATGCGTATTAACTTTTACTGAGTAACTTATTGATTCTGACGGCAAGGCCCTTAAGGTCGTCTTTGGGCCGCAGCTTGATTTCCCCTTTTACATTTCCCGCTATCCGTTCGTCCAGCTCCCTTTCAATGCGAAAAAGCGGTCCGGCTATCCTATGGGAGAGCTCAAGGGCAATAACCCACAATAATAAAAAGACTACCGGCAGGGCAACTAAGAGTATCATGTTGATTTTTTTGGAAACGGGTATCAGGTTAAAAGCGATTGCTTCGGGAATAGCCATCTGCCAGCTCAATAAATTGAAAATGAGGTAATAAAGAATGGCTACTGCAAGGGTGGTCGGTATTACTGCCGCGCTAAAAACCAGAATCAATATCTTTTTCTGTAAAGGCGTTCCGATAAACTTTCTTCTTCTCCTGACCTTATTTTTCTCCATTTTTATACCCCACTTTTATTTCATCATAGTTTGCCTCGGCAGTGCTGACGGTGTCATCGGTATCCGTCATGATCGCTATTGCGCCTACCTTGCCGGGCTCTCTGCCAAATGCCTTTTTATAGTCCTCGTAGATATTCCTGTTTTCTTCCACCCACTTGCCCAGGTTATTTGCACCGGATTCCGAAACAATTATTTTTATATTCCCGAAATAAGGGCTGGTGATAATTCTTCCTTCAGGAAGGTTTTTATCCCAGACGTACTCCAGGCTTTTAGTCATAGCGAAGAATAAACTGGGAAAAATCACATACACCCTGGCAGCATAATCATCCTTTTCTATCCAGCCCCCTTTATCTTGCGCTGCCTTCTGCTTTTCCGGGAACTTTTCCACCTTCCACTTCCAGCTCATCAAGGGCTGTGCCTTAGGATGAAAGTTTATCCGGTAAACTATCCCGGAAGAAGCGTTTTTGCTGTAAGCGCTCAGGTAGCTCTCAGCTCTTTTGGATTCTACTTTATATAAAACCCTTCCCTTGAATACCTTTTCTTCCCACTCTGAAAGGCTGTTCTGCCTGTCAAAAGAAAACCACTTCCCTAAAGAGCGCGCATGCGCAAAGGAAAAAATAAGCAGGAATAACCCAAAAAACACTAAAAATATAATCTTTGGTTTATTCATTATCTTAAGACTATTTTACTTATATAAAACGCGCTGTCAATAATAAAGTTAAGCCCTTAAGGGTGAGATTTTCATCTACTTTAGCGGTCGTTTTACAATATTTGGCAATTAACTGTGCATCTGCGCCGGTTATTATTACCCGCGCGTCAGCCCTTAACTCTTTTTTTATCTTTTCCGCCAAGCCGTCAACCATAGAGGCAAAACCGTAAACCACCCCGCTTAAGATACTCGCCCTTGTGTTCTTTGC
>JBFMBZ010000054.1:0-2122 GCA_040754615.1 Candidatus Omnitrophota bacterium | reverse complement strand
TTAAACTCATGTTATTTGCAGTAATAAAGTAGGTAATGACTATGACAAGGCTTATTGATATTGATGAATTAGCTGACTATTTAAGGTTAAAGAAGCAGACTATCTATAATTGGCTTCATGAAGGCAAGATTTCCGGCATTAAAGTCGGGGGGGTGTGGAGGTTTGACCGTAGAGATGTGGATGCCTGGTTGAAGAGCAGGCGCAGGTTTTCTGTCGAAATAAAACCCGGAGAAAAGCAATGAATTCCTTAGGTATGTATTTTGGGCCGAAGGTTATAGACATAGTTGAAAGCACAGGGAGAAAGCTCCTTAACCAGGCCCAGGTCCCCCAATCAACAATTGCCGCAGGAGAGCTGGAAGAGAAGGTCCCTCCTGAAGTAAAGATTGTGGAGATAACCGCCCTTTTCAAGGATGAATTCAGGAGAAATAAAATTGAAGCCAAAGAAGCCACTATCTGCCTTTCGGGAAACGACCTGATTATCCGCACCTTTGAAATCCCGCTTTTGCCGCGTAATGAAATAGCCAGCGCTGTTAATTTTGAAGCCAAAAAATACATCCCTTTCAAAGTTGAAGACCTGATTACCGATTTTCAGGTCAAGTATAATAAGTCCAGCCGCACTAACCTGGTCCTCTTTATGGGGATAAAAAAAGAGGTTTTAGAGCGGTATATAACCGTCTTTAGCCAGCTTAATATAAGAATAGATGCCATAGAATACTCTGCTTTCAGCGCCTGGCGTTCAATAAGGATGGCCGGAGCAAGTGATTCCGGGGTGGCTGCTTTCCTCGGGGTAGACCTAAGCGGCCAGGATGAGGCTAATTTTACCGTTTTTGAAGACGGATTCCCCTTGTTTAGCCGGGACATCGCGCTTGCCGGCGGGCCGCAGGACCTGGAAATCGCAGAGGCACAAGAGGCAAATTATTTGGAAAAAATTAAAACCGAGTTACGCGTTTCTCTGGATTATTACCGCAGGAAGTTTCCCGAAAAGAACGTAAAAAAGGTCTATTTTGTTTCCGGCCCTGAGGCACAGCAGGAGATAGAAGCATTTATCAGGGAGAGCGGTTATAATGTGCAATATTTTGATACCTTAAAAATAACCGGCAGACCCCTGGGTTATTCTCTGGGTTTCATTAAAAGTTTCGGTGCATCTCTTTCCAAGGCAGGGAAAAACCCCCTGAAATTAAACCTTCTGGCTGCCAAAGAAAAGGTAAAAGAAACAAAGGAAAAAGAAGCTGAGCTGGAAGAGGTTTCTTTATTTGAAGGCCTGAGCATAAATTTTAAAGTTGTGCTGGTGGGGATTTTAGTGTGTTTTGCGGCGTTCGGCTACGGGCTTTCGCGCCTTGAGCCTCTGCGTAAAGATTTAAATGCCATCATAGCATCCCGTGCACAGGTCGCCGATATAAACCCCGAAGCTACTCTTGAAGAACTCGTGAATATCAGTAACGAATACAAATCAAAGATAGAAACAGTAGAAAAGCTGATCTCAAAGCAGGTGTTTATAACCGAGGCACTGAATATTATCCCCCGGGCAATACCGGAGGGGGTTTGGCTCCTGGATTTCAGTATTTCCAAAGAGGATACCCGGGCAGAGATTAATTTCCGGGGTATGGCTTTCCTCAATGATTCAGAAAAAGAATTTCAGGCAGTAAGCGGTTTTGCCTCAAACCTGAAAGGCAACCCCCGCTTCTCCAAATTCTTTAAGAAAATCAGCGTTACTTCTATTGACCGCGGCCAGCTGGAAAAAGCAACCGTTACTAATTTTGCGGTTTCCTGCAGGACGCAAGGGGAGTAGGAATGGAATTGTTTGCCTCAATTAATAAATACAAAAATTTAATTTTAAATATTTTATTCCTGATTTTGGCTCTGCTTATTGCCAATAATATTTATAAAAAACAGGTAAGAGAAATCGGAAAAATAAGAAGCCAGAAAGAAAACGAAATTAAGAAGGCAGAGGTGCTTAAAGAGATAGTAGGCTTAGACAAGAAGCTTGGCGCTTATAGAAGCCTTTTTACTATCAGGGACTCAAGCGAAGTGGTGGCAAATATCAATGCCCTGGCAGGGGAGTACGATATAAATATCAATTCCATCCGGCCGGAACCGGAACAGCGGATGGCAAGGTTCATAA
>JBFMBZ010000053.1:0-2925 GCA_040754615.1 Candidatus Omnitrophota bacterium | reverse complement strand
GCCGAAACTGAAAATTATATAATACACAGGTGTAATATTGCCGGCAGGGAAGCGGGGATTTTTTCAGAAGAAGCCCTTAAACTGATAAACATATATTCTCAAGGGATCCCCCGCAAGATTAATAATCTCTGTGATTTGTGCCTGGTAATCGGGATGGGGGATAAGGCGGGCATGATAGATGAGGGGATAGTAAAGAAAGTAGTCAATGACCTTAAGACCTCCTCTGAAATAATGAACTGATAATATAACCATGGTGAGGATTTCGGATATACTAAAGAAGAAACTAAAGGATGCTCCGCTAAAACCTCCTGTTGAGCCGGAGGCTAGTGGCCCTACGCCTGTAGAGGATGAGCCTTCCGTCAAAAAACCTTTTTCTCAAGGCGAATCTGCGGGAATTACCGGGCCACAGGTAAAAAAGCCATCGCTGGAAGAGGGGCAGCAGGAAATGCAAATTGCCAGGGTAATCAGCGAGGCCCAATTCCATAAAAAAGAATCCCAGAATCTTTATTTTGAGGGAGTAGAATTAACTAAGCTGGTGATTGATAAAATCCGCCACCGCGAAGCCATTGATTTAGGCCCGGTAAAGGAATGGATAACGAAGATTGTAGACAGGCTGGTCCTCAAGGATATAGAGCTGCTCGCCCTTTTTTACGAATATACGCCCGAGCATTTTCTCCTGAGCCATATTACTAACGTTACTATTATGAGTATTGAGGTAGGGTTGGGTTTAGGGTATAACAAGTCCAGGCTTAATGAATTGGGGTTAGCGGCTTTTATGCACGATATAGGCATGATTAAGGTAGAAGAGCTCGCCCTAAAGCCGCGCGCATTATCTATTGAAGAGTTTAATATGATTAAAGAACACCCTCTTTACGGCGCCCAGATCCTTTCGCAGATAAAGGATATACCCCATGCGGTAATCTTCGCGGTCAAGGAAGAGCATGAAAGGATTAACGGCAAAGGCTATCCCCTGGGGATGAAAAACGGAGAAATTACCGAATACGCAAGGATAATCGCAACCGTGGATGTTTATGAGAGCCTTACCCATGACCGTCCCCACCGTAAGAAAATCGCGCCCCATGAGGCTACCAAAGAGATGCTTTCTTCGCTTTCCTCGGCGCTGGATGCGCAGTTCCTGAAGATACTTATTAATCAGGTGGGGATTTATCCTATCGGCTCATGGGTAGAGTTGAATACCAGGGAGATTGGCAAGGTCATAAATATTAACGAGGACCTTCCCATGCGGCCGGTAGTGAGCATCATTTTTGATAATTCTCGGGCAAGGCTTAGCGAGCCCCGGGTAGTGAACCTGGCCAAGCAGTTTAATCTTTTTGTTAAAAAGCCTCTTTCGGATGAAGAGGTCATACGCGAAACACACAAGGAGGTGGGCGGTGAAAAACCCAAGTAAGATCCTGGTAGTACTGAGCGCAATAATCACGGTAGTTGCGATTTACTCTCGCCTTACTCTGACTCCCATTTACGGGATTGAATCCAGGGCAATGGTCGGTTTTGCGGGGTTGTTGCTCTTATTTGCCATCGCAATAAAGGATAAAAAATAATTACAGAGGACCGTCTCCGGAAAACCGCCCCTGCATTATCAATGAAATCTAAGTATATTATCGGTATTGATTTAGGCGGGACTAATTTAAAGGCCGCGCTCTGCGATTCAGATTTCCGGATTTTGCATAAGCAGGTCTTAAGCACGCGTAAATTTAAATCCCGGGAAAAACTGATTTCCTGTATTGTTTCTTGCGTTGGCGCAATTATAGAGAAATACGGCTTATTGCGCAGCTGTGTCTTAGGTATAGGCATAGGCCTGCCCGGCCCGGTGGATAATAAAAGAGGCATTGTTCATTTCCTGCCGAATATCCCCGGTTTTAAGAACGTAAACCTTAAAGCTATCTTGCAGAGAAGGATGAAATTGCCGGTATTCGTTGATAACGATGCAAAACTGATGTGCCTTGCTGAGCAGAGCCTGGGGAGGGCAGCGCCATTTGAGAACGCAATATGCATTACCCTGGGAACCGGGGTAGGGGGCGGGCTTATCATTAACGGAAAACTCTATCGCGGGTCAAATAATGCATCCGGTGAAATCGGGCATATGGCGATTAATGAGAAAGGGCCAAAATGTAATTGTGGAGGCTTTGCCTGTCTTGAGTCCTATGTAGGCAATAACCGGTTAATGCAAGATGCGAAAAAAGGATTTGGCAGGCACATTACCCTTGAAGAACTAAGCGCGTTGGCAAAAAAGGGGAATAAGCGGGCTTTAAAGATATGGGAAAAAGCAGGGTTACGCCTGGGCCTTGCTCTTTCAAACGCGCTAAACCTGTTAAACCCCGAGGCAATTATTATCGGCGGAGGGGTTGCCAACGCAGGAGGCATTATTTTTGATACGATAAGAAAGAAAATTAAGGAACAGGCAATGAGAGTGCAGGCTAAAGGCCTGAGGGTATTGAAAGCAAGGTTAGGCAATGATGCCGGCATTATCGGCGCTGCAATATCGGTAAAAAAGGAGATTAAGTAATGAAGATTTTCATTGATACCGCGAATATAAACCAGATAAAAGAAGCCATGGAGTTGGGCGTAATAGACGGGGTAACGACTAATCCGTCATTGATGGCAAGAGAAAATAAGCCGGCAGAGGTAATATTGCGGCAGATCTGTTCTTTGATATCCGGGCCTGTGAGCGCAGAAGTAATCAGCCTGGATGCCGAAGGGATGGTAAAAGAGGCAGAGGCGCTCTCTAAGATCGCAAAGAATATTGTGATAAAAATACCTTTAGTTAAAGAAGGGCTTAAAGCCGTAAAAATCCTTGCTCATGAAGGTATTAAGACAAATGTGACGCTCTGCTTTTCTGCGGCGCAGGCGCTCCTTGTTGCCAAGGCAGGCGCGGATTATATTTCTCCTTTTATCGGCAGGCTTGAC
>JBFMBZ010000052.1:0-4657 GCA_040754615.1 Candidatus Omnitrophota bacterium | reverse complement strand
GCCAAAGTCAAAGGCACGCGCTCATCCTTTTCATCGATAATCAAGACGACAAATTGCCCGGCAGAGGCTTTTGCGGCAATTAGCGGCGCCTCCACTTTTACCTGGACGATATCCCTGGCTAATTCTTTTTTCTCGGTTATCTTAAACATTTTGTTAATCCGGGTTTTCCTCTATTATCCTGACATCTACTCCCTGGATTTTTTTTGCCATTTTCAAGCCCTCTACCTTGCCCAGGATAAAGATGGAGGTTGAAAGGGCATCGGCAATTAATCCGGTATCGGCAATAACCGTTACGGAAAGAATTCCTGAATCCGCGGGGTATCCGGTATGAGGGTTTATTATATGATGGTAACGCTTATTTCCCTTAATAAAAAACTGCTCGTAATCTCCTGATGTTGAAACTGCCTTGTCAATTAATTTCAAACCGTCTGCCGCCCTGTTACTTCGCGGCTCTTTAATAGCAACCCTCCATGGCTCTCCAAATTTATCCCCCAGGCAATGAATCTGCCCTCCGGAGTTTATTAAGCAGCTTTTTATCCCCTTCTCCCTTAATTTCGTTACTGCGCAATCAACAGCATAGCCTTTTGCGATTGCCCCCAGGTCAATGCGCATCCCGCGAACCTTAAATTTTATCATATTATCCTTATTATTAAAAATAATATTATTAAAACCGGTTAATCTCAGCGCCTCCCTTATGCCGGCCTCTTTGGGGCAATAATATTCTTTTGTAGTAAAGCCCCATAAGTCTACTAAAGGGCCAACGCTAACATCAAAAGCCCCTGCGCTTAGCTTCCAGAATCTTTCGCATTCTTTCAGGATAAAAAATATCTCCGGGCTTGCCTTTAATTTTCCGGTTTTATTTAAACGGGAGATCTCGCTTTCCGGATTATATTTGCTGAGTAACAGCTCTACCCTTCTGATCTCGGAAAAAACTATGGCTGCTGCGTCTTTATCGGGTGAAAGGACTTCCACGAAAGTACCCATCATTACCTGCTTGTCCTTATGCAAAACCCGGGGCTGACAGCCAAAGGTAATAGGCAACAGGTAAAAAGCTATAGGTAACAGGTATAAGAATTTCATTTCTTTATCTTTTTCAACAGCTCTTCTGCTTCCAGCGTATTAATCACATCCTCTTTAGAAAGCCAGCCTCTACGCGCTACGGAAACTCCGAACTTCATGGTTTCCAGTTGGCCAAAGCTGTGGGCATCCGTATTGATGGCAAGGCCTACGCCTATTTCTTTTGCCTTGCGGCAATTCAGGCTGTCTAAATCCAGCCTTTCGGGAAAGGCATTAATCTCTAAATGCGTATTGGTTTCCTTTGCGGCTTTAAACACCTTTTCAATATCCAAATCGTAAGGCTCGCGCACGCCCCAAAGCCTTCCTGTTGGATGGGCAATGATATGCACGTATTTAGAATTACAGGCCTTAATCATTCTTTTAGTCAGCTGCTCCCTTGGCTGCTTAAATCCGCTATGTATTGCTGCCACCACCACATCAAATTCTTTCAGGGTATCATCGGGATAGTCAATCCTGCCCTCTGCATCTATATCCGCCTCAGTTGAGAATAAAACCCGAAGCCCTTTAAGCCTTTTATTAATTTTATCAATCTCTGCCTTTTTCTTTTTCAGCTCTCTCGTGCTTAGGCCTCCTGCGACTTTGAGGCTCTGCGAGTGGTCGGTTGCCCCAATATATGACAACCCGGATTTTAAAGCGGCTTGCGCCATCTCCTGTATCGTATTTGCGCCGTCAGACCAGTTTGAGTGCACATGTAAATCGCCTTTTATGTCTTTATGCTCTACAAGCGAAGGCAATCTGTTTTTTAGCGCAAGCTCAACTTCTCCGGTGTCTTCCCGTAATTCAGGGGCTACAAAAGACATCCCCAGGAGCTTAAATACTTCTTCTTCGCTCTTACCTGCAAGAAACCTGTTGTTTCGGAAAACCCCGTACTCGTTAACCTTGAAGCCCTTTTTAATGGCTAATTGGCGTAATTTTATATTAAAGTTTTTTGAACCGGTAAAATAAATGAGCGCGGCACCGAAGGATTTCTGGCTGACCACCCTGCAGTCAACCTGCACCCCTGAATGCGTGCGCACAGAGGACTTTGTCTCGCCTTTTGCCAATATATCTTTAACCGTCGGCAAGGCAGTAAAAATATCCATCACCCTGCGGGGGTTTGCAGAAATTACCAGTATATCAATATCCCTTACAGTCTCTTTTTGCCTGCGCAGGCTACCTGCAAGGCAAAGTTCCTTAATAGAGGGCTCTCTTTTAAAATAGTTCAGGAATTCATCCGCTATCAGTGTTGCCTGGCCCAGGGTGAGCCTCTCCCTGCCCCCTTCCAATATTTCTATTCCCTTTTTAATATTTTCTATTGTTTTCTCTTTTATCCCGAAAACCCCTTCCAGCTGTTTATTTTTTATTGCTTTTTTTAAGCCCTCTATATTTTTTATCTTTAATTTTTCCGATAAAAGTTTTGCAGTCTTAGGGCCGACGGACGGGATATTCAGAAGCTCTAAAAGGCCTTCCGGGATTTTCTTCTTAAGGTCTTCCAGCATTTTGACCCTTCCGGTCCCCAAAAATTCTTCTATTTTTGCTGCCAGGTCCTTTCCAATGCCGGGTATTTCAGTTAGCCTTCCTTCTTTGGCGAAATTCTCAATATCCTCGGTCAGGCTTTGTATTGTTTGCGCCGCCCTCTCATAAGCGCGCACCCTAAAGACGTTTTCCCCCTTTATCTGGAGGATTTCGGAAATCTCGCGGAATATCCTGGCTATCTCAATATTATTCATAATTTTCACAAAGTCCGAGCGACTCTGCGCGCTTCCTGTAAACTTCAGACTTATCCTCAAGCCCCTTCTTTTTATATGCCTGGGCAAGCTTCGCGCTTGCCGAAGCAAAATCAGGGGCAATGGCAACAGCCAATTCCAGCTCTTCTATGGCAGAATCAAGGTTTCCACCCAAAAAGTGGGGAGCAACCAGATAATATGTCCCCAGGCTCAAATGCACCTCCGGTAAATCCGGGGCTAATTTATTTGCCGTCAAAAAATAGGACTTAATCTGCATTCCGCTCTTTAGCTTGGAAAGGAAATTCGCTTTTTTATAGCGTTTATTGCTGATAATGCCTTTCATCAAATAACATAAGGCAGTATCATAGTTGCTTAAAGGGCAGCTGCCTAGAACGCGGTTTATGATTTTTAAAGACTCATCGAGTTTTCCGAAGTGGTATTTTATGTATGCCAAAGTTATTAAGGAGGGTAAGTGGTCCGGCTCCCGGGATAAAATGTTGTGCAGGATTCCGGCAGATTCTTCATAGTGGCATCTTCTTCTTAAAATCTCTGACTTTGCCCAGAGCGCATCAACGTTCTCAGGGTCAAAAATGAGGATCTCCTCATAAATTGCGAGCGCTGCCTCGTCTTTCCTAGTTCTCAGGTATGAATTAGCGTTCTCCGTCAGACTGTCCTTATGGCCTGATTCTTTTTTTTCGGGGGGCTTTGGGTTAAAGATACGGCAATATAAATTATTATTATTGCCGAAGAGTATAAAGAATAAAATAGCAATTATGCATACTGTCAAAACTAAAATAAATAAAATCTTTCTCTTCATTAATTTTGGCCTTTAAATTTTTTTTAACCCGCTCTTTCTTCGTAACTTGCCTCTATGGTCTTTACCAGGTCAACCAAAAGAGAATTTACTGTAACCGCAATCCCCAATTCCTGGCCCTGGCGCACGATTACCCCGTTTATAAAATCTATCTCTGTCTTTCTTTTCTTAAGCACATCCTGCAGCATGGAAGAAATGTTGCCTCCGGTCGCTTCGCATACAGCCTCGACTTTGGCCAAGGGGTCTTCAAATATGAGCTTGATTCTTTTTCTCTTGGCCACCCTGATTGCCTCGGTAACGGCTTGCCTTAAAATCCTTCTTGTCCCTTCATAAGCCATTAATTTTCCGTTTTTCAGGCGGGTGATGGCGGTCAGGGCGTTTATACCCACATTTATAATCAGTTTTGACCAAAGGATACCCTTGATGTCACGCGATATTCTCGCCTCGAGGCCGGCCTTATTAAAAACCTCCCTTATCGAGCGTAGCTCTACGGGAATACGGGCATCGATTCTTCCGATTACCGTCTCCCCTTTTCCGGCATGCCGGATTCTCCCTGTTCCAAGAAGCGTTGCCCCATGGTTTGTAGAGCCTCCTATCACCCTTTCATTTCCGGCTATCTCGCTTATGATTTCGATATTTCCGATACCATTCTGCAGGGTCAGGATTTTTGTATTTTCACCCAGGAGCGCAAGCAACCCTGAGGCCATGCTCCTGGTGTCGTAAGACTTAACACACACAATTACCAGGTCAACAGGGCCTATATCTTCGGCTTTTGCCGTTGCTTGTACTTGCGCGTGCCAATCTCCTGATACGCCTTCCACAGAAATTCCCGCGCGGCTTAATTCTTCTGAGCGCTCTTTGTCCTTGTCTAAAACCCAAACCTCCTGCTTTGCCTTGGACAAGAAAGCGGCAAACAAACAACCCATTGCCCCAGGACCGATTATGGCTATTTTCATCTTACCTCCTTTCGCACGGGCGAAACACCGGCCTATCCTTTAAGGCCGGGTGTGAAATGAATACCTAACTACACAGCCACAGCCAATTTATTCATTACCCTCTG
>JBFMBZ010000051.1:0-39587 GCA_040754615.1 Candidatus Omnitrophota bacterium | reverse complement strand
CGCAAACTCGTCATTGCCAACCCTGCCCACGCGGTCAATGTCGCTCACTGAATCGCTCAAAAGCTTTGCAATCTTTTTTAACGTTACCTCTGTGGGCAACAGGCCGAAGTTGTCATAAAAATTCTTAAAGTTATCCACGTCGAAGATAATCAATGCGCACGGCCTCTGATAAGCCACTGCCCTCTTTATCTCTTCCTCCAGGCGCACGCGGATAAACGCTTCATTGTAAAGCCCGGTAAGCGCGTCTTTTATCTCCAGCTTCTCGATACGGTGCAGCAGTATATCATTTTCAATAGCGATGCCGACTTGTTTGGCGAATATATCCAGCATATCCAAATCGTCTTTGGCATACGAAAAATTCTCCCTGGCATTACCTATGCCCAATATCGCAGCTACCCTGCCCTTTACATAGATGGGTATGGCTAAAGTGTTCTTTAGCCTGAATTTTTCATAGAAAGCCGCGACTAAATTTTCCTTCTGCGATTCTTTCGCATCAAGTATCAAGGGTTTCCCCGAATGGGCAAATAGAGGAAATAAATCTTCTTTGGGGCTTAAGCCCACCCTGAAAAGATACTGCGAATTTATGCCCTCGGCTGCCTTCATGGAAAAAGCATCCTCCGCGCTCTCCCGGGCTAACAGAAAAGCTACGTCGGAAGAAGCGAGTAACCGGGATTTTTCCGCGGCAAGCTTCAATATATCGCCTAAATCTTCTCCCTGTGAAATCAAAGAGCTTATCTGCAACAGCCCTGACAATACGATTACGCGTTTCTGGATTTCAAAATTTATCTGCGCGGTCTTGTCACTGTAACTTTTTAATTCGTCCATATTGCTGCGGATACGGTGGGTAAGCTGGTTTAACGCAGAGCCCAAATCACCGACTTCATCGTTATATTCGCCTACCTCTACCTTCCGGCTGACGTCTCCGGCAGCAATGAGCTTGGCTTCTGTAGTTACAGATAAAAACTGCATGAATACCTGCTTAATTACGAAAAAGCCGGTTAATGCGATTAAAGCGCTAACGAACATGGCAAGGCTTACGTCTAACCTCCAGCCGACTTTAGGCACTAAATACCACGACACCAGGGAGATACACGCTAATAACGGCAGAACAGCCATAAGCGCAACCGCAACTAACAGCTTGCGTTTCAGGCCTTGCGAGCTTATTATATTTTTTCTCATTACTGCCTCCCGAAATAGAGGTTTACTGTGTTTTAATTAATCAATTATAGCCTTTATCCCGTTCAATAGCAAGCACTTTGTTATACTCCGCCTTTAGATTATTTTTGTCTATCCCCACGCTGATGAAATCCCACGGCAGGGCTTCTTCCTGGGATTTCTTGCGTAAATAAAACTCGGGGTCAATGCCTGTTTCCTTAAAAGCCCCGACCCATTTTTCAAAAGAGAAGTGGCTCATCCAGGCATCAAACCTTGCCCCTCTAAGGAATGCCCTGTATATAACTTCGGAGAGCCTCCTGTCACCCCTGGAAAGCACGCCCTCCACAAAACTCATATACCTGTCATGAAAGGAAAGTTTTAACCTGTTATTTTTTGATTTCTCTTTTAAATAATCCTGTTTTTCTCTTATCTGGTCAATGCCGATCATATCAAGCCATTGCAGGCTCGTATGCGGCTTTGGGATGAGCGTATTTATGCTTATATTTACCAAAGCGGGATTTTTTTTAAGTTTCTTCCTCGCCTCTGAAGTGGCGAGCGAAAAACCGATGATGCTATCTAAATCTTCCTTCTTTTCGCAGGGCAGGCCAATCATAAAATATAATTTTATCAGACGATAACCGGATAAAAATGCCTCTTCCAGCACCCTGAAGAAATCCTGCTCATTGAAATCTTTCGCGATAATGCTCCTGAGCGCATCCGTACCTGCTTCCGGAGCGAATGTAAGACCTGTTTTTTTAATGCTGGCAATCATGGAAGAAATATTTCCCACCGCAATTTTTGCCTTGATAGAAGGAAGCGACACCGCCACTGCCTTCTCCTTAAAAAAACTGACTAGTTCCTGCGAAAGCTCTTCAATCCCCCGGAAGTCGCTTACCGACAGGCCGGATAGCGCTATCTCTTCATATCCGGTTTTTACAAATGCCTGTTTTGCAAGATTTACCGCAGTGCCGACCTCTCTCTGCCGATAAGGGAAATACTGGGAGCGGCTCTGGCAAAACCTGCACCTGTTCGGGCAGCCGCGCATAATCTCAAGGCTGATGCGGTCATGCACAATCTGCAGATAGGGGATAATCCAATCACAGGGGAAAAAAGAAGAATTAAAATCTTCTACGATGCGCTTATTTATTTTATCCGGTGCCCCTTCTATAACAGGATGAAATTTTTCTAACAGGCCCGAAGGATGGTGCCTTGCTTCATAAAAAGACGGGACATAGACCCCTTTAATCCCCGAAAGAATAAATAATAAATCCTGGCGGCTGATTTTTGATGCCTTGAATCCTGCTTTATTGCTCCGGTATGCTTCAATGACTTCCAAAAGCGCCTTCTCAGCTTCTCCGATTATAAAAAGGTCAAAAAACTCATGCATGGGTTCCGGGTTCAATGCGCAGGGCCCCCCGCCGATGACCAAAGGATCGGCGTTAGTGCGCAGCCGCGCTTTTAAAGGAATACCTCCCAGGTCCAGCAGGTTAAGCACATTAGTGTAAAGCAGCTCGGAGCCGAGCGAAAACCCGACCATATCAAAATCGCTCATTTTTTTCTTTGACTCAAGAGAACAAATCTCCTGCCCGAGCTTACGCAAATGATTCTCCATGTCCTGCGCAGGAGAGAAAAATCTCTCGCAGGCCACATCAGGAATGCTGTTTAAGAGGCCGTAAATAATCCTTATCCCGAGGTTACTCATGCCTACTTCATACAAATCCGGAAAACAGATGGCAAATTTCACTTGTGAATTAGCGAAGTCTTTAGTGATAGAATTCCATTCGCCTGCGATGTAACGGCCAGGCTTATTGACTTGTAAAAGTATGTCGTCCATTTACGACTCCCATCCCTCGCTTAAACGCTTGAAAATTTCTTACGAAATTTTCTACGTAAGCTCGGGATAAATTCGCAGACGCTCCGCTATAACTTACTCAGTCCTGGGGACTGTGTAAGTTATCTGCTCATTTAGAACACCGCCCTGGTCTTGTCAATATTTGCCAATATCCCCAGGGCAATAAAAGTCACCAATACCGAAGAGCCTCCATAACTCATAAGCGGAAGCGGCAGGCCCACAACCGGGGCAAGGCCAAGGTTCATTGAAATATTTATAAAAACCTGGATACACAACATTAAAGAAATGCCGAAGGCAAGGAACCGCGCAAAATAATCATTTGTCCTTTGGCCGATCAGTATCCCCTGATAAATCAAAAGGCAGTAAAGCGCCAATAACACCGCGCAGCCCAAAAAACCCCACTCCTCTGCAAAGGTGGCAAAGATAAAATCCGTGTGGGACTCAGGGAGAAAGTGCAGCTGGCTTTGTGTCCCGGAAAGCCATCCTTTGCCAAAAAAGCCTCCTGAGCCAATGGCTATCTTTGACTGAATTACGGTATAGCCCGCGCCCAGGGGGTCTATGTTAGGATTTAAAAAAACCAGCAGCCTCTCTTTCTGATAGTCGCGTAATACCAGCCATGATAACGGGGTAAGCAGCACTAAAATTACCAGAAAGACAGATATGTATTTAATCTTCACCAGGCTTAAATAAAGCAGGGCAAAGAAAATCAGGAAAATCATGATTGCGCTTCCTAAATCCGGCTGCTCGGCTATTAAAATGGCAGGAACGCTGATAAATAAAAGAGGCAGGATGATGCCTCTAAAAATTCCAAAATGGCTCGTAGAAAGCACGATATCCCTTATAGACTTGCTGCTGAAATAGCGCGCAAGGAATATTACCATTATTAACTTGGCCAGTTCCGAAGGCTGAAAATTAAACCAGGCTATCCGTAACCAGCGCTGCGCGCCCAAACGCACCGCGCCGAAAATAAACACCAGTAGCAGAAAAGCCAGGGATAAGGCATAAAGGAAATATGTCAGCACCCAGAATACCCGGTAATTCAAATTAGAAACCAGAAGGAAAATAACCAGCCCCAGAGAAACCCAGAGGATCTGGCGTTTATAAATCACCTGCCACATTTTACCTTCTTTACGGTACGTGCTGCTGAATATTGAGATAATCCCTATCGCAGCAATCAGGATTGCTACTGCCAGGATTATATAAAATGAACTTCTCTTCTTTTTACTCAAAGCAGGCCCTCCTGGATAAAAGCTTCAATTATATGCCTGGCTATAACACTGGCAGCGTAACCAGGCCCTCCGCGCTCAAGGAAGACACAGAGTACATATTTTGGTTTTTGAAAAGGAAAAAATCCCGCAAACCAGGCGTGCGTTTGGCCGGGAGGCGCCTGGGCAGTGCCGGTCTTGCCAGCGGCCTGAAGAGGGAGTCCGGACAATACGCTGGCTGTGCCTTTGGGGTCTGAAACTGCAAGCCTTAAGCCTTCCCGTATATATTCAATAGTGGTTTCCTTAAGGCCCAAGGAAACGGGCCTTTTGGCCCGGTTAAATGTTTTGCCTTCGACCTCCTTCACTATGTAAGGGGCGACTAAATTGCCTCCGTTAGCAAAAACTGAAATCATGCGCGCCATCTGTAACGGCGTAACCAGCAGGTCTCCCTGGCCGATGCTTAAATTTGCCGTGTCTCCCGCATACCAGCTCTTAAATTTATAAATCCTTCTCCAGACAGCAGAAGGCACAAAGCCGCTCGCCTCATAAGGCAGCTCAAGGGGAACGGGCCTTGACAGGCCAAACTTAACGGCATAGTCATGAATTGTGCCGCTGCCCAGCATTATTCCCGTCTTATAAAAGAAAACATTGCAGGAGTGCGCGATCGCCGGGATTAAACTCTGTTGGCCATGGGTATCCCAACAGGAGAACTCCTGCTTGCCGATGTAAGTACCCCCTGCGCAGGAAAAAGAAGTATTCAGATTGATTTTTTTTGTCTCAAGGCCGGCGCAGGAGACGATAATCTTAAACACGGAGCCTGCCGGATATATCCCGCTTATCGCACGGTTTAATAGCGGGGAATCGGCATCCCGGACGACCCTTGAGATTTCAGCGGTTCTATGCTCGGTAAAAGAAGAAGGACTAAAATCAGGGTAACTTGCCATTGCCACTATGGCGCCGCTATAAGGCTCCAGGACTATCACGCTCCCCTTATGGCCTTTAAGGTTATCTTCGATTATTTTTTGTGCCTTCAGGTTTAAGGTTAACTGTACGTCCTTTCCGGATACTGCTTCCCTGTAACCGAGCAAGCGCACAAACCTGCCCACATGGTCAACCAGAAAAGAAACTCCTCCCTCCTCCTCGCGCAGGTAATAATCATACTTTTCTTCTATGCCCCCGAAACCCACCAGGTCTTTGGTCTTATAGCCATAATCAGATAATTTTGTCAGGCGCCAGCGGTCAATTTCGTTCACATAGCCAAAGACATGGCAACCAAGGCTTTCATAAGGATAATGCCTTACCGGCCGCTGCTGCACCATTATCCCCGGAGAGTCGATTTTTATTTCTTCCAAAGCTATGGCTTTCTTTAAGCCAATGTCCTTTGCTAACACCACGGCTACAGAGGGCCCCGCCATATTTTTCCTGATAATATTTTTTAATTCGGCGGGAGAAATGCCGAGGACAGAAGACACATTGGCAATTGTTTGTTCAATACCTCCTGTCTGGGGGATGTAAAGCGCATCATAGGCCAGCTTGTTGTCTACTATTACCTCGCCCGTAGTATCCACAATCCTGCCCCGGGCGCCGAGTTGAGGCAACAACCTGATGCAATTTTTATCGCTAAGGGCACGATAGCTTTTGCCATGAATGACCTGCAAGTTTAGAAGGCCGGTGGCGAGAGCCGCAAAGATGAAAAAAATACCCCAAATTACGGTTTTTGTCCTCATTCCGATCGCAGCAAATTCATGCGCATCAAAACCCATAATGATAAAGCGCCGGTTAAGGTCGTGTATAAAGAACCAACCCCGACAATACGCAAAAATATGCCTGCCGCAATAGTATAGCCCATAAGAATCAGCATCAGCCCTGTCGCAATATTTTGCATGAGCGTAACAATAAATATTAATGCGATCTGTAACGGCGCATAATCCAAGGTCAGTTGCTTTCTTAATTTAAAAATCAAAAAACACCAAAGAGGAAACAGAATTGTATTTATGCCAAACGGCCAGGGAAGAAATGTATCTTTTAAGACTGCGCAGAAGATGCTTAAGAGAAAGGCCTGCCTGAAGTTAAAGATAAAACAAGCCCAGACCATGCTGACTAACAGCAGGTCCGGCTTGACCTGGAATATCCGCCAGGAATCCAGCACCGTTAGCTGCAACAGCCCCGACAAGATTATAAAAGGGATAAAAAACCATTTTTTCATTGTATGACTACCAAGATCTCTTCTATGCTGGATAGAGGAGTTGCAGGTTTGATTATCGCGTAGCGGTTTAAATCAGAAAATTCCTTCCGGACTTCAACGACTGAACCGATAACCAGGCCTTTGGGGAATCTTCCGTTTAAACCGGAAGTTACAACCGTATCGCCTGTATTCACGTCCGAATCTGCGGGAAGATAGCGCATCATCAGGTAGCCCCCAAGAGTCCCACACACCAAACCCTCCTGCCGGCTGCGCTGCACTAGCGCCGAGACGGCAAAATTCGGGTCGCTTACCAGGAGCACCTTGCTTGTGCCTGGATTGGCTTCAATTATGCGGCCCAACAGCCCCAGGTAACTCATTACTGTCATTCCCTTTGCCACACCGTGTCTGGTGCCTTTATCGATTAAAAAAGCATGCGACCAGCTGTCCGGGGAATGGGCAACCACCCTTGCAACTATAACTTTGAAATTTAAGGTTTCTCCCAAGGAAAGAAGTCTTTTCAACCTCTCATTTTCCGTTTCCAGTTCTTTCAAGGCATTGATTTCTTGATTTAATAAATCTATCTGCTTTCTCAAATTCTCGCTCTGAAAGAAATTTCTATGAAAAGTAAAAAGAGCGATTGCCTCGCGCTGGGAAGCCTTCAATAATATGAGGGGGAATTTTAAAGTAAATAACAGGATTTGTCTTGAAACAGGGTTTAACGAAACGAGGGTAAGGACGATACAGAGGGCAAGGGCAAGTTTAATTAGGTTTTTTTTCTCAAATCTAAACACATCTTACTCTGAAATTTTACTTAAGGCTGCATCTCTGTCTTTATGGGGACGGTGACTTTCTTCAGGTAGCGTATTTCATCCAGCACTTTTCCCGTGCCGTTGGCAACTGCGGTTAAGGGGTCTTCGGCAACATGCACCGGCAGTCCGGTTTCTTCCGAGATAAGTTTATCCAGGCCGCGCAAAAGCGAGCCTCCTCCGGCCATGACTATGCCATGATCAATTAAATCTGCGGCTAATTCGGGAGGGGTACGCTCCAATGAAATTTTGGCAATTTCAAGGATTGCCCTTAAGGGCTCCTGCAAAGATTCCCTTATCTCTTCGGAAGTTATGGTTACGATTTTAGGTAGCCCCGAGACCAGGTCCCTTCCTTTTACTTCCAAACTCATTTCTTCATCCAAAGGATAAGCAGAGCCGATCTTTATCTTAATGTCTTCAGAGGTGCGTTCACCGACCATCAGGTTATAGGTTTTTTTTAGGTATTCAATAATTGCCTCATCCATTTCATCGCCGCCTATGCGGATAGATTTGGAAAAAACAGTCCCTGCCAAAGAAATTACCGCAATTTCCGTTGTTCCGCCACCGATATCAATAATCATGTTGCCGATGGGCTCCTGAATAGGCAGGCCCACTCCGATAGCGGCGGCAATAGGCTCCTCAATCAAAAAAACCTCACGCGCGCCTGCACGCTCTGCCGATTCTTTCACTGCCCGCCTCTCTACTTCGGTAATACCTGAAGGTATGGCGATAACGATGCGGGGAGTAAGTTGAAATCTCCCCTTACGGACTTTTCTGATAAAATAGCGCAGCATCGCCTCCGTAATCTCAAAGTCAGTAATTACTCCGTCTTTCATCGGCCTGATAGCCACGATATTGCCCGGGGTACGGCCAAGCATCCTCTTTGCTTCGCTTCCTACCGCCAGTACCCGGGAAGTCGAACGTTCAATAGCTACAACCGAAGGCTCGCTTATCACAATGCCTTCCCCTTTTACGTAAACAAGGGTACTCGCAGTGCCTAAATCAATCCCGATGTCATTGGAGAGTAAGCCGCGTAGATAATTAATAGATTTCTTTATAAATTCTTTTATTTGAGCCATGTTTTTCTCCTTTTAGAAGACATAGGGGAGATTCTATCAGAGATTAAATTCAATGTCAAATAAAAAGTTACAAACTTTTTCTCCGTAAGGAATGTAGCAAGGGGAGGAATCCCGGGAAGGATTTAGCTATGCAGCCTACATCGTCAATATAGGTGGTGCCATTAGCCAAAGAAGCGGCTACCACCATGCTCATCGCAGTCCGATGGTCATGAAAACTTCTAACCCTAGCCGCATAAAGGCGTTTTATTCCTGAGATAACAATATTTTCAGACCCTCTAGGGCTGATCACCTTAATTTTAACACCCATTTTCTTCAAGTTTTCAGACATGGACTTTATGCGGTCGGTTTCCTTAAATCTTAGTTCGCCCACGCCTTCAAATACAGTCTCCCCCTTTGCCAGGCTTGCCACAACCATTAATAGGGGTATTTCATCAATTAAAGAAGGTATCTCTTTTTTTGTAATTACCGTCCCCCTCAAGGGGCTACTCTTAACCGTTAAATCTCCTGTGGGCTCTTCACCTGTTGCCTTATGGCCTTGTGACTTTGTAACTTTAATATCCGCGCCCATCCTCTTTAATACTCTGATTATGCCTAATCGCGACGGATTTAAACTTACGCTTTTGATGTTGATCTTTGAGTTCTCTGCCAAAATTCCCAGGGCCAGAAAAAAAGAGGCGGAAGATATATCTCCCGGCACATAGACTTGGCGCGGAGTAACTAATTCTCTTTTTCCTTTTATAACTATATGATTTCCAACAACTTTTATTTTGGCCTTAAATAAGCCGAGCATCCTCTCTGTGTGGTCACGTGTCTTTATCTGCTCAATAACATGCGTTTCTCCGCAAGCATAAAGGCCAGCCAACAATATAGCAGATTTTACCTGAGCAGAAGCTACCGGCATTGTATAAGTAATCCCTTTAAGCCTGCCGCCTTCTATAACAATGGGAGGGTATTCTTCCTGTGTGTTGGGCGTTATGCGTCTTGCATTAATGTGTGCGCCCATCAACCTTAATGGCAGATTTACGCGCAGCATCGGCCGGTCTAAAAGTGCTGCCACCGCGCTAATCTTTGCCTTGAATGGCTGGCCGGCAAGTATGCCTAAGAGCAGCCTTAAGGTAGTTCCGGACTCACCGCACATTATTGTACCTCTGGGTTTCTTAAGGCCAGTTAAACCTCTGCCGTAAATGATTATTTCTTTTGCCCTGTTTTGGGTATCGAATGATTTTTGTTTAAACTTGATTCCTAGCTTCCGTATCACATTAAGTGTAGCCAGGCAATCTTTATTGGCGGGAACATTGGAAATCTTTGTCTGCCCTGGGCTTATCGCGCTAATGAGGAGAGCGCGGTGGGCTATTGACTTATCTCCGGCAAGATTAACACTTCCTTTGAGGCTGGAAATGGGCCTTATAAAAACGCCTCTCATCTATTTTTTTTGCACAACCCTGTCACCTTCGCTTGCAAGTTCTTTTACTCCTTCGGTGACAAAACCAGCCGCGGCCATGGAATCATGTATCTTTTCTACTTTTACGTCTCCTAAGTACCTGTTGGAATGGTATAATGCGAAAGTATCTGCGATAGCAACCCCGTCTTTGGTACCGAGATTAATCACTACGAAATTATAATCCTTATTTACCACTAACACTTTCCCTTCTAATCCCAACGCGGCTGGAGGAGTACTATATTTCGCAGCCTTTGAAGTTATGGGCGCAGCGCTTTGAGTCTCTTTCTGCACGACTGCAGGAGCCGTTTCCGGAGTAACCACGATCTGGCCTAACTCTACCCCCTGGTTTTGCGCCTCTATTTCCTTTAACTTGGCTTCCAGGGTTTTCTTCTGATTATCCAACTCCTTTAATTGTGACTGCGCTTTTCTTACCCCATCTTCTGCCTGGCTCAGTTTCTTCTCCAGGTCCTGGCGGGAAACCCTTTGCTCTTCCAAATCAACCTTTAAGAGCTCAAGCTTGGTCAGGGACTCCTGCTTAGCAATCTTCTCCTTTTGCAAATCTTCGCTTAAAACATCTATCTGCTGCCTTAATTCCTGCACTTTGGAGCGCAGTTCCGTCGCTGCCCTGCTGGACTCCTCAAGGTTTTTCTCGGTCACTTTTTGTTTTTCGTTCAGTTCTTTCAGCTGGGACTGTAAATCAAAGGTGATTTCTTTCTCTTTTTGAAAAAGGAGAAATCCGGTAGCGGCAAGCGCCAAAGAAATAATTATAAGTATAATTAGGGCCGTGACGGGGACTGCTGCTCTTCTTGACATTTCGCCTCCTTGTACTTACTTTGTGGTCAAATTTCTGTTTTTACTATAACATCCCTCGTTTAAAAATCAAGATTTATTTTTTAGCTAAAAACGGGGAGAACTCCGGGGGGATCTTACTTGAAAACTCCAGGAATTTACCGGTTTGGGGATGAATAAAGCCAAGCGCTTGCGCATGGAGCATGAGCCGGGTAAACGCGTTGTTGCTTGAGTATTTGGTATCCCCTAAAATAGGATGGCCCAAGAATGAAAGATGCACCCGCAACTGGTGAGTCCTGCCGGTATAAGGGGTAAGCTCTAACGCGCTATAATCATCACCGCGGCGTAACGTCCGGTAATGCGTCTTGGAATACTTGGAATCTTTAGCGAAACTGACAGCCATGCTTTTTCTTTTGACTGCGTGTCTTGCAATGGGCAATTCAATCACATCCTCATCAAATTCTACCTTGCCCCTGACCACTGCGATGTATTTACGTTTAATGGTATGCTTTGCAAATTGCCTGGCTAATGCAAGGTGGCTAGGATTATTCTTGGCAACGACGAGCAAGCCCGATGTTTCCTTATCCAGCCTGTGCACAATGCCCGGCCGCTTCGGGTTAATATCGGATAACTCCTTTAGATGGAATAACAAGGCATTTACCAGCGTATGCTCGTGGTTGCCGGCGCCCGGATGTACGACCAGGCCCGCAGGCTTGTTTATTACCGCTACGTCATTATCTTCGTAAACAATATCTAACGGCATGCTCTCGGCGATAAGGCCGTTCGCAGCTTTTTCTTCCAGCGTAATCATAATTTCTTCATTTTCTTTTATTTTACGGTTAGGTTTTAAAGACCCGGGGCCGCTTATTCTTATTTTTCCTTCGCGGATTAACTTCTGAATCAGGGTGCGGGACAACCCTAAACTTTCCTTATTTGAGTAACGCAGAAGAAACATATCCAGGCGCATTCCCGAATCTTCTGAAGAAGATTTTAATACGAATTCTTTCATAATTATCTGGATTTTATCCTGAGGAGTCTGATTACAGACAGGCAAAAGAAGGCAAAGCTTATGATTTGAAAGAGAGTAAATTTGTAAAAAATTATAGGGTTATCGGCCCTGCTGAATTCAACAAGAAACCTTTTTATAGAGTAAAGCAAAAGATACGTAAAGAAAATTTCTCCTTCACTGTGCGGTTTTGCTTGCAGAAACCTCAAGATAACGAAGATAATAACCAGGGTTAAAGAAGAATAAATCTGGGTAGGGATTAAAACAGAATCATGGGCCGGGAAGTAAATGCCGAATTGGGATTCCCTGCCATAGCAGCAACCGTTCAATAAACAACCGATACGGCCTATTGCCTGGCCCAGGGCAACAAAAGGAATGATTAAATCCAATACCTTGTAAAGAGGCTGTTTCTTTTTCTTTAAATAAATAGCGCCGCTACCAGCCCCCAGGATCAGGCCTCCGTACCATGAAAGGCCACCATGCTGCAATTTGATTATCTCAATCAGGTCATGCCTGTAAAAATCAAGGTTTTCAATAACGTAAAAGGCCCGCGCCCCGATAACCCCCCAGATAAAAGCCGTAAATAAAAGGTTAAATATGATGCCCTCTTGCATGCCTCTTTTCTTGGCTTCCTGCGAGGCAAGAAACGATGAGACAAAAAAAGCTATGACGAGCATCAGCCCGTATGAATAAACGCTTACAGGCCCAACTTGACAGATAATAGGAAACATAATGTTATGATTTTACCGGTTTATTTTTTCTTCCCCTAAACAGGATAGCCCAGCCAAACAATATAGCTCCCGCAGTAATCGCGCAATCCGCTACATTAAAGACCGGCCAGATGCGAAAATCCAGGAAGTCAATTACGTACCCGAAAAATATCCTGTCGGCAAGATTTCCCAGCGCCCCTGCCAGGATAAGGCTTAAAGAAAAGACGGAAACTTTCTTTCCCCGGCTTTCTTTTAGGCTCAGGGTTATCAGGATGACAGATATAACGGCCGTAAATATAAAAAGCGGAAGCTGGTTTTTTAAGATGCCAAAGGCGGCGCCCCGGTTAAAAACCAGGGTAAGATGAAAAACGCCTTTAATTACCGGGATAGATTCGTTTAAGGACAGGTTTTTTAAGATAAAAAACTTGCTGGCTTGGTCAAGAAAAAGGATGGAAATTACGATGACAGGAATCATCGCAAAGGAGGAATAGCTATCTTTTTTCCCTTCTCTCCTGGCATTTGACGCATAGGCGCGCATAAGGGACTGCCTTTAACCTTGTCTTTGCAATGAGCCCTTTGCAGTCTTCGCAAATGCCAAAGGTGCCCTCATCTATTTTTTTCAGGGCGTCATCAAATTCATAAAGCACTTTTCGCTCGCTGGAAGCAAGGCCCAGGGAAAATTCCCGGTCATAGTTATCCGTTGCCACATCCGCCATATGGTAAGTATAGCCTGAGATATCCCCCGAGGCCTCCTTCTGGGATTTCTTTAAAATATCCTCGGATATATGCTGTATTCCTTCAATAAGCTCCTCTTTTCTTTTTAGAAGCAACTTCTTATAGACGCCCAAATCTTTTTTGCTGAATTTCTTTTTCAATTTATTTCTCCTCTCTTAACCGCAGTTATGCATCTTGAGCACAATAAAGGATGCTCTTTTGAGCCCCCCACATCCGGCCTGTAATTCCAGCAGCGCGTGCACTTCTGCCCATTTGCCTTACTTGCCAGGATGGCAATATCGGGGTATTTGCTGCTGGTAATTGCCTTCTCCTGCGTATCCCCTTTTTCTATCCCGACAGATGAAACTTTAAGAATCTCCGGAAGTTCATCTTCAAGGCTCCTTAAATATTTATAATGAAATTCATCCTTTGTCAATAAGATTATTTGCGCGTCAAAAGAACTGCCGATTTCGCCTTTGCCGCGTAAATCTTCCAATATCTTTGCAATCTCCGGTATGAGCGTAATTGCAACGCAAAGCCGGGCATCAATTGATTCCTGCACAGCTACCCCGGCCTGGGCAAATTCAGGATTGATTTGCGGAAAACCCGATAAATGGACGCTTTCTAAAGAAGCCTCTGGGGCATCTTTAGGCATATGCCTCCAGATCTCTTCGGAAGTAAAAACCAGTATCGGGGCTACTGCCTTGACCAGCATGTTTAATATTTCAAATATGGCGGTCTGACAGGCGCGCCTCTCTACGGAATCACAGGCAAAAGTATAAAGCCGGCCTTTGATCATATCAAGATAATACATGGATAGCTCTTCGTTGCAGAAATCGTATATCTTCTTATATGCCTTGTAAAATTCAAAATTCTCATAAGCAGATTCTGCTGCCTGAAGGACATTCTCCTTTTTGTATAAGATCCATTTATCAATTTTATTTAATTTTTCATAATCCACCCTGTCTTTCGCAGGGTCAAAATCATACAAGTTGCTTAAGATAAACTTTGCGGTATTGCGTATCTTACGGTAAGCCTCTGACAAACGTAAGAGTATCTGGCTGGAAATCCTGATATCTTCATTGTAGTCGCTTGAGGCAACCCACAGCCTTAAGATATCCGCCCCGTAATCTTTAATAATATCAAAAGGAGAAATCACGTTCCCCAGCGACTTAGACATCTTGCGGCCCTCTGCGTCCACGACAAATCCGTGGGTCAGCACGCTCTTAAAGGGGGGTAGCCTATCTATGCAAATAGACGAAATCAGCGAAGACTGAAACCACCCCCGGTGCTGGTCTGAACCTTCCAAATACAATTCGCAAGGAAAAGAGAGCTCCTCCCTTCTCTTTAATACTGCCTGGTGGCTTACCCCTGAATCAAACCAGACATCCAGTATATCGTTGCCTTTGGAAAAATCTCTTCCCTGGCATTTAGGGCATTTCGTATCCGGGCCGATAAAATCTTTAACATCGCGCCTAAACCAGCAATCAGAGCCTTCTTTGGAAATATAGGCGGCAAATTTATTTACGACTTCATATTCCAGTATTTCCTCCTGGCAGTTGTTGCAGGCCAAAACAGGTATCGGCACGCCCCAATATCTCTGCCGGGAAATACACCAGTCAGGCCGCAGCTCTATCATTGCCGCTATCCTCTCTTTTCCCGCAGCAGGCACCCATTGAACTTTTTCCACTGCCGCGAGCAACTCTTTGCGTAGGCCCGCATGTTCAATGCTGATAAACCACTGCTTGGTAGCGCGAAAGATTACCGCACTTTTACAGCGCCAGCAATGCGGATAAGAGTGCGAGATCTTTACGCTGAATAACAAGTCTCCCTGCTCTTTCAGTTTATTAATTATCTCATCGTTTGCCGCAAAGACATTCCTGCCCGTAAATTCTGCGGCGGAAGAATCAAAATTTCCTTTTGCATCCACCGGCATAACAATCTCTAAATTATATTTTATCCCGGTCAGGTAATCTTCGTTGCCGTGGCCCGGAGCAGTATGCACAAGCCCTGTCCCCTCTTCCTTAGAAACATAATCCGCAAGGACTACGCTGAATTTCTTTGAATTAAACGGATGGATATACGCCAGGCCCTCCAGCTGCCTGCCTTTAAATTCTCTGATTAAGGTGTAGTTGGCGATATTGGCATTAGAGAGGGCACTTGAAAGCAAATCGCTTGCGATTATAAGGTTCCCTTTTTCGGTCTTGATATAGGAATATTTAAAGTCCGGATGGGCCGCTACTGCCACATTTGCGATTAATGTCCAGGGAGTGGTAGTCCAAATCACAAGAAAACTGTCTTTTTCAAAACCCTGCTTATCATCTAACTTAAACCTGACATAAATTGAAGGAGAGACATGCTCTTCATATTCCACTTCCGCCTCTGCGAGGGCGGTCTCGCATTTAAAACACCAGTTCACCGGCTTAAGGCCGCGGTAAATATATCCTTTTTTAACAAGTTCCGCTAAAGAATTTATAATTGCCTCTTCATAACCGGCATCTAAAGTAAGGTATGGTTTTTCCCAGTCTGCGAACACACCCAGGCGTTTAAATTCTTCTCTTTGTATCCCCACATATTTAAGGGCATAGTCAAAGGCCTTCTTGCGGAATCCAAGCTGGTCAATCTGGTATTTATTTATTTTCAGCTCTTTAAATAACTGGTGTTCTACCGGCAAGCCATGGCAGTCCCATCCGGGGACAAAAGCCGAATCAAACCCTTTCATGGTTTTATATTTGACTACTATATCTTTAAGGGTTTTGTTCAACGCATGGCCTATATGTATATCACCGTTGGCGTAAGGAGGTCCGTCGTGAAGGATATATTTGGGCCTGCCTTCTGATTTCCTGCGCAGTGACTGATAGATATTCTTTTCTTCCCACTCTTTTAAATACCCGGGCTCTTTCTTAGGCAGGTCCGCCTTCATGGAAAAATCCGTGCGGGGAAGGTTTAAAGTGGGTTTGTAATCAATATTATTTGACATATTTTCCGATAATGATCTTGAGGTCCTTTTTAACTTTGGGCGGGATAAGGTTAGCCTGCGTGACTATTGCGTGCTTCAGGGAATCCCTGCAAGGGCAGCTGCGCTCTTCTTTGAGATTTTTTATTGCGCTGGATATTATCCTCTTGGCATTGTCCACGTTCTTAGATAAATTCTGGATTACCATATCTATTGTTACGGATTCATGCAGGGGGTGCCAACAGTCATAATCCGTAACGCAGGCTAAAGTAGCGTAGCAAATTTCCGCTTCCCTGGCTAATTTTGCTTCCGGCATATTAGTCATGCCGATAATATCCATGCCCCAGTTACGGTAAAGGTTTGATTCTGCGAGCGTGGAAAAGGCCGGGCCTTCCATATTAATATAGGCCCCTTTTGGGTGCATATTAAGGTTCAGGCTGCATCCGGCTTCGAATAATTCTTTAGCCAGATCCTGGCAAACCGGGTGCGCAAATACTATGTGGGCAACCAACCCCTTATCGAAAAAAGTCATCTGCCTGGCGTGGTTTGTCCTGTCCACAAACTGGTCCGCCACTACAAAATCCAGCGGCTTTATCTGGTCTTTAAGGCTTCCGCAGGCCGTCACCGAGATTATCCTTTCTACTCCCAGTTTTTTCATCCCGAAAATATTTGCGCGATAATTTATAGCGCTGGGCGCAATACGATGGCCTACTCCGTGGCGGGGAAGAAAAACCACGTCTTTGCCGGAAAGCGTGCCCACGGTAAACTTATCAGAGGGCTTGCCAAAAGGCGTATTGACCGAAACTTCCTTAATATTCTTTATCCCTTCAATCTGATATAACCCGCTCCCTCCGATAATTCCTATTCGACTCATTTTATTCTCCTATTGCATGGGTCCTGTCTTGTCACGCTACTTTTTAGAATATAAAAATCAATTCTTAGATAGTTCTTCAGCGCGCTTAATCGCAGCATCCATTGCATCTGTGAGCGTTCCCTTGTTATCTAATTTATCTAACCCTGCCTGCGTAGTTCCTCCTGGAGAGGCAATTTGAATTATCAAGTCTTTGGGATCGACATTCTCGATCTTGAGTAAGGCGAGGCTTGCAGCGCTTGTAGTAGTTACAACTACCCTTGCATCTTGAGGCGTCCATCCGCATTTATGAGAAAGTAGATAGTCTACCATAATCTTATCAAATTCTTTTTTGATGTTCCCGAGTTTAGTATTGCCAAGGTTCTTCTGCTTTTCAATAAAATCATAGAAAAAAGCCGGTCCGCTACCAGATGCAGCAGTCACATCATTCATCAATTTTTCTTCTATTTCCATTGTTCTTCCTAAATTTTTAAAAAGCCTCAAGGAAAATGTTAAGTCTTTTTGTTCAGCGAACCTCCCTTTTGAAAAACAAATCATTCCTTTTCCAATCCTAACCGGCAAATTAGGCATTGCCCTAATAACTTTGCAGTCACCTAAAATATTCTCAATATACCCCGTAGTTATCCCCGCAGCGATAGAGATTATTAACTTAGTTTTAAGGTCATGCTTGATTTCATTTAAAACGGCACCAAGGTCTTGCGGTTTAACCGCTAAGATAACGACATCTGCTTTTTTCACTAAATCTAAAAGGCTGCTTGCAACCTGAATGTTCACTAAATTCTGTGTTTTGCTCTTGTCTTTATCAAATACAACAACGTAATACTTACCGCTGAGGCGACTGGCTATTGCTAACCCCATATTCCCGTAACCGATGATTCCAATCCTTTTTCTTAAGAAATTAAACATAGTTATTAATTTTCAAAAATCGCCCTGCCCAATCTTACCATATTCGCCCCCTCTTCTATCGCCGCCTCAAAATCATCAGACATGCCCATAGATAAAATGCGAATTGCGCCTTGCGTATTTTGCCTTACGTTAATTTCTTCCATTAAATTTCTTAACTTCTTAAAATAGGGCCGGGCCTTATCCGGATTGTCTGCAATTGGGGCAATAGTCATCAACCCCTTAACGCTGATATTTTTGAACTCTAAAATTTGCTTAATAGTTTCAAAGGCCTCCTGGGGGTTTAAACCGAACTTAGAAGATTCACCCGAAGTATTTACTTCTACCAGAATATCCTGGATTTTATTTATTTTTTGCGCCTCTTTATTGATTCCTTCTGCTAAATGCAGGCTGTCTACGGATTGAATCAAATCAAATATCCTGACTGCCTCTTTTACCTTATTGGACTGCAAGTGGCCGATCATGTGCCAGTGTATAGGACGTAAACAATAGGCCGCAGGCGACAGGTTATTATATTTAACAACTGCCTCCTGTACCCTGTTTTCTCCGATATCACTTACCCCTGCTGCGACAGCATCTTGTATCTGATTTAAGGGCCTGGCCTTTGCCGCCGCGATAATGATTATTGATTCCGGATCCCGGCCTATTTTAGAGCAGACAAAAGATATCCGCTCTTTTATTCTTAAAATGTTATCTTTAATCATAATTAAGACTAATATATTATACACAAGAAAATGTTGAGGTCAAGCGAAGGCTTGAAGGCGAGCGGGAGGTTATCTTTCTACAAATATCTCAAAAGCGCCTCCCAGAGGGCTTCTTTGTCTGGAAGGGGGGCAATTACTGCTATATCCTACGCTGATATAATCTCCTTCTGTAAATACCCCCCAGGCGCATCCTTTCTGCGCGCTATACGAGCCGGGGAATTTCGTAACTAAGCCGGGCGCTTTTGGGTTACTTATATCATATACGTAGAGCCCGTCCTTACCCGCAGTAAGGTAAGCTAAATTGCCCTTTATTTCAATCTGTATCATATGGCCAGCGCTAGTCAGCCACTTTGCACCCTCCCACGGGTTTACATGCGTAATCTCTTTGGGGTTTTCTAGATCTGAGATGTCAAGGACGAGCATGCCCAGGTAATCCAGGGCAATAAAAGCATAACTTCCATGCACCTCTATATCATTAAAAAAACAATCTTTCCCGTTAGCCAGTTTTTTATTAAAATACCCTTTTTGGACGGGATTACCCGGATCTGAAATGTCAATTATAAATAGCCCTGCTGCGTCTGCGCAAAGGAATACATACGGATAGCGTAAAGTAAACCACCAGGCATGCGCCTTTGTGCCGTAAGAATGCCTAATCCACTTAAGGCCGTCTTCCAGGGTATTGAAACCCATTTTTCTTCCAAACTTGTTTACGAAATTTTCAGGATTCCTTTTAGCCGTCACTGCCATCTTTTCCTCAATCTCTGAATTGGAAACATGGGGAAGTTTAAAATTAGAAATTACGCGTGGATACCTGGGATTTTTCACATCAACCAAGAAAATCCCGGAGGCAAAACAGGCAATATAAGCAATGCCCTCCCTCACATACACCCCTACCGGAGCCTCCGGAAGGAGCAAATTGTTTTTTATTTCATAGGTATTTTGAGGGGCGGAAACGTCAAAAATCTTTAATTTCCCCATAAAAGCGCGGCGGGTTCCGCAGGTGACGTAAGCATAGTCACCTGCTACGTAAATATCCTGGAAAGGCTCTTTTGAAAGTAAGGCCTTTATCCTTTTTGGGGCCTGCGGGTTAGAAAAATCAAGTATTGCCATCCCTTTGTCCCCGATTACATATACGTATTTTCCGTATATAGCCGAATCGTTCGCAAACCCTAATTCCGAAGAGGAGTAAATAATTTTTGTTTCTGCATTTGCATTGCTTAAACAAAAGGCAATGCTTCCCGCAAAGAATAAGATTAAACAAATAAAATGCTTTCTTTTCCTATGCATGCTCTTGGGCTTAAAAGTATTCCTGATAGACTTCTTTAATTTTGTTGAACGTAGAAACGAAGATATTCCCGGAAGGATTAGCTTTTGCCTCTATCAGTCCGGAGTCACCATCCATAACTTCACAAATTACCCCGATGGATGTTAAATAGGCCAGGTACCGCTGGCCGGATAGGGCGTTGTCTTCTTTTGCTAAAAGAGGTATGTTTTTATTAGAAAGCCTTGCCAATTTTACCCTGATATTCAGTTCGTTCTCCAATGTTTCTATAAATCCTTCAAGCAGAACCGACCGACCGGCAATTATCAGGTTATTGACTTCGTAGGAAGCCGCTACCTTAGCGATCTGCTCTTTTAATTTTGCGCAAAATTCCTTAGCCTGTTGAGTCACTATGCCAGCGACCAGTTTCTGTTTTATCGGTTTGTAGAGGTCGCTCTTTTTAATCAATATTTCTTTGTCGTCTGTTAACTGTGCGGAATCGCCGACTAACCCATAGGTCTTCTTGATATCCTCCGCCAGTTCAAAAGGAATCTTCAATTCCTCTGCGAGCCTTGCCGTAAAATCATTGCCTCCCATCTGCAAAATGTTGACGCCGCTTAAAACGCCGTTCTTGAATAAAAGGAGCTCGGTCATGTCCGCTCCGGCATCGCAGAAAAGATTAAGGCCTTCTTTAAAGTTATCATCCATAGCTGCCCGGGAGCTTGCCAACCCTGAGAAAAATACCCCCCTTAATTCGCATCCGGACTGGCCTATTGCCCGGCATAGACTCTGGAAGGCGGATAATTTCGCGCAAATCAGGAATAAATCCACTTCTAACCTGTGGCTATACAGGCCTAAGGGGGAAGTTACACCGCTTTTAGAATCTATATTGAAGCTTAAGGGAATCTGATGAATGATTTCCTCATCCAGGCTTGAACCCAGGATATGCGCCTGCTCTATTACCTTGTGTATATCCGAACGGGCAATTACCTTATTTCCCCGTTCCGCCAAAGGCATGATGGAGCGGCTGTGCTTTGTTAAGATATCCTGGCCGGAAATATTAGCGTAGATATTCTTTACGTTTATCCTGGACCTTGATTTAAGGTTTTTTATGAGCTTGGTAACTGTATTCACCAGCTCTGTGGCGTCAACTACTACTCCTTCGCTTACGCCTTTTAAGGGGATGCTTTCAAAAAAAGCGGCCCTGCAGCGTTTCCCTTTAAATTGAAAAAGAGAAGCGCAAAGTTTGCTCGACCCGATATCCAGTGCGCAAATATAATTATTTAGCATCTTTTAATTTGATTACCGGCTCTTTAAACCTTAAGTCTATATATTTTATTCTGGAGAGATCCACCTTTGTCTGCTCCATCAGGCCTGAGAGTATAAAGATTTTACTCTTTATGTCTTCACTGCCGACCTTCACCTCTAACGCCGTAAGCACAGCCTTCTCTTTCAAAGGGCTTACCCTATCCGGAAACAAAAATACGGATGCTCCCTCGGGACTGGTTAATTCTATATTCTTAATCTGGTGCGCGCTTAAAAACTTATCCCGCCTGATTTCTTCAATTATCTCCAGCGCAAGAGACAGCTCGGTTAAATTATATTTTTTCCCGGACTTCGGGCTAGAGATTCTGTTTTCCAATCCCAAAATCATGGGCAGGTCATGCCTCTGGTACGCCCCTAAATTATAAAATAGGACTCCTTCTTTATCAACATAAAAATATTTCTGCAGTTTTACTATTGCCTGCGGGATGCGTTTTATGCAGTCGGCAAATAAACAGTTGGGGAAAACCCTTATCAGCCTGACCTGGCTGCACTGCGGGAAAGACTGGCGGATGTAATCTGACTCTTTTTCCAAATCAACATTAAAAAAACTGCTTCCGTATAGATAGGAAAGGTCGGAAGCCTTCAGGCCCCTGGCCACGATATTCTTGATTTTGAAATATTCCGACCTCTGAAGCCGGCGAAAGATATAAAAAAAAGGGAGAAGGATAATTAAAGAGGCGGTTAAAATAACAAAACCCGCCTTAACCGCTGAATCAATCTTGTTCTTTTTCATAGGCCAGGTCAATTAATTTAAGGCATAATTTCTCAAAACCTATGCCTGCTGCTTTACAAGCCTTGGGAAGCAGGCTCGTACTGGTAAGGCCGGGGATGGTATTTACTTCCAGGATAACCGGGTTTTGAGCTTTATCCAGGATGATGTCTACCCTTGAGCATCCATAGCAGCTTAAAGACTCATGCGCTGATAAAGCGGCTTTCTTTATTTTTTCAGATAAACTTTTATTTAATCTGGCGGGAACCACATACTGCGTCAGGCCCGGATGATATTTTGCTTGGAAATCAAAGAATTTCCTGCCGGGAATAATCTCTATTACGGGTAAGGCCCTTTTCCCCAAAATACCGACCGTCAGCTCTCTGCCCCCTATATATTCCTCGATGATTACCCGTTTATCATGCATAGAGGCGGATTTCATCGCCTTCATCAGCTTATTTTTGTCTTCAATAATAGACAGCCCGATACTGGAACCCGAAGTTGCCGGCTTAATGACCAATGGGAATTTCATCCCCTCCAGGATTCCCTCTTGAGAATAAGCGCTCCTTGCGTTAATTAACTTGTACCGGGGGACTTTTAATCCCTTTGCCGAGAAAATTAACCGGGAAGCCACTTTATCCATCGCGAGGCTGCTCGCCAAAACACCTGAGGAAGTATAAGGAATCCCTAAAGCATCTAACAGCCCCTGTATCCGGCCATCTTCCCCGAAATATCCGTGCAGGGCTAAAAAAGCGCAACTGATCCCCATAGGCTCTAACAGGCGTAAATTCCTGCTGACATTATCCGTCTTTATATCGACAGCTACGGCATTTAACCTTAAGCCTTTTAAAGCAGCCAATACCGCCTTACCGGATTTAAGGGAAATTTCCCTCTCGCTTGAGGGCCCTCCCATCAGCACGCCGATCTTGCCAAAATTTTTAACCCCTATCGCCATATCTTTATCTCGGGAGCAAGGCTGATATTAAATTTCTTCTTTACCTTTTTTTTTGCCAAATTCATCAGGCTTAAAACATCTGAGCAAGAAGCCTGGCCTTTATTGAGGATGAAATTCCCATGCTTGCTAGAGATAACCGCTCCTCCCGCCTTCTTTCCTTTTAACCCACAAAGGTCTATCAACCTGCCTGCATGCTCTTGAGGCGGATTTCTGAATATGCAGCCTGCGTTAGGAAAGGATAGGTCCTGCATTTGAAAACGCCGCGCGAGGAATCCGCTGATATTTTCTTTAATCTTCGCCTTCTTTTCTTTGTTTAATTTGAAACGCGCGCCCAAAATAATGTATTTAGAAAGGCTGGAATTACGGTATCCAAACCTAATGCCCTTTTTCTTAATAAGTTTCTCCCTGCCGGAATAGTCCATCACCTTTACTTCTTCTGCCAATTCCCCTATGCTCCTGCCCCAGGAGCCGGCATTCATGGCAAGCGCCCCTGCGGTTGTGCCCGGTATACCGGCCAAAAACTCAAAACCTGACAAACCATTATTATAAGATTTCAGTATCAGTTCTTTTATTTTGACTCCGGATGCTGATTCAATAAAATTTCTTTGGCACTTTATTTTTCTAAAAAAGGGAGAATTCAACCTCAGGACCAGTCCCCTGACCCCTTTATCATTGACCAGAATGTTACTGCCGCTACCCAGGATAAAAACCGGAAGATTATTTTTCCTGGCACAAATTAACAAATCCTTGAGCTCGCGTCCGTTTTCCGGCTCAGCGAAGAAACGGGCACAGCCTCCTATCCTAAAGGTAGTCTTATCTTTTAACGCTTCTCCTTCTTTTACTTTATCCCTTAAATCTTTCGGCCAGTTCATCGGATACTTTTGTAATATCTCCCGCGCCTAACGTGATTACCAGGTCTCCGGGCCTGATTATCCCCAGCACCCTTGGGACTAACTCTTCCTTAGCCAGGCAATAAAGCTCCTTATCGGGAAAACATAACTTTATATTGTCATATATACTCTTGGAACTTATGCCCTCTATATTCTTCTCCCCGGCAGGGTATATGTCGGTGATAATAAGGTAATCGGCTAAGCCAAAGCTGTTTGAGAATTCACCCAAAAGCAATTTTGTCCGGCTATAGCGATGCGGCTGAAAAAGGGCGATAATCCTCTTGGGATTTAAATTTTTTATCGCCTGGAGCGTTGCAGAAATTTCCGTAGGATGGTGCGCATAATCATCTATGAGAATGTAATCTCCGGAGTGTTTTACCTGTAGCCTGCGGCGGCTCCCCTTATAGCTAGCCAGTGTGCCCTGGATCATCTTCAAATCTATCCCCAGCTCAAGGCCCAGGGCAATCACCGCCAAAGAATTAGAAATATTATGCCTCCCGCCTAAAGCAAGATGGAACCTCCCTATATCTTTATCCCGCAAGCAGCATATAAATTCAGAAGTGAGGCCGTTTATTACGATATCCTTAGGGTATATATCCGCAGACGCATCCAGACCGAAAAAAAGATGCCTTTTGTCGCATCCTTTTAAAATGCTTTGCAGATTTGTATCGTCCTTACAGGCAAAGATGCAACCGCCGTCTTCTGTTTTATTAATGAACTCTTTGAACGCCGCCAGCTCATTTGAAAATTCTTTGTAAAAATCCAAATGCTCGAAGTCAATATTGGTAACTATGGAATACCTGGGCTGATAATACAGGAAGGAGCCGTCAGATTCATCTGCTTCGGCTACGAAAAAATCGCCTTTGCCTAAAGAAGCGTTGGTATCGATATTCTGCAGGATCCCCCCTACGGCCACAGTAGGCGATAAGCCTGCCTCTAACAGAAGAAGAGACGCTAAAGAAGCGGTAGTAGTCTTTCCGTGGCTGCCGGCAATAGTAATCACGGTTTTCTCCTGCATCAGCCCTGCCAGCGCCTCGGCGCGCTTAAGGATAGGCAAATGGCGTTTTTTTGCTTCAATCATCTCGGGGTTATCTTCGCTTATTGCCGAAGAATAAACTATGCAATCCACGCTGTTTAAATTCTGCGCTTTATGGCCGATAAAGATATTTGCCCCCAAAAGCTTTAATTCCCGGGTAATTTCGCTCTCCTTAAGGTCCGAGCCGCTCACCTTTTGTCCGCTACGTAAGAGTAGTTTGGCAATGCCGCTCATCCCTATGCCTCCGATTCCGATAAAATAGTAATGCTTCTTCACCCGAGAACCTCGTTTACCAGGCGCGTGGCTGCGCCTTCAAGATAAAGCCCATCCAGTGCCTGGCGCATCTGCTGCAGTTTATTGGGATTATTTATGAATGACTCCAGCGTTTCCTTGAAATTCTCCGGTTTTAGCCTTTCTTCCTCGATAATCACGGCAGCGTTATGCTCTTTAAGGACCGTGGCGTTGAGGGATTGATGCTTATAAGCAAAAGGGTAAGGGATTAATATTGAGGGGACCCTAAAGTGCATTAACTCTGCAATAGTAGTCGCTCCAGCCCTGGATACCGCGATATCAGAGGCAGAATAGGCATAATGCATCTTCTCTAAAAATGTGGAGAGGCTGACCGTAATTTTTAATCCGGAGTAAAAGTTCATTGTTTTATCGTAATCCTTCTGGCCGGTTAAATGGATTACCTGTAAGTGCGCATGTGCTTCCAACATTGAAAGCGCCTGCGGGATAATCCTGTTTATGCTGGCGCTCCCCTGGCTGCCGCCCATAACCAGAATAGTAAATAGGCCCTCATTTAGCCCGAAGAACCTTAAGGCGCTCTGCCTGTCAATACCCTGCAATTCCCTGCGCAGAGGGTTTCCGGTATGGACTATTTTTTCCGGGCTGACATTAAAATACTTTTTTGTTTCCGGGAAGGAAACCGCAATCTTATCGCAGAACCTGGATAAAAACATATTCGCACGGCCGGGGAGCACATTTTGCTCATGGATTAATGTCTTTATCCTGAAGAGCCATGAGAAGAATATTATCGCCAGGCAATCAAGGGTGCCGAAACCTACTACTACATCCGGATTAAATTCCAGCAGGATATTCAGGCTTTGCAATGCGCCTTTCAAAAATCTGAACAAGGCAAAGAGATTCTGAGTATCCGCCTTGAGCTTAAGGGGCGCGGTTGAAATATACCTTATCTCTTTAAAATCAGGAAATAAAGCATAGCTCAGTTTTGCCCTTTGGGGAAGTACCAGCCTAAGCTCAATCTTAGCATCCTTGCTTTTTAAGGCCTCAAAGAGGCTAAGCGCCGGAAAGATATGGCCGCCGCTCGAACCGGTAGCTATCAGGACCCTCATGGATATTCTCCGGTGCGGGCGACATTCATAATTAAGCCAATGCTGACCATATCGAAAATAAGCGATGACCCGCCATAACTAATAAATGGAAGGGGCAGGCCCTTTGTGGGGAAGAGCCCGCAAGAGACCCCGATATTGATTACCGCCTTAAGCGAAATCATGGTAACCAGCCCCAGGGAAAGAAAATACCCGAATTTATCCGGAGCGCTTTTTACGACCTTTATCCCCTGCTGCACTAAAAAGATAAATAAAATTATCACCCCCAGGGTACCTAAGAGCCCGACTTCCTCTCCTATAATCGAAAAAATAAAATCCGTATGCGCTGCGGGCAGGTAAAATAACTTTTGTTTTGAATTGCCTAACCCCGTGCCGAATATTCCCCCTGAGCCCAGGGCAACCTGTGACTGTATAATCTGGAAACCGCTCCCCTTCGGGTCAAGCCAGGGGTTTAAAAAAGCAAGGATGCGCATCCTCCTGTATGGAACGCTTAAGATCAAAACCAAAAGTAGCGGGATGCTGGAGAATATCAGGGATAAAAGATGGAGCCTGCGGCATCCGGCTACAAACAGCATAACCATCACCACTACGCCCAGAGCAAGGGTAGTGCCCAAATCCGGCTGTAAAAGTATAAACAGGCTGCTTACCCCCAAGACGCAAATCACGGGGACAAACCCTCTTAGAAACTGCTTCATCACATTGCTGTTACGGCTGATAAAATCCGCGGCATAAACGATAACTGCAAGGCTTGCCAGCTCCGAAGGCTGAAAACTGAGGAATTTAAACCTGAACCACCGGCGCGCTCCTGAAACCTCCCTGCCGAGGCCGGGCACAAGGACCAGCACCAATAAAAACAAAGAAAATATAAGCAGGGGCTTTGAGAACTTCTTTAAGGTTCTATAATCAATGCTCATCACAATGAAGGTAAGGATAACTCCGATTATCAAAAAACACAAATGCCTTTTAAGGAAAAAGAGGCTGTCGTTGTATTTCTCCAGCGCATAAATACTGGAGGCGCTATATATCCAGACTATACCTATGCAGATCAGGAATGAAGCCGTTACTAACAAGTTTATTCTTATATTACGGGTCATTTGTATCCCTCATCAACTCGCCTACCGCCCTCTTAAAACACTCCCCTCTCTCCTCGTAATTTGAAAACATGTCAAAGCTGGAACACATCGGAGAAAGCAAAACACAGTCACCCGGCCTGGAATTACGGTAGGCAATTTTTACTGCCTCTTCTAAAGTGGGAGCCTCTTGAACAGGGAGGCTGCCTTTTAACGCCTGCCTTATCTTTTCCCGTGCCTGGCCAATCAAGACCACTTCCCTTATCTTCCCTTTGGCTGCAGCAAGAATAGCGCTATAATCAACCCCTTTATCCTTGCCTCCGGCGATAAGGACGACCGGCTCACTGACATTCCTCAGGGCCCAAAGGCAGGAATCTACCGTAGTCGCTTTTGAATCATTGATAAATTTTATGTTATTTACCCTTCCGGCAAACTCCAGGCGGTGCTCAATGCCGGTGAAGTTTTTAAAGGCTTCCTGGGCAAAGGCTCGCTCAATGCCCAGAGCTGTGACCGCCGAAATAACGGCTGCTTGATTGGGATTCAACCCTTTTTCGCTTTTAAAATAAAGTACGCGCGCCTTTGTTTCTTGGGCAAATTTTGATACGCACGGGTCTTCTTTATTTAAAACCAGGAAATCAGAATTATCCTGATTCATAAATATGCGCTTCTTTGCGTCTATATATTCCTGCATATTTTTGTACCTGTCAAGATGGTTTGGGGAAATATTAAGTATAAGGGCTGCCTTAGGCTTAAAGTCCTGTATGGCCTCTAACTGAAATGAGCTGACCTCAAGGCAAACAAAATCCCCCTCCTGCATCTTGCTTACTTCCTGAGAAAACGGCTTCCCGATATTCCCGCAGACAAACGCCTTTTTTCCGGCTGCCTCAAGCGCCCTCCCGAGGAGCGTAGTGACGGTAGTCTTGCCGCAAGAGCCCGTTACGGCAATAATTGTAGCCGGGCATAAGATCCAGCTTAGCTCGATTTCCCCTATTAATGGTATGCCGTAATCTTTTGCCCAGGTAACCGGAGGAGCATCAAAGGCAACGCCCGGAGAAAGGACAACCAGGTCTCTTCCTTTAATAAAAGAAGGGGTATGGCCTCCCAATTCCACTTTGATTTCTTTGGATTTAATCCCAAGCGAATTTTCAACCGTAGAGGGATTACGCGCCGCATCGCTTACGCTTACCTCGGCGCCGAGTTCATGAAGCAGATTTACGCAAGAGGAGCCTGAACGGGCAAGGCCGATGACTGTAACTTTCTTATTCTTAAAAAATTCCCTGTTACGCATAATAAAGCTGGTATATGTACCGATAATCCTACCTGACTTTAAGAGTAACCAAAGTAAGCAGCGCCAGGAGGCTGGCAATAATCCAGAATCTTACTATGACCTTGTTTTCCGGCCAATTCAAAAACTGGAAATGATGGTGTAAGGGGGCAATCTTGAAAACGCGTTTTTTGAATAAACGAAAGCTTCCTACCTGCAAGATCACGGATAATGCCTCTAAAACAAAAATACCTCCCACTATGACCAGGAGGAGTTCTTTTTTTATCAACAAGGCTACGGTTCCGATTGCGCCTCCCAGGGCAAGAGAGCCGACGTCTCCCATGAAAATTGTAGCAGGAAAACAATTGAACCAGAGAAAGCCTAATCCGGCTCCCAGGATACTTGCGCAAAAAACCGTCAATTCTCCGCTTCCTTTAATATACGGGATTAAAAGATAGTTACTGAAGTTCAAATTTCCGGAAACGTAACAAAGCAAGCTGAACGCAATAGCCACCATTACCACTATCCCTATTGCCAGGCCGTCAAGGCCGTCCGTAAGATTAACGGCGTTCGATGAACCGGCGATTACCATGATGACGAATAAGATATAAAACCCGTCCAGGTTAAAGGCAGTACTCTTTAAGAAAGGGATGTCAAGCTTAATATTGTTTTCCGGCTGGAGGAACAAATAAATCCCCAATATTAACCCCAGCGCAATCTGGCTGATGAGCTTTGCCGAAGCCGTAAGGCCCTTTGATTTCTTTTTCACCTGCTTCAGGTAGTCATCTAAAAACCCGGTCAAACCGAGCCATAGAGTGCTGAATAAAACCACTCTTATGTACTTGTTAAATATATCCGACCAGAGGAGGGTAGAGAAAATAACCGCAAATAATATCAGTATCCCCCCCATTGTCGGCGTATCCTGTTTACTGCTGTGCAACTGATGGAGCCGGACGCTGTCTTCTTTTCTGATATTTTCCCCTACTTTTAAGCTTTTTAACTTTCTTATGACATAAGGCCCCAGGATAAGGCTTACCAGAAAAGCAGTCAAGGCAGCCATGGCGGAACGAAACGTGATGTAACGGAATATATTTAATGCGGAAATGGTGGAATGCAGGGGATATAAGAGATGATACAGCATCGGTTTATTTAAGGCTTATTGAATACCTCTTCCATTTTCATGGCCCGGGAGCCTTTAACCAGGACGATATCCGCCCGGCCCGGGCAAAGCTTATTAAACAAAATATCCTTTGCTTCCTTTATGGTTTCGCAGGTAAAAATATTTGCGGCATCAAAACCAAGCCTCAAGGACTCTTCGGCGGCGAGCCTGGATAAAGAGCCGACAGCAATAAACTTATCGCAGGAACTGGCAATCTCCTTAGCTGCCTGCCGGTGAAAATCCTCCTTGCCCTCCCCCAGCTCCATCATGTCGCCCATCACAAATATCTTATTTCCTGCCGACTTAAGGCAGCGCAGCGTCTCTAAGGCCTTCCCTAAAGAAAGGGGATTGGAATTATAAGTGTCGTCAATGAAATTTATCCTGCCGGCTGCAAAAAAGTTTAATCTTCCTGAGGGAAATTTAAAGGATGCGAGGCGTTTGGCGATTTCATCATAACCCATTCCGAAGATACGGCCAATCGCTACGGCAATCAGGCAATTGTAAATATAGAAACGGCCCGGTGATTTCAGCCTGAATCCGCCCGCTTTGTTTACCCGAAAGCGCAGCTGCCTGCTTAAAAACTTTGCCTGCGTAGCGGAAAAGTCGCTTTTTTCTTTTACGCCAAAACCAAAGATAACGGCCCTTTTGGTTTTTTGGCATATTTTTTTCTTAAGAAAGGGGTCATCGGCATTCAATACGGCAATGCGCGGCCCTTTCAGGTGCCCTATGAGAGAATATTTTTCAGCGAATACGTTCTTCAGGCTTTTGAAATATTCGAGGTGCGCAGGCCCGATATTTGTGATTACGCCTATATTCGGCTGGCATATGCTGGCAAGGTTTGCCACCTCTCCCGGATGGTTTGTCCCTATTTCAAGCACCGCGATATCATGGTCCTTATTCGGGTTCAAAAGGGCCATAGGCAGGCCTATATTGTTATTTTTTGTCCCTTCATTTTTAAGCACCCCGAACTTAGCTTGGAGCACCCAGGCAATCATTTCTTTGGTAGTAGTCTTACCGTTGCTTCCGGTAACGGCAATTACCGGGGTATCCAATCTCTGCCGATAAAATCGGGCAATATCACCCAGGGCCTTTACAGTATCATCCACTGTTATAACCGGAATTTTGGCTTGTGGCTTTGCCCGCCTGCCGGATAGGCAGGTGGCCTTGCGGCCTTGTGGTTTTGTAATTAAAAGCGAGGCCCCCCTCTTTAGCGCCTCATCAATAAAATTATGGCCGTCGAAATTATTTCCCTTAATCGCCAGGAAGGCCTCTTTTGGCTTTATTGTCCGGGAGTCAATAGAAATCCCCCGGATTTCTGCATTACAATTTGCAGATATTAACTTCCCGGAAGTTGCTTTTAATAATTCAGAGATTTTAAACACCTGGCCACCGTTTCTCTATCATCAAAGTGTATTGTGCGGTCCCTTAATATCTGGTAGTTTTCATGGCCCTTGCCGGCTATCAACACAATATCCCCAAAGCAGGCTAAGGATAAAGACTTTTTTATCGCTTCGTAACGGTCATGGATAACACAAAAATTATCCCTCTTAATGCCTCCCTTTATGCCGCGGATTATTTCTTCAGGGTCTTCGCAGCGCGGGTTATCATTGGTAATAATAGCGTAATCGGCAAGCCTTGAAACCACTTCCCCCATTTTCGGCCGTTTTGACCTGTCCCTTTCTCCTCCGCAGCCAAATACAACAATAACCTTATTTTTTGAAAATAACCTCAGGGTCTTTAAAATGTTCTCCAGGGCATCTTCGGTATGGGCATAATCCACAAAAACAGAAAAGCCACCCGGAAAGGGGATTTTTTCAAGCCTGCCGGGGACTGAAGAAAATTTATCTAACGCTGATTTTACTACCGGAATTTCAATCCCTTCCCTTACAGACCAGGCAACAGCCGCTAATAAATTGTACACATTGTGCTTCCCCAAAAGTTTAGATTTTATCCGGAATCTTTTATCCCGGTATTTAAGGATAAATTCAGTAATCCGCGAAGTAAATTTTAAATCCTCCGCCATGACATCGGAATGTTTTTCTATCCCGTAGGTTATATATGCAGCGGACGTGGCTTGTTTTATCCTTCCGGCGTATCTGTCATCATTATTTATCACCGCGAAAGACGGAGCCTCAAGCAGGGAAAATAACTTTCTTTTTGCCCTGAAATAGTTCTCTAAAGTTTTGTGGTAATCAAGATGGTCCTGGGTCAAATTCGTAAAGATAGCGGAATGAAAGTTTACCCCATTTATCCGTTTCTGGTCTAAGGCATGGGAGGAAACTTCCATAATACAATATTTTATGCGTTTCTTTAGCATATTATAAAGCATCGCCTCAAGCTCTAGCGGCCCCGGAGTAGTATTCCTGGAAGAGAGGACTTTCCCTTGAAAACGGTAATTTATCGTGCCTATTACAGCAGGGCTATAGCCGCTTTCTTTCAGAATCGCTTCCAAAAGATAGGTTACCGTAGTCTTGCCATTCGTGCCCGTAACTCCCACGACTTTGATCTCTCTGGATGGCTCCCGGTAGTATTGCGCGGCTAATTTTGCCAGTGCCAATCGGACATCTTTAACTTGAATAAGCAAAACGCCCTTTGCGGCCGAAGGGGGCCTTGAGCTTACCGAAGGAAGGCTCCGGGGGGTGGCTTCTGTAACTATTATCCTTGCCCCTCTCCTTAGCGCTTCATCAATAAATTTATTCCCGTCCTGGCGCGCTCCTTTTATCGCTACAAAAACAAAACCTTTTTGCACATCCTTTGAATTGCAGCTTATGCCTCTTATCTCTAAATCAGCATTTAAAGAATGGCTTCGGGGTAGCTTTAATATCTTAATTATTTGACTTGCCCGCATCGAAAGCTAACTCAAGATTTGGCGCTTCTTTTGACTTTAAATATTTTACAACGTCATTTGCCACATTTTTAAAAACCGGGGCAGCCACCACCCCTCCGAAATAATAGGGCCGGGGCTCATCAACGATAACGGCAATGGCGATCATGGGATTTTCCGCTGGAGCAAACCCGATAAATGAGGCCATGAATTTACTGTGGGAATAGCTTCCGTTAGGCTCTAATTTCTGGGCAGTTCCGGTCTTTCCCGCTGCCGTCATACCCTGCGGCTTAGCCAGCTTACCAGTGCCCTCCTCTACGACGCCGGTAAGCATTTTACCCACTCTCCCTGAAGTTTCCTGAGAAATCACAGTGTTAAGAATAACGGGCGTAAATTCTTTTATTATTTCCCCCTGTTTATCCACAACCTGCTTTACCAGATACGGCTTCATTAATTTTCCGCCGTTTGCAATTACGGATATGGCGCTGGCTAGTTGCAGCGCAGTTACTCCCACTTCCTGCCCTATAGGGACTGCACAGATAGAGATTTTTGACCAGAGGCGCGGCTCCTTATTCACACCAGAAATTTCTCCGAACAGGTCAATCCCCAGCTTAGAACCAAACCCGAAAAGTTTTGCATATTTGTATATGACGTCTTTACCTAACAACTGGGCAACTTTTGTTGTGCCTATATTGCTTGACTGCCAGATAACTTCTTTGAATGTCAGCCAGCCGTGCGGACGGTGGTCGTGTAAGATATGCGGCCCGACTTTATAGGCCCCGTTTTCGCAAAAGAATTTGTCCTCTTCGCTTACTTTTTTCTCTTCAATGGCTGCGGAAGCGGTAACTATCTTGAAAACAGAGCCGGGCTCAAACAAATCGCAGATGGCGCGGTTACGTATCCTTTCCTTATCCTGTGAGGTCCTTTCATTCAGGTCAAAGGTCGGCCGGTTGGCTAACGCGAGGATAGCGCCGGTATTAGGGTCCATTACCACGATACTTGCGCCTTTGGCGCGGTAAGCCTTGCATGCCTTATCCAACTCTCTCTCGGCAATATACTGGATGACTTCATCCATAGTCAAAACCAAATCATAACCGTTTTTGGGTAAAACCAGCCTATCCCACAAATCTAATTTCTTCTGCCGGGCATCGCGCAAAAAAAGCGCCCAGCCGCTCTCGCCCTTTAGATACCCGTCATAATAAATTTCTACCCCCTCCAAGCCCTTATTATCTGTGCCTGCAAAACCGATCAGGTGGCTGGCTAAATAACCGTTTGGATATGAACGCTTGCTCTCTTTTATAAAACCCAATCCTTTTATATTCAGTTTCTTGATTGCCTCGGACTGGACGAGGGTAATTTTACGCGCCAGCCAAATAAAAGATTTTTTCCGCTTAAGCCTGTCTCTTAGATATGCGGCATCCAGGTTCAATATAGGGGCCAATTGTTTAATAATGCCTTCTTTTTCCCTCTCCGGGATTTCATTGGGCGAGGCGTAGAGTGAATCGCGGGTTATATTTATTGCCTGGGGCTTGAGGTTAGCATCAAATATTGCCCCCCGGCGGGGTTCCAATTCTACAAATAGGTTATGCTGTTTTTTGGCTATGGCAGAAAGGTAGGATGAGCGGAAAACCTGGATAAAAATCAGGCGGGCAACACAAAAAAGCAGAAAAAACACAAAAAAAGAAAATACCGCCTCGGTTCTACGGCGATAATTAATTATATACACTATTACCTGAAGTTAACTGATCTACAGCTTGTTAAGATTATTGGCTTACCAGCCGCCTTCTATATTGAGCGTAACAGAAGACTTAAGCGTCTCTGCCTCTGCCTGCCTCTTAATGCTAAAGAGCCTGCTCAAAAGGGTTTCTTGCCTGGGCTGTGCCTTACTCGTCTCTATACGGCCGGCTTTCCCGGATAACCTTATAACGCTATAGTTATCCGGCATCTGGAATTCATTAGAAGCTGAGATTTTGTCTCCGAGCTGGATTAGAGAAGCGCTGCGTTTGATATTATAGCGTAAGAAAATATTTTTATCAAGCAATTCCTCGCAGGCCGTGTGTTTCTTTTGCGCTGAGTAGGCAAGACGGAAGATCTCTGTCTGCTGGTAGACATAAAGGAGGGAAAATGCCGTAACGAATGAAAGGGTGGAAAGGAACCTGGTTAATCTCATATTATAGTTTTTGCGCTACCCGAAGCTTAGCGCTCCTCGCTGAAGGGTTTTCCCGCAATTGCGTAAGGCTCGAAGTAAGGGGTTTACGGGTGATTATTTCTATTATTCCGGCGCTGGCTGCCTGGCGAAAAGTAATTTTTGCTATCCTGTCTTCCAGAGAATGAAATGATATAACGCATATCCTTGCGTTTTTCGCAAGCAACGGTAAAGCCTTGTTTAACGCAATTTCCAGCGTTTCCAGTTCCCGGTTTACCGCGATACGCACTGCCTGAAAAGTCCTGGTTGCGGGATGTATGCGGTAGTGCCTGTGCCTGAATCTATAAGGAAGAGACTTTACGACGATATCGGATAATTCGGCGGTGGTCGCAATCGGATGTTTTTCCCTCTCCTTTACCAGGAAATTTGCGATGCGGTTATGCCACCGCTCCTGGCCGAAATTGCGTAAAAGCACAGACAGCTCCTCCTCGTTTAAATTGTTGATAAGGTCATAAGCGGATATATAACTATCCCTGTCCATACGCATATCCAAAGGGCCTTCGGCATTAAAGCTGAAGCCTCTTTGCGGGTCATCTAACTGAAAAGATGAAATACCCAGGTCAAAAATAACCCCGTCTATTTTCTCAATTCCCTGCTCTTTTAAGACGTTATCTATATTTATAAAATTCTCGTGCACAAAGGTACAGGGCCCTGCGCAATAGCTCAGCCGCTCTCTGCAAACCTCAAGGGACTCCTTGTCGCGGTCTATGCCTATAAGCCGGCCGCCGGGGGAAATACGCTCCAGTATGGCCCTGCTATGCCCGCCTGTTCCTATAGTGGCGTCCACTATAATTTTACCGGGGCTTAGATTCAAATATTCTAAGACTTCGTCCAGCATAACCGGAATATGGTATCTCTTTACTGCATCCACGCCTATTTTATGAATCCATCAACTTCTCTGCTATCTCTTCAAATGACTGGCGCGAATTCGAATAGAATTCCTGCCACTTCTCTTTGCACCAGATTTCAATACGGTTAGAAACTCCCACAATAACTACTTCCCTTTTTATCAGGGCATAATCTTTCAGGTATGGGGGAAGCAGGAGCCTGCCCTGTTTATCGGGGATGACTTCCGCCGCTCCGGAAAAATAGAGGCGGTTAAATATCCTTCCCTGCTGTTTCGTAAAAGATATGGCCTTAAGCTTTGCTTCCTGATTGCGCCATTCTTCCTCTGAAAACATAAAAAGGCACTGGTCTAATCCGCGAGTTACAAAAAAACGCTCAATGAAATTCGCCTTTGATACCTCGCGGAATTTCGCAGGCATAATCAGCCTTCCTTTTCGGTCTATGGTATGAAAGTATTCTCCGTAAAACATAAATAAGCGCCTTTTGTTTTAAACCACTTTAAACCACTTTTAGCCACTTTGTAGTCAAGTATAGAGAAAATAAACTATTTTGTCAAGTCAATTATTTCCCTAACTTATTAATATACAACAAGTAGTGGTTAGAGCGCCCGAAGATAGGCAGATATTGTATAGATTAGCTGTGGCGGGGAAAAACGGATTTTGCTTTGAGGATATCTTTTTTTATCTGCAGGGTTAATTTCGCGGGTGAATCAAATTTCTGCTCGCTGCGGAGCTTTTTGATGAACAAAACCTCAAGGTCCTTTCCATAAATATTTTTATTAAAATCAAAAACATGTACCTCGATATGCGTTGTGCGTTGTGCGTTGTGCGTTATGCGTAGTGAGTTATGCGTTTTAAAGGTTGGCTTTGAGCCGATATAACAGATGCCCCGATAATTTTTTTTCTCAAAGATTACCTCAATTGCGTAAATCCCTTTAGCCGGTATAACTTCATGATGAGGGTTTATATTTGCCGTAGGAAAACCCAAATACCTGGCGATAAAGTCTCCCCGGATAACCGTTCCCAGGATGCTTACCGGCCTGCCGAGAAGTTTCGAAGAAAGGGCCAGGTCTCCCTTTTTAATTAACCTGCGTATATAAGTGCTGCTTATGGCAGTGCCGTTTTTTTTGAGTACCCGAAAGGTCTTTAGTTTAAAATTATAAATACCGGATAACCCGGACAAAACTCTTGTATCTGCCGACGCACCCCTGCCAAACCTGAAATTCCTTCCCACATAAACATGGGAAGCGCCTATCTTCCCGGCCAAGATTTTTTTTACGAAATCTTCCCCGCTCAGAGCTGAAAATGAAGGGGTAAAATTTATCACAAAGGCCGCGTCAATCCCGGTCTGGCTGATCAGTTTTAAACGATGAGCTAAAGAATGGATACTCTCCCTGCCCTTAGGGTGAGGCCACATAGTTAATACTATGCTTTTTACGCCCAGGGCCTTTGCTTTCTTGGCCGCGCTTTTAAGAATAAGCTTGTGGCCAAGGTGCACTCCGTCAAAAACCCCGAGAACCACCACGGGGTTTTTATACCTCTTGAAGTTGTTCACTCCAAATATTATTTCCATTAGCTTTTATGAGCGCAAATATTTTTTTATTTCTGCCAGGACGCATTTTTTTGCCCTGCTTAGGCTTACGGAAAGCGTGCATCCGCTGGCAGTGCGGTGGCCTCCGCCGCCGAAAAAAGCGGCAATTTTATTCACATCAATTTTCCCGCTTGACCGCAAATTTATCCTGGTTTCCTGCCTTGAGCCTAAGTTTTCTTTAAATAACGCAACCACTTCAACTCCCTTGATAGCGCGCGCAAATTTCAATATCTCTTCGTTCAGGTCAATGCTTGAGCCCTTCTTTTTTAAGATGCCCCGGCCAATTTCTATCCAGGCCACCTTGCCTTTAAATGCTAACTTTATTTTTTGTAATATGCCGGACAAAAACAATAAATCCTCATAAGGAATATCTTCATATACCTTTCTGTGGACCCCTGCGGCGTCTATTTTATATTTAAGCAAATCCGAAACCGCTTGATGAGTAAAAGCCGAAGTGCTTCTGTAACGAAAACTCCCCGTATCCGTAAGTATGCCGGTATAAAGCAAGAGGGCTGTCTTCTTGTCGAAGGGGAGGCGTAATTTCTTGTAAATTTTATAAACCATCTCCGAACAGGAAGAGGCATGCGGCTGGACCCAGTTTATGTTGCCAAAGCCTACATTACTGATATGGTGGTCGATATTTAAAATGGTCTTTTTGTCTTTATTCATCAGGTGGACCCGGCCTGTCCTATTTAAATCAGAACAATCAAGCACCGCGAAACAGTCAAATTTATTATCGGCAGTATTACGGCTAAGCTTCTTTATCCTTTCGGTATCGGGAAGAAAGGCGTATCTTTGCGGGACGCTGTCTTCATTGATGACCCGCGCCCTTTTCCCTAACCGCCGCAGGAGCCGGAAGAAGGCCAGCTCCGAACCCAAGGCATCCCCTTCAAGGTTTGTGTGGCTCGTAACTACGAAATTATTGTGTTTTTTTATGCACTCTATTGCTTTTTTTAGGCTCATTCTTCTCCTTGATTTCGTTTAGCAATTCTTCTATCCTGATGCTGTATTCTGTGGAACGGTCTTCCCTGAAGGATATTTCGGGAGCAAACCTTAAGTTTATCCTCTGGGAAAGGATCCGGCGGATAAAGCCTAAGGCTGAATTTAATGCCTGCTTTGTTTTTTTGTATTCTTCATCCTTGCCCAGGACGCTAAAAAAAATATTTGCCCGCCGAAAATCATGGCTTAGCTCTACCTTTGTAATCGTAACAAAGCCGAGGCGCGGGTCCTTTAATTCATCGTGCAGAATAATGCTTACCTCTCTTCTTATCGCCTGGGTGACTCTCTCTTGCCTTGACATATTAATGAGCAGACAACTTACGGAGCATCAACTTACGTCTATTCCGAGGTAAGTTGTAGCCCGTAGGCGTCTATGAATTAAACTCTATTTCATGGTTAATTAGGTTTACGTCCGTGCAATTTTCGACGAAATTAAAAGCCTTAATAGGCCTATGGTCATTTGTATCTTATTATTTTCTTTACCAGCGCCAGTTCTTCCTCTTTGGTTCCTACCAGCCCATTTAGCTTTGCCTTGAGGACTTGGCGGAAAATCTTCTGGTATAAGGGCCCGGATGCAATACCCAGGCCCTTAAGGTCCATCCCGTTTATATGAATGCGCACCCCGGCATGGGTATGCAAAAAATCCGCAAGGTGTTTACGTAACTGAGCATTGTTATATTTTGCCCTGAGTAGCAAAACCGCTTCATAACTTAAGGACTCAAGCAGGCTAAATACCCGGTAAGCCTGTATCCCTTCCTGCTCCAGCTGCCTTATAGAACTTTCTTTTACGCCTTTATAACTGAGGAGTATTTTTTCTTCACCTTTACGCAAGGCGAATTTACGGCAGATGTTTTTTGTTTCTTTTTGACCGCAAGAATCCAGGAGCCCCCCCAGATAAACGAGCCAGGAATTTATGTGCCGGCATTTTTGACAGCTATCCCTGTACCATTTTACCTGCTTATCGACTGAAGATAAAAATCCGCGGGTTTTTCCGGAAAGAGAAAGCCCCTCTTTGATAAAATTGAAGCCTGCGAGCCTGTCTATCCTGCTAATTTCTTTTAAGGGCTCTTTTTCCTTGAAAATTAAAATCAGCTCGTCCCGCAGCCTCTGGGGCTCTAACTTATTAAGCATGCCTAAGCCGACGGCATCTTTAAGAAGCCCAAGCGTCTTTGGTTCGATACCAAAACCATAGCGCATTTCAAACCTTATCGCCCTTAAAATCCGGGTAGGGTCATCGATAAAGCTTAAGGGGTGCAATACGCGTATCTTTTTATTGCGTAAATCCTCTTTGCCTGAGAAATAATCTATAAGCGAGCCAAAGTCTTTCTTGCCTATGCTTATAGCCATGGCATTAATCGTAAAGTCCCTGCGGAACAAATCCTCCCTCAGGCAACCGCTGGAAACTTCGGGCAGAGACGCGGGTTTTGGGTAACACTCTTTTCTTACCGTGGCAACGTCTATCTTTAAATGCGGCCGGACAAAAAGTGTGGCCGTAGCGAACCTCTGGTGTATTATGAGCTCCGAACGGAGCCTCTTTGCGAACTCGCGGGCGAATTTAATTCCTTCCTGTTCCACAACAATGTCTAAATCAAAATTCTGCGCCCCCAAAAGCAAGTCGCGCACAAACCCGCCCACCAGATAAACATTTACTTTCTCTAAAGAAGCAACCGTTGAAGCAATATCTATCCACCCCTGAATTTCTTTTGGTAAATTACCTAAATTTA
>JBFMBZ010000050.1:0-12043 GCA_040754615.1 Candidatus Omnitrophota bacterium | reverse complement strand
TACACCGATGACAGGCCTGAGCTTGTTGCCAGGGCAAATGAGATGGGAATAAACGGTTTTGTTTTTTCCGGCATAAAGCAATTAAGAGAAGACCTCTCTTCCTTAGGCGTGCAAATATGAAAACCGATAAATTGCTGCTTGCTCACGGAAGCGGCGGCAGATTAATGCATGAGCTTATCCGGGGGCTGTTACTCAAGAAGCTGAATAACCCGGTTTTAAAAGAGCTGAGCGACAGCGCCAGAATAAACTACAGAGAGAGCCTTGCTTTTACTACCGATTCTTTTGTGGTCAGCCCCTTATTTTTCCCGGGTGCGGATATCGGCAAGTTATCTGTCTGCGGCACGGTCAATGACCTCCTAATGCAGGGGGCTGTGCCCGAATATTTGTCTTTAGCGTTAATTATCGAAGAAGGGCTTGATTACAGCATATTAGAGCGGATAGTAGATTCTATTTGCAGAGAGGCAAGTAAGGCAGGGGTGTTTATTGCAACCGGAGACCTGAAAGTGGTAGAAAGGGGCGCCTGCGATAAAATCTTTATCAATACCTCCGGAATCGGCAGGATACCCGAAGGGGTTAACCTTTCTGTAAGGAAAATCAGGGCACAGGATAAAATTATTATTACCGGGAATATCGCCCAACACGGCCTGGCGGTCCTTTCCAAGCGCCGGGAGTTGGACCTGGGATTTGATATCAGAAGCGACTCTAGAGCGCTAAATGGTTTATTGCTGCCCATACTAAAGAAAACAAATTCTATTAAATTTATGCGCGACCCCACCAGGGGAGGCCTGGCTACGACTTTAAATGAAATAGCGAATGCAGCCAGCCTGGGGATTTTAGTTAAGGAAAAAGATATCCCCTTATCTTCAAAGGTAAGGGCGGCATCGGAATTATTAGGCATAGACCCTCTGTATATTGCAAATGAAGGAGTGGCAGTATTAGTCGTTGAGAAAAAAAAGGCAGAAGGCATCCTCGGCCTATTAAGAAAAAACCCCCTTGGCCGGAATGCGAAGATTATCGGACAAGTGCTGGAAAAACCCAAGAAACGCGTGGTCCTGGAAACTTCCGTCGCAACAGAACGCATCCTGGACATGCTTACTGGCGACCCCTTGCCGCGCATCTGCTAACTTTTATGAAAACAAGCAAGTACCAAAGAAGATTTTACCGGGACTGGGTAGCGGAAAAAGATTTGTATTCCCTGCGCATTCAAGACAGGGAGAGCGACCTTTTCATCCTTTGCGACCGGCCTATTGACCAGGGCTTTATTAAAGATAGGCTGCGCTCTTACCGCTTTGATATAGAGCGTTACATTGATAAAGATAGGAGGTTTCTGACCAGCCTTAAGCCGGTTCCCGTGGAATTAGCAGCTCCGGAGATTGTAAGAGAGATGGCAGATGCCGCCAAAAAAGCCAATGTCGGACCAATGGCAGCAGTTGCCGGAGCAATCGCCGAGTTCCTCGGCAGGGATTTATTAAAGAATAGCTGCCGGCAGGTAATTATTGAAAACGGCGGAGATATTTTTTTAAAAAGCACAAAGGTGCGCAATATCGGGATATATTCCGGAAAATCCAGGTTATGGAAGGGCCTTTGCCTGAAGATACGGCCAAAAGACACTCCCCTGGGGATATGCACCTCTTCGGGTACAATAGGCCATTCTCTAAGTTTTGGCCAGGCTGACAGCGCAGTCCTGCTTTGCCGGAAAGCTTCTTTAGCGGATGCCGTGGCCACCGCCGTCTGCAACAGGATTTGCGGGAAAAAAGACCTTCAAGAGGCCATTGAGTTTGCCAAGAAAGTCAAGGGCGTTGTCGGCATAATTCTCATTTTCAAAAATACGCTTGCCAGTTGGGGAAAAATTGAGTTTTCCCGTCGATAAAACGTAAATAGAAAATCCCCCTAAAAACCAAAAAAGACTTGACATTCTCAATATAATGTGATAAAAAAAGTCTGTAAACACGATATCTTATGGGATTTTTAGGAGGTTAATCAGTTAAATTGAAAAAATAGGCTAACGATAGAGGGCTCTTTTAAGAGGGCCCTTTTCTTTTGTTCAAATGATAACAGTCGGATTAACTTACGATTTAAAGACAGATTACAAATTCAAAGAGGGCGACCCGCCGGATGCCAACGCCGAATTTGACCATCCCTCCACCATCCAGGTTATTAATGACGCTATCCAGGCGCAGGGGGTAAAGGTAAAGAAAATCGGTAACGCCTCCGAACTATTGGAAAAAATAGACAATCTTGGAGTGGACATCGTCTTCAATATATCCGAGGGGATTGCAGGCAGAAACCGGGAGTCCCAGGTCCCCATCTTGCTTGAGATGGCCGGCGTCCCTTTTGTTGGTGCGGATGCCTTGACGCTCGGGGTGACCCTGGATAAAGTTATGGCAAAGAAAATTTTTATTGCCGAGAAAATCCCGACGCCAAAATTTTTTGAAATAAAAGACTCAAGCGACCTGACAAATACCGATCATTGTAAGTTCCCGCTCATAGTTAAGCCCCGCTTTGAAGGCTCCTCCAAAGGCCTGACCGAGAATTCGCGCGTTACGAATAAAGAGGAATTAAAAAAACAGGTCGAATATATTACCCTCGCCTATAAGCAGCCGGCATTAATCGAAGAATTTATTTCCGGACAGGAGTTTACCGTGGCGATAGTAGGCAACTCTCCTCCTGAGGTAATGCCTGTGGTGCAGATAAAAATCGACGGCAGGCTTCGCCTTAACGATAAATTCTATACCTTTGCCCGGATTACTTCTGACAGGCTGGAATATATCTGCCCGGCAAAGGTGAACCAGGAGCTAAGAAAAAAACTCGAGGATTTAGCTTTAAGGACCTATAACGCTGTTGAATGCCGCGATTTCGGCAGGGTAGATTTCAGGGTGGATAACGAAGGCAACCCTTACGTCTTAGAGATAAACCCCCTGCCTTCTCTTTCAACCGAAGACGTATTCATGCTTGTGGCAAAAGCAAGAGGCCTGACCTATGAGCAGATTATCGGAAAGATTCTGAATAGCGCTTTGGAGAGGAACGGACTTAATTAAATGAAGATAGCCTTAACGTATAACCTCAAGAAAAAAGACGATTCCAAACCCGCGGATTATTACTCTGAGTTTGATTCGGAAGAGACAGTCAACGCCATCATCTCTGCCTTAAGAACAAAAGGCCACACGGTGGAAGCCGTGGATGTGGAATACCCGAATTTATTCTCTTATTTCAGGAAGAACCGCGTGGATATGGTTTTTAATATCGCCGAAGGAAGAAGCGGAAAATTCCGGGAATCCGAAGTGCCCGCAATCCTGGATTATTTTGACATACCTTATACGGGCTCCGATACATTCTCCTTAGCCATTGCCCTGAATAAGGCGCTGACCAAGAAGATCTTAAAAGCCGAAAAAATCCCGACTCCTGAATTTCAGGTTTTTAGCAAGGGCAACGAAATGCTCAACCCTCTTTTGAAATTCCCGTTGATTGTAAAGCCCAATTGCGAAGGCTCGGCAAAAGGGATTAATATCTCCAATGTAGTCTTTGATAAAGAGTCATTATATAAGAAGGTCCAGGAGATAATTACCGTATATAAACAGGAGGCCTTGATTGAAGAGTTCATTGAAGGCAAGGAGCTGACTGTAGGGATACTGGAAAACGGCAAGACGACGATACTTCCGGTGTTAGAAATAGATTTTTCTTCCTGTAAAGAGAGCGGGGAATATTTTTATTCCTGGCGCATGAAAGAGTTTCAGGGAAACGAATCCCTCGGCCTCGTGCCTACTTTCCACTGCCCGGCGCAACTGGATAAGCAAACAGAAGCAAAAGTAAAAGAGATAGCTTTGCAGACCCACCATGCGGTAGGCTGTTTTGATATCTCCCGCACGGATATACGTTTAAGCCAGGATAACACCCCCTATGTATTAGAGATAAACCCCCTTCCCGGCTTAGACCCCCACGAATCCAATTTCCCGATTATGGCGTATGCCGCGGGCATGAAATATGAAGATTTGATTGAGGCGATATTAATGAGTGCGCTGATGCGCAGAAAGGGGCTAAATTGAGCAATGTTGCCGTAGCCGAGAGCCAAAAACTGCAACAAGAAATACAGATACGCAAGATTCAGAGGGCCCAGGACTATCAGCAGATAAGTTTATATAAAGATGTAAATCCCCTGGATTGGGAAGACTGGCATTGGCAATTGAAGCACCGGATACGCACAAAAGAGGAATTATCGCAGGTTATTAAGTTAAGCGAGCAAGAAGAGGAGGGGATTAAGAAAGCAAGCGGCCGGCTTTCTTTGGCCATTACCCCATACTGGGCAAGCCTCATTGACCCGGATGACCCTGCTTGCCCCTTGCGCCGGCAAGCAGTCCCGGTAGTCGATGAGACTATCGTCGGACCGCATGAGATGGTGGATCCCTGCGCAGAAGACAGGGATTCTCCTGCCTCCTGCCTGGTGCACCGTTATCCTGACCGGGTACTGTTGCTTGCCACCGAACATTGCGCCCTTTATTGCCGTCATTGCACAAGGCGCAGGCTCGTTGGCGAACATGAAGCATCGGGTTCTTCGGAGAGGTTCGATGCGGCAATTGAGTATATAAAGGAAAACAGGAAAATAAGGGATGTTTTAATCTCAGGCGGAGACCCCTTTATTTTGGAAGATGAAGAGCTGGAGGGCATTATACAGAAAATCCGTTCCATTTCCCACGTAGAGTTCTTGCGGATAGGCACGCGCGTTCCGGTGACCCTCCCCCAGCGCATCACTCAGGGCCTGGTTAACATGCTGAAAAAATATTCTCCCATCTGGATAAGCATTCATTTTAACCACCCGAAAGAAATTACCAAGCGCTCTAAGATTGCCTGTGATATGCTTTCTGACGCGGGTTTTCCGCTAGGCAGCCAAACCGTGCTGTTAAAGGGGATAAATGACCGGCCCTATATCATGAAGAAACTCATGCATGAGCTCCTGCAAATAAGGGTAAGGCCCTATTACATATACCAGTGCGACCCGGTAAGAGGGACGCAGCATTTTAGGACACCTGTTGCCGTGGGTATAAACATTATGGAGAAACTCAGAGGCCATACTTCAGGTTATGCCATACCTACCTACGTTATTGACGGCCCGGGAGGAGGCGGCAAAATTCCCGTCGGGCCGAATTACATCCTTTCTCAGGCAAAGGGCAAGTTTGTCCTGCGTAACTACAAGGGGAAGATCTATACCTATCTTGAATAGGGGGATTTATCTTTGGGCATGGAAAAACCGAAGATTTTAGTTGTTGATGACGAAGCAGAAATCAGAAGGATGCTTAAAGAGTCGCTTGCCGATAATATTGAATGCGAGATCAGCGAGGCTTCCACCGGCAGCGAGGCGATTTCCAATATAGAAAACCAGAAATTTGACCTGATCCTCTTGGATATAAAAATGCCGGGGATATCAGGTATTGACGTAATGAAAAAGACAAACTTACAAGAGGCGCAATCCGATATCCTGGTCTTGAGCGCCTGGGATAGCCACCAGGTTGCCCATGAATCTTTTTGCAAAGGAGCGGTAGACTACATTACCAAGACTTCTCCGGTCCACGTTATCTGCGATAAAGTATTCCAGATATTAAAGAAACGCAACAAATACCTTCCTAAGCCAAAATAATAATTTAGCGTGTTTATTTTAAATATGGCGCGGGTTCTGGACAATAATGGCGCGGCACTTGCGGGAAGAGTTGTTTTCAAAATGATGCGGCATTGTGCTTTCAAAAGAAAGGCAATCGCCTTTGTTCAATGTATGCGTCTCTGTTCCGATTATGCACGTCAGCTTACCGGAAAGGCAATAAACCCATTTTTCAAATTTGCCCACTTCAATAGGGTCCTGTTCGGTTAAGGTTTGGCCCTGCGGCATCAGGGTTAACTCCTGGCTTAAGAAATTGCGCTTTGCGGAAGTGAGGATTTCGCTCTGGGCCTTTTGGTTATAGACATATTGATCAAACCTCTTGTCTTTCTTTATTAAATCCACCAGCCTGGATTCCCCTTCTTTTTCTGACAAAAGGTCTTTGAGGCTTACCCCTAAACATACGCACATCTGGTGCAGCGAAGACGTCCTGGCAGAAGTAAGTCCGCTTTCAATGCGCCAGATGCTATTAGGTTTTATGGCCTTATCTCCGAAAACAGAGCAAAGTTTACCGTAAAGCTCCTCTCTGGAGAGGCCTTTCTCCTTGCGGATTTCCTTTATTTTTTCATGCAATCTTTCCATATTTATCTCCCAATAAAGTGTAACCCGGAGAAGATTCATTGTCAAGGGAAATTTCTACATTTTGTGTATTATTCGTGAGAAAAGAAGATAAATGCAAAGAATTTCCTCTTTGTCTTATTTTGTTCTACTCTGTATATTATTATATTCCAATAAGTTACATTATAGAATTTGTTTTTATGAGGTTAATTCTACATTTTTTACATTTTACTTGAAAAATGTAGAAAGATATGTTATGCTTTAATTGGAGAGGATGAAGAGATGAAAAAGACAATGTACCTGAAAAGAAGAGTAAGCCAGCTGATAATAGCAGCCTTCATATCATTATTTGTTTTCATGCCTAAATATTCTTTCGGAGAAAATATTAATCAAGTGAGCTCCTTTGTAAAGACCCCTCAGGAGTTATCTTTATGGCTTTTGAATGAATTCGAGTATGTGCGCGAGATAAAAGATAGCTGGCAAAAGGCGCCTGAATTACTGGCTTCAAGAAAAGGAGACTGCGAAGACTTCGCCATCCTCAGCCAGGAGCTCCTAAAGGCAATGGGGATAAAGAGCCATATACTCATCATAAAATTTAAAGGCCTGAACCAGTCGCACGCGGTATGTATCTGGGAGCAAAACGGCCGCTTTAGCTTCATTTCCAACCAGCGCTTAATCCAGACTGATAAAACCAGCCTTATAGATGTAATCGAAGCGCACTATTCGGATTGGGAGCAGCTTATCTTTACCAATGCAAACAAGCAATTCACAACCATAGTAACCAATGGAATTAACAATACCGCTTTAGAGCAGAAGATCTCTGTGGCTTTAGGCAACAGATAACCCCCTAATTGCCATTTTTTTCTCCTCCTTTACATTGAAAAGCTGCGTTAATAATGTTAAACTTTACTTATAGGAGAAGAAATGGCAAAAATAGCCCTATTTTTGTTTTTCATTTCTTTATCCGCGGCTTGTTTCTCGCAGGAGCTAAGCCTGGAAGAAGCCTCCGCTATTATCCGCTCGCCTCAGGAGCTTTCGCAATGGTACCTGAAGGATTTCAAATACATAAGAGAAATGCCTGACCGCTGGCAGCCGGCAGAGGAGACCCTCAGGTTAAGGCAGGGGGATTGCGAGGATTATGCCATCCTGAGCCACGAAATCCTCAAACGCATGGGGATCAGGAGCCAGATTATTATCATAAAATTTAACAACATCCGGCCTTCCCATATCATTTGCGCCTGGAAAGAAGGCAGATATTATAATTTCTTCACAAACCAGCATTTTGTCCAGACTCAGTCAGAATCTTTAGTTGAGCTTATCGAAGAGCTCTACCCTGACTGGCGCCAGTTAATCTTCACCAACGCCCAAAAGCAATCTCTGGCAGTCCTTAATCACAAGAATATCCCTGCTACCCAGTAAAGCTCCCCAGTTATTATCCTTGACCCCCAAATAAATATGTATATAATATGCTTATATTTATTCCCCGCTTTATTTTTCAGGAGGTTTAAAAGACTATGGAGCCAAAACAAAAAAGAAGCTTTATTTTATTAGGCCATGCCCAGTCCGGAAAAACCACCCTTTCTGAGGCGGTTGTGTATTCATGCAAGGCCACTTCCCGTAAGGGCACGATTGCCGAAGGCACTACCGTAAGCGATTATAGCCAGGATGAAATAGAACGAAAAAGCTCGATAAACGCCGGGTTATTGCATTGTGAGTATCAGGGAATTCGCCTCCAGATCATAGATGCACCCGGATACGCCGATTTCTTCGGAGAGGTGATTTCCGGGGCCAGGGCAGTGGATGCGGCAGTTATTGTGATAGATGCGACATCCGGGGTGGAGGTGGGGACAGAGCGGGCCTGGCAGATTTTGGAAGAGCAAGAGCTCCCCTGCCTTTTTTTCATCAATAAATTAGACAAGGAAAACACGGATGAGGGAAAAATCTTGTCCGAAATCAAGGAAAGGTTAACCAGAAAAGCAGCTACCATAGGGTCCCTTGATTCGCCTGAGCTTACAGAGGCAATTGCGGAGAGCGACGATAAGTTATTAGAGAAATACCTGGAAGGCAATAAGCTGACTCCCGAAGAGCTAAGGGGAGGCTTGAAGCTCGGGGTAATTAAGCGCAAAATATTTCCGGTAATCAGCGGCTCTGCCTTAAATGATAAAGGCATCCTTGAATTGCTAAATGCGGTTATCCAGTGCCTGCCTGGCCCTACTGAGCGGCCAAAGGTAGAGGGCGTTGACCCGCAAAATCCAGAAAATAAAAAAGAAATAGAGCTTAAAGAGGACGCGCCTTTTTCCGCCTTTGTTTTCAAAAGCATATCTGATCCCTATGTAGGCCAGCTTACCCTTATCCGCGTATTCTCCGGGAAATTGGCGGCTAATACGGCTTTTTACAACGCAAGCAAAAAGACGCGGGAAAGGTTCGGGCCTATTTATATCCTTCAGGGCAAAGAGCAGAGGACAATAGACTCTGCCTCTTGTGGAGACATTATTGCCATTGCGAAATTAAAAGAGACCACTACCTCCGATACGCTCTGCGATGAGAAGAACCAGGTCCAATTTTCTCCTTTGGTTTTCCCAGAGCCGGCGATATCCGCTTCTGTCCGGCCCAAGTCCCGCCAGGATGAGGACAAAATCTCAAGCGCACTGCAGAAGTTGGCAGGCGAAGACCCCACCTTCAAAGCCAGCCACGACCCGCAGACCAAGGAATTAATCATCTCCGGATTAGGGGATTTGCATTTGTCGGTAATGGTGGAGAGGATGAAGAAAAGATTTAACGTAGAAGTGGAGTTGGGTACGCCGAAAGTATCATATAAGGAAACCATTACCAAGAGCATTAAAGTCCAGGGGAAGTTTAAGCGCCAGTCAGGCGGCAGGGGCCAATACGGTGATGTCTGGATTGAGGTGCAGCCTCAAGAAAGAGGCAAGGGCGTTGAGTTTGTTGATAAAATTTTTGGCGGAGCTATCCCGCGTAACTTTATTCCCTCAGCAGAGAAGGGAATTATACATGCATGTTCTGAGGGCGCGGTTGCAGGCTACCCCATTGTGGATTTACGCGTTATCCTTTACGACGGCTCTTATCATGAAGTTGACTCTTCGGATATGGCTTTTCAAATTGCCGGAGGCATGGCTTTAAGAAAGGCAGTAAACGAAGCCGGGCCAGTACTTCTAGAGCCGATTATGGATGTGGATATAATGATACCCGAAGAATACCTGGGCGCCATATCAGGGGATATTAATTCCCGCCGGGGCAGGGTAATGGGTATGGATATCCGGGGAAAGTCTCAGATTGTCAAAGCCAAGGTTCCTTTATCTGAAATGTTTACCTATGCTAATGACTTGCGTTCTCTTACCGGAGGAAGGGGTAGTTACACCATGCGTTTTTCGCATTATGAGGTAGTCCCGCATAAAATTGCCTCCACAATTATCAGCCAGTATCAGGCCTCAAAGAAACAAGAAGAAGAACAGTGAAAATAGCCATATTCTCCATTCCCGAATTAAATCCCGGAAAAGCCGGCGTTAAAGACGAACGGCTTGACGCGGTACATAAAATAACCAAATCCAAGAATAAAACTTATCTTCAGGTAGAGCTGGTAGCCGAAGACGACATCCTGAACGCCGATGCCATCCTCGCAAATAAAGATTCCAGGACGGATTTGATCTTAAGGGATTTGGAATTTGTGGAGACGCGAAGCTTGCGCGCAGAAACGGAGATAGAAAAGTCCTTGTTGAATAAATTAAAGGCAGCTTTAGAAAAAGAAATATTTGTTTCCGGCCTTGAATTCATAGAAGAAGAGAAGAAGATGCTTTCTGTTTACGGCCTGCTTACAAATAAACCCGTCGTTCTGGCAGAGGCTAAAGATGTGGAAGATAGTAACGCGCTCATCCTGAGGGCGGTTAAGGAATCAGGGTACATCAGTTTTTTTACCACCGGGGAGAAGGAAACCCGTTCCTGGCTGATTAGAAAAGGCACTACTGCCTGGGAGGCTGCCGGAGCAATCCATTCGGATATCCAGAAAGGCTTTATCCGCGCAGAGATTATCAGCTTTAATGATTTTATCCAGGCTGGAGGGGAAAATGCCGCAAAACAAGCAGGCAAGATGCGCCTTGAGCCGAAGGAATATATTATGCAGGATGCGGATCTGGTGAATTTCAGGTTTAACAAATAGATATTGCGTTAGCGGAGGGTTAAATGGTTAAGATTAAACGCGCATTAATCAGCGTATCGGATAAGGCAGGGATACTGGATTTTGCACAAGAGTTGAGCAAGTTCGGGGTGGAGATTCTTTCTACCGGCGGGACAGCAAAGTTATTAAGGGAGAACAATATTCAGGTCAAAGATGTTTGCGAATATACGGGATTTCCTGAAATGTTAGACGGCAGGGTAAAGACCCTGCACCCGAAAATCCACGCCGGCTTATTAGCCTTAAGGGAAAACCCTGCGCATATGGATACCTTAAAGGAGCATGATATCGGGCTGATTGATATGGTAGTGGTTAACCTTTATCCCTTTGAAAAGACCACGCAAAAACCCGGGGTGGCTATTGAAGAGGTAATCGAGAATATTGATATCGGCGGGCCTTCGATGCTGCGCTCTGCAGCCAAAAACCACAGGGATGTGGCGGTAATTTGTAACCCCGGCCGTTATGCCGAGGTTATTGAGGAACTTAAGAAAAATAACGGCTCTTTGCCCAAGGGATTATTAAGAGAACTGGGTATAGAAGTATTTTCTCACACCAGCCGTTATGATAATGCGATATATAATTATTTAAGCAACTATTTTAATCCTGCCGGAGCATCAGGAGATTTTCCTCAGGAGTTTAATTTAAGTTTCCAGAAGATTCAGTCTTTGCGCTACGGAGAAAACCCGCACCAAAAGGCAGCCTTTTATAAAGAAAAAGGCAAAACCAAGGGCTTGATTAATTTAAGGCAATTACAGGGGAAGGAATTGTCCTTTAACAATATCCTGGATTTAAATTCCGCCTTTGAATTAGTAAAAGAGTTTTCAAATCCTGCGGTAGTAATCGTTAAACATAATAACCCCTGCGGGGTTTGCGAAGACAAGACTTTGGATAAGGCTTTTGTTAATGCCCATAAATGCGACCCGCTTTCTGCATTCGGAGGGATCGTGGCATTAAACCGCAAGCTCGACGTAAAGACTGCAAAAATCATTGCAAAAAGCGGATTTCTGGAATGTATTATTGCCCCCGGCTTTGAGAAAGAAGCCGCAGGGCTTTTTAAAGATAAAAAGAATTTGCGCTTATTGGAACTGCCGGATTTAGAGCCGATAAATGAGCCGGATTTAAAACGCGTTAGCGGAGGCCTCCTGCTTCAGGATAAGGATTTAGAAACCCTAGGATTAAAGAATTTAAAAGTGGTAACTAAGGTTAAGCCCACAAAAAAACAAATAGAGAGTTTAATCTTCGGATGGAAAGTAGCTAAGCACGTAAAATCCAACGCCATTATCTTCACCCAAGGCACAAAAACCGTGGGTATCGGCGCAGGCCAGATGTCCAGGGTGGATTCAGTAATGATTGCCAGGAAAAAGAGCGGAAAGTTAAGCAAAAATTCCTGCCTTTCTTCGGATGCCTTCTTTCCGAAAGCAGATGCGATAATTGAAGCAGCCAAGGCCGGAATAAAGGCAATCATCCAGCCCGGAGGTTCAATCTCCGACGAGGAAATAATCAGGGCCTGCGATAAACACAAAATCGCAATGGTGACTACTGGAATCAGGCATTTTCGCCATTAATGACCTATTCGGAGACAACCCGATATTTAGAATCATTTATCAACTACGAAAAATTTCCCTCCTATCCCTACAAAGAATCCTTAAAATTAG
>JBFMBZ010000049.1:37282-37955 GCA_040754615.1 Candidatus Omnitrophota bacterium | reverse complement strand
TTGAGTCTAAATTATTCTCCATGGCCCGGCAAATTGAATGCGACAACTCAATTGACTCTGCCCGGCAGGAGGTATAAAGCATATCCCACAGTATGGCTTTTAAATTCAGCGAGGAGCTGGCAAAACAGGAACTTTCCAGGTCCAGCGCCATATTTTTAGCCGAGGCATACGCACGCTTGGAGTCGCTCACTTTCGGGGAAACATAATATGCTTCAAACCCGTTTATGCTGCGCACGCGGTTGGCATTGGAATGTATGCTGATAAAAAGGTCTGCCTTTGCGTTGTTGGCAATATCTGCCCGGCCAGAAAGAGGGATAAACCTGTCCACGGAGCGCGTCAGGATTACCTGGTAGCCTTCGGATTTTAAAAGGAGGCTTAAGCGTTTAGCAATGTCCAGGTTGATATCTTTTTCCCTGACCCCGCTTCTTCCTATAGTCCCCGGGTCTTTTCCGCCGTGGCCTGCGTCAATGACAATCTTTTTAATTTTTGCCTGGGAAGAGCTGAATTTAGGCGTAGTGTATGCCTTCCCGAACAAAACATCAGTAACGCCTTCTTTAAATTGATAGGGTACTACAACCCTTCCCTGATAAATATCCACCGGGTCCTTTAAATGCACGGGGCGTTCGTCAACCAGGACAAGGTTATCTCCTACCCGCAAACTTATTTTGTGGAG
>JBFMBZ010000049.1:0-37272 GCA_040754615.1 Candidatus Omnitrophota bacterium | reverse complement strand
ATCCAGAGTAATGACCTGCGTGAATGTCTCATGCTGATACCCGAGCCTGTTTGCGTCGCATAATGCAGAAAGAGGGATATATGCCTTCCCGCGGATATTATAAGTTGCGATTGTCTCCCCCACGGGCATAGTGGCGCAGCCTGATACCATATGGCATATGGCAAATAGCATACAGCTATAAAATAGTTTTCTTAATAAAAACTTAATCATAGTTTTTTATAATTACTCATTCGTAAGCTATTGGCCAGAATGGTGGCGCCGCACTCGCGCTACCTAGCGCGCACCGAAGCAATTCCTTTTAGCGTCGGGTGCCGCTGCCTCGCTTATCGCTCGGCTACGCTCGTCGCGGCATCCACCAAAAATTTACGACAAGTAAATTTTTGGTGGAGGTGGGCGGAGTTGGACCGCCGTCCCTAAGCATCCAGATAAAAGCCGCTACATGCTTAGTTTATCTTTTAAACTTAATCCTGAAAACTTCGATAAACAAAATTTTCCAGGACGCATCCTTTTTTGGTCTTGCCTTGGCCCCAAAGGCTAATTTGCCAAAGCCAGCCTGTTAGTCGCTCTCAATCAGGCCACAGGCAACCCGATGAGGGGCCTATCAGCTTAGTGGCCGATAGGGCTTAACGCCATAGCAGGGATAAACGGCCTGTTAAGTGCCGCATATCTTTCTGCTACGAGTGAACTGAAGTTCTCTCTTGCGTTTATATTGTGTAAGGATTGTTAACGCGGCAAACCTTACGTCCGCGGCATGCTGCTTCTACCCGGCCTACCCAGGTCGAACCCTTTCACCCCCAATTTTCCCTCTATAAAATTTTGAAAATTGTCCAGCGAATGTGGCAAAATTATCGCAAGAGAATTTTCCACATATTATGAGCCGGTGATTCCTCTATCTTCTCCTGCTCTTGAGCGCTCTCCTCATCGTCAAATCCGCTTCCCTGCGCTTTAAGTCTTCCCTTTTATCATAAAGTTTCTTACCCCTGCAAAGGGCTAATTCTATTTTCGCAAATCCTTTTGCGTTAAAATACAACTTTAAAGGAATTAAAGTCAGGCCTTTTTGCGTAAGCTGACCGAGCAGCTTCCTAATCTGGTTACGGTGTAAAAGCAGCTTCCTGATTCTCGTTGGTTCAACATTTAAGTAACTTGCTTGCGCATAAGGGCTTATGTGCGTATTATATAATACGACTTCATTTTTCTCAATACGGGCAAAGCCGTCGCTTAGGTTTACCTTGCCTTCTCTTAAAGACTTAACTTCGCTTCCCTTTAATTCTATACCGCATTCCAGGGATTCTAAAATTGTATAATCCCGAAAAGCCTTGCGGTTAGTGGCTACAATTTTATCCATCTTTATTATAACACGGCCAGCATAAAATATAAACTTAAAAATAAAGGGATGGTAAGCAGGCTGATGATATGGCTGAAAAATACCCCCTGGCTGATAAGTAAATCATCTTTTTTGTAGTGGCGCATTATTACCGATAAGTTTGTTGCTGGCGGCACTGCCAGCTCAACAAGCACTAACAAGCCGATTAATTGCGGCATTTTGAATTTCAAAATTAATGCCAGGCCTAAAGCAGGAAGCAGGATTAATTTTGCCAGGATTACCAGGAGGACCTCTTTTTTATCAACCCGGCTTAAGCGGATCTGGGCAAGGTTTCCGCCGACGACAAGCATGGCCAAAGGAAGCGTGCAGTCGCCGATAATCTTTAACGGCTTGAAGATGAAATCCGGAACAAATTTATTTAACCCTAAAAAGACCATCAAAAGCGTAACCAGGGTAGCCAGAACCGGAGGATTAAATAAGCTCATAAATTCAAACTTATCGGATTTAGTGGAAGTCAAGATGTACACCCCCAGAGAAAACATCAAAAAATTAAAGCCAAGCAGGAAAAGAAACAGGTAGATGAACATCTGCGGAAGCTTATCCTGAGGCAGCAGGGCCGCAAATAAAGCCAGGGGCAGATAACCGGAATTCTGAAAAGCAACTAAACTTAACAACTGACGTGCCCTTGGCCCTTTCTGCACTAAACCCGAAAACAGCCCGCCGATTACCAGGCCGCATACCGTAATGGCAATGCTGATTAAAGGGAAAATCCACCAATTAGGGTATTGGCTGAAGCCAAAGCCCCTGGAAAGGCTGCAGAAGATAAGAAGCGGAAGCGCCACGTCTATGGTCAGGCGGCTTAAAGCATCTAATCCTGCTTCGCTTAAAAAATCCCTTTTGACCAGCAAAAACCCTGAGACCCCAAGGATAAAAATCTGCGCGACCGCCGCTACGGTTATACCGAAAGATTCCACAAACATGCCTCTCCTTTTTTTAAAGCGTTATTATACCAGTAAAATTACGACCGGACAAATTAAATTTGGACCAATTTAGAAACTGTTTCCAAGTTATTCGGGAAAGTGGGCACTAGGCTTCTATATTCATCCCACTTTCCCGATTGAAAACAAAACAGTTTCTGCTTTGGAATGGAAACTGTTTCTAGGAAGGGTTAAGGATAATTAAAATTGACAGGCTAATCCTGGTAAGATATACTAAACTCAAATTTGCGGGGGTGGCGGAACTGGCATACGCGTATGTCTCAGAAGCATATGGGGCAACCCTTGAGGGTTCAACTCCCTCCCTCCGCACTAAATTGTACGGTTGACCCCAAAGGCTCTTCCCTTTTATGCTCTCAAGCCCAGGTTTCCCTCCCAAATATATGTTGTGTTTTCAGGCACGCTCTTACCAGCATGAGCATGACCGGAACTTCAATTAGTACGCCTACTACAGTTGCCAGGGATGCCCCTGAAGATAAGCCGAAAAGAATTGTTGAAGTGGCAATGGCTACTTCAAAATGATTGCTTGCCCCGACTAAGGCCGATGGTGCCGCATCACGATAAGATAACTTCAACCATTTAGCCATAGCATAGGTTATTACGAAAATAAGGCATGTTTGGATAAAAAGCGGGATTGCAATCAAAAAAATGATCTGCGGCTGATTAATGATCAGCTCGCCCTTAAACGAAAACAACAAAATCAGCGTGAGTAATAAAGCGCCGATTGATACCGGCGTCAGATAATGCAGGAATCTTTCCTCAAACCATTTTAATCCCTTCTTCGCGATTAACCGTTTTCTGGAGTAATATCCTAACAATAATGGCAGGCCGACATAAATCACCACTGATAATACAATCGTCTGCCAGGGTATGGGCATCTTATTCACGCCTAAGAGCCATCCTCCTAACGGCGCATAAAGAAATAACATAGTCAGCGAATTAATAGCTACCATCACCAGCGTATGGCCGTCATTACCGCGAGCCAAATGCCCCCAAATTAAAACCATAGCGGTGCAAGGAGCTATACCAAGCAGAATGCATCCTGCAATATAAGACCTGAACAACTCTACTTGGGTACCTCCCTTTATAACCTCCATCCCGGGTAGCAATCCTTTAAATAGTAATCCCAGAAACAACCACGCAATCGCAAGCATGGTGAATGGCTTAATACACCAGTTCACGACCAGCGTAAGAATTACGGGCTTTGGGGCCTTACCCGCCTTAATGACCTCTGTAAAGTCAATCTTAACCATGATGGGGTACATCATGAAAAACAGGCAAATAGCGATTGGGACAGATACCTGATAAATCGAAATCTGATCAAGCGCAACAGCCATTTGAGGAAATAATTTCCCCAGTAATATCCCCAGCCCGATGCAAAGAACCACCCATCCGGTAAGATATTTTTCAAAAAAACCTAACCGCCTCTCTTCATGAACAACATGCTCCATACGCTTCCTCTTTTAAAATAACTTCAAGATATAAATCCCCATGTAAGATAATCCAGCTTTGTAATTCTATGGAACCAACGGCTCAATTTTCTTCAACTTTACCTCCTGTTATTTCACAAGGATTTTTTTAATCTCGTCTTTGCTCAAGACTTTGCCCGCTGAAACCACCGTGCCATCCACCGCTAATGCCGGTGTCATCATCACACCGTATTCGGTGATTTTGGCAATATCCGTTACCTTGGCTATCTCCGCGCAAATACCAAGCTCCTTTGCCGCCGCTTCTGCGTTCGCAGTCAATTGTTTGCATTTTGGGCAACCAACTCCCAATATTTCTATTTTCATCTTGCTCCTCCGATTATCTCTTCACTGCTGAAACTTTTATGCTTACAATCGCATCTTGAGCGCTCTCAAGGTTATCGAACATAGCATCCACAGGATAACTCGACTCGCTGATTATCTTTATATCCTGGAATCCGGCCTTCTTAACAAAATCTAAATACTCATCTTTCTTGATCGCTCCGGAAAGACAACCCACATACGCCTCAACCGAATCTTTGATTTCTCTCGGCAGATCTTTTACCAGCACCAAATCTGAAACCAAGAGCCTGCCGCCTGTTTTCAAAACCCTATATGCCTCTTTAAATACCGTTTCCTTGTCGGGAGACAGATTAATAACACAGTTTGAAATAATCACATCGATTGAATTGTCATCTACCGGCAGCTTCTCGATTTCCCCCAAACGAAACTCCACATTAGGGTAATTACCTTTCCGGGCGTTTTCTTTTGCTTTGGCGAGCATTTCCTGCGTCATATCAATACCGATAACACGGCCGGTTTCACCGACTTTTTTTGCTGCAAGAAAAACGTCGAATCCCGCGCCGCTACCCAGGTCAAGGACAACATCGCCTTCTTTTAAGGACGCCAAGGCAACGGGATTACCGCAGCCAAGGCCTAAATTGGAACCTTCAGGGGCCGCCTGTATTTCGCTATCGCTGTATCCCATGCTTTTGCTTACAGCCTGGGCGGAATTGGCATTTCCGCAGCACGAGCCAGAAGGGCAGCAGGAAATTCCTTGCTTTGCAATTTTAGCGTAGCCTTCCTTTACAATTCTCTTTATTTCCTTGTTTTTTTTCATCTTATACTCCGTTTATTTAACTATATAGCCGAACACCATTCCCGCTATTGTCGACATAACAATAACCAACGATACATAAATTATGGTTTTCTTCGTACCCACGATGGTTCTAATAACGAGCATGCTCGGCAAACTCAAGGCAGGCCCGGCCAATAACAACGCCAAAGCAGGGCCTTTGCCCATGCCTGACCCGATTAAACCCTGTAAAATTGGCACTTCGGTTAATGTGGCAAAATACATAAACGCCGCCACAATTGAAGAAAAGAAATTCGCCCGCAAAGAATTGCCTCCAACAAGCGCCTCGACAAATCTCGACGGGATAACTCCTTCGTGCCCGACTCTGCCGAGGAGAAATCCGGAGATTAAAACTCCGCCTAATAAAAGAGGCAATATCTGCAAAGCAAATCCCCAAGTAGCCCCTGTCCATTCCTTAAGCTCATCTTTTTTGAACCACTTCAAAAGCATCATTGCCAAGCTAATCAGTGAAAAACCAGCTATCCACCATTTATACTGATAAATCATTGACCAGGCGCCGTGATCGCCTTCAAGCGGCTTTCCCCAATTGGCAAATACAAGAAATACGATCATTGAGGCAAAATAAAGAACAGCCTTACCTAAAGAGCGCGTTTCTTTTATTTCACCTACATTAAAATCTCCGTTTGTGTGTCGCGCTCTTTCCTCTTTCAAAAATATAAGGTGCATAAATAAACCGATAACTACGCTAAATATTACCGCTCCTATCGCCCTTGCCAAACCAAGCTGCCAACCAAGGATACGTGCCGTTAGAATAATAGCCAAAACATTTATGGCTGGCCCTGAATATAAGAAAGCTACTGCCGGGCCAAGCCCCGCGCCTCTTTTATAGATCCCGGAGAAAAGCGGCAAGACTGTACATGAGCAGACGGCAAGAACCGTTCCTGAAACCGAGGCTACACTATACGAAAGAAATTTATTTGCCCTAGCGCCGAAATACTTCATCACCGAAGCCTGGCTGACGAATACTGAAATCGCTCCTGCGATAAAGAACGCCGGGACAAGACACAGCAATACATGTTCCCTGGCGTACCACTTAACAAGTGCAAGAGCCTCAAAAATAGCGTTACTAAACCGCAGATTCTCAACCGGCAAATAGAAACACGCCAAAAATGCCGCTACAATATATAGAAATTTCTTCCATTCCTTCATTTTTCGCCCCTTTTTTTAATTTTACAGCAGCCGCCTTCAATGCGAATTGCCTTGATATTAACTAAAGCATCGGCAATTTTTTTGTGCGCTGAGGTCTCAATCCGTGAAAAGGTAGGCCTTGATATCTTCATAAGTTTAGCGGCATCTTCCTGCCTTAAGTTTTCAACACAGGATAGCCTAATGGCCTCAAACTCATCCAAGGTAAGATATACCCCTTCTAATTGCTTTAGAGGCCTGCATTGCGGCCTGAAACACCTTTCTGCGGGCGCACACTTTATCCATCTTGTTTTTTTAGGCCTCAAATTGCCCTCCCCCTGTTATGAACAAACGTTCATAACAACTGTATCATTTTACAAAGAATTGTCAACTTTTTTCTTCATTTCCTCCTCCCAAAAAAATATCACAAAATGTGATGGCTTTTTTATGAAAATTCCTTGTTTTCACCCAAGATAAAGTGGTATACTTTTAATAGGGAGAAAACCGGGCATATCCATGAAAAAGACAAAGAATAATAGCGGTATGAGCCTTATTGAGATACTTATTGCCACGGCAATCATTGTATTCGGGGCTGTGGCCATCATCCAACTATACCTTACCAGCATTAATTTGTCTGAACTCAACAAGGAAAATATTACGGCATCAGCGCACCTCTTAGCTATGGCAGAGGCAATAAAATGCACGCCCTTCAATTCCGTAACCTCTGATTTTCCAGATGCTGTGCCTGACGGGCCGGCTGGTAATGACTATGCTACGATTGTTAACGGTTATGTCCTGACCGGGGAATATATAACGGTAACTTATGTTGATACCGGCAGTGACCCTTTGGAAATAAACATAGAGGCTGGCTGGCTGGATAAAAGAGGGACAAACCGCAGGGCATATTTAGCCACTAAAAGGACAAGGTAGAATGAATTTAAAACGCATTAAAAACAGGAATGGCTTTACGCTGGTAGAGGTGCTTGTCGCAGGCGCGATATTGGCGGTAATAAGCGCGATAATGCTCTCTTTCTTCCTTCAGGGCACAAACCTCTGGCAAATCCTTACCGGAGAAAGCGAACTACGCTCAAGCGCCCGTAATGCCATGAATTATATGACCCTTGAATTACGCAGTGCCACGCGCACTTCAAGCGAAATTCCTTCTCCGAATTTAACTATTCCCTCTCAGCCGAATAATAATTCTATGGATTTCTATCTACCCGTTGATATGGACGGAAACGGGCTGATTATTGACGCCTTAGGCGCAACCGAATGGGACCATAGCAACAGAATTCAATACCAATACGTCCCGGGCCTGAAACGCCTGCGCCGGTTAGAGCAGGGAAACGAATATATTATTGCTGATGATGTCGCCTCAATAGAATTTGAGGATAATTCTATTGACCCCAATTTGTATAACGATGAATTAAAGATTATACTGACACTGGAAAAGGTTACAGCGCAGAACAGGACGGTTTCGGTGACTTTGGCTTCAATAGTAAAATTGCGTAACCAGTAGGAGAAAAAAATGCATAAAAATAAAGGCCAGGCGCTCATTTTCACCTACGCGGTCATCGTATTCCTGACCATCCTCTCCATCCCGCTCCTGGATAAGATTATGAGCGAAAGATGGACAGCAGAACGCCAGAGGCTGGAGCGGGAAACTTTTTATTTAGCCGAGGGCGGGCTGGAAGATGCCATAAATCAATTTACCGACGCTATTGCAAACTTCCAGGTAGCTCCGAATGTGGCGCGCTACCCTGCGACAGGCTCCATTAATACCGTATATACGGTTTCGACAGCGTTCCCGTCAGGAGCAAGCGCAAGTTCGGTTATCACGGAAGCAGAGCCGTCCATGCGCACGATTGTCGATCCGGACGGTTCTGCGATCGGCGTCAAGGTTTACACCGTCACTTCCACCTGCCAGCACCCGATGAATAGCACTATCAGTGCGACTTTAAACCAGGCCATCATCCTGCGCGTAATCTACACCTTCCAGCATGCGGTATTTTATAACGATGACTTAGAGATGCTCCCCGGGCCGAACATGAACCTTACCGGGAGGATACATTCTAATAGCGATATCTATTTGGGAACCCATAATACCTTCACTGTTGACAGTGAATATCTGCACTCTGCAGGAGATATCTATAACCGCCGTAAAGACAGTACCCAGGACATGGAAGGAGACGTGCGTATCAGAAGGGCGGGAACCGGCGCCTACTTTAATATGGAGCAGGGAGGAGTTATTTTGGATAGCGACAGCCCTGACTGGCTTACCGAATCCCAAACCCGCTGGAACGGAACAGTAAAAAGCAGCGTCCATGGCGTAACCGAACTTTCCACCCCGGTTGTCGGCTCTATCCAGCCCGGAGGCTACTACGCAAGCAATGCCGAGGTAACAATAGAGAATGGGACGATAACTGAAAACGGCTCTCCCCTTATAGAGGGAGTAGACATCCCTGCGGGAACCATAATAACTGATAATGATTTCTATAATAACCGGGAAGGGATGAATATCCTGATGACTAATATTGACCTGAGTAAATTGGCAGGCTACGCTAATCCGGCAGATGCCTCTCCCACTTTTCCTAACCACCTTCCTTCTAACGGCCTGATTTACGCTACGAGAAACGACGCGGGGATGACTGAACAGCCCGGAGTGCGCCTGGTCAACGGCTCACAGATTTACAGAAACGACGGGTTAACAATAGTTTCAAATGACCCCGTTTATATACAGGGAAATTATAATTCGGTGAACAAAAAACCTACTGCGGTAATTTGCGATTCGGTAAATTTACTCTCCACTGCCTGGAATGACGCGGACAGCCTGCTTAACCTGAACCACGCTAACCGGGATGCGGCTAACACCACGGTCAATACTGCTTTTATTGCCGGAGTAGATAACACAACTACGGGAAACTACAACGGAGGGCTGGAAAACTACCCGCGCTTCCACGAGGACTGGTCAGGTAGGACTCTGACTATCAGGGGAGCTTTTGTAGAACTCTGGAACACCCAAATCGCGCAAGGAGCCTGGGTGTATGGCAGCCCGCAGTATACTGCGCCTAACCGCAACTGGGATTATGATTCGGACTTCAACGATGTAAACAACATGCCTCCCTTTACGCCGTGGGCAGTCGAGGCGCAAAGGACCGGGTGGTGGAAATAATAATTTTATGAATTGAGGCCTTTTTTAAATACCCGCCTGAAGCAGAAAATCAATAAACTCAGGATTATTCCCCATGAGATTGCCATAAATACCCATCCGCCGATATTCATTTTGCTCCCTTCGTATCATAAATAAACTATGTCTTCCGGATGATAAAGAGAAAGGAATAACAGCATATATTCGCGTAAGTGCCGGGTCAGAAGAAAATTATTCTTTATATGCTCCCTGCCGTTCTCTCCCAGCTTCCTGGCGTACTTAGGGCTGTTAAGAACCTGTTTAATGGCAAATGCCGCGCCTTCAACAGAATGGCAAAGAAGGCCGGAGTATTTGTGTTTTATCTGTAGGGGTATCCCTCCGACATTGGAAGCTACCACGGGTTTTGCTTTCCAGAGCGCCTCGGCAACCGTTAAACCAAAACCCTCCTTTATTGATTTCTGGAGTATCACATCAGAAGCCCACTGCAGCGCATTAACCACTAAATCGTCCTGAGGAAGCAAGAGAATATGGATATCTTTATCTTCTCCGGCTTTCTCCCTGACTTCCTCAAGGACTTTCATGCCTTCGGGGTCATCCGTAGCAGTGCCTCCGGCTAAAATCAACTGGCAGTCAATATATTTCTTTACCAGTTGATATGCCGCAATCACCCCCACCGGGTCCTTTAAGCGGTCAAAGCGGGAAATCTGGGTAATTATAGGCTTATCTTTTACAATCTCATATTTTCCCAGGATAGAATCAATTTCCTCCGGGGACAATTGCCTGTTTTTTTCGCTTAAAGGGTCAATTGAAGGAGAAATTAAAAATTGCCTTATGGGTAAAGGCCGGGAAAAACTGGGAGCGGAAAACACTGCGGCATCGTATTCGACAATAAACTTCTTCAGGAATTCCCAGACTCTCTGGTTCGGGTTGGAAACGTCTATATGGCATCTCCACAGCCATTTATTCGCGGATCTATTTTTTATTAAAGCAATGGGCTGCGGGTCATGGATAAATACGATATCGCCGTATGTCTTCACCTCTTCTATGTTATTTTGGCTGGTTTCCGAAAAGATTTCAAAATCACGCTCTGAAATTTCTTCCGGCCTCCCGTGCAGGGCGTTGTGGAATTTTTTAGTGACTGCGAAAAACTGCTCTCCGCCTTTTATCAGGTCCCATCTGGTATCTACCCCCAGCTCCTGTAAGAGCGGGACCATCCGGCTTAAAATCTCCGCTACCCCGCCTCCGACTGCCGTAGAATTTATATGCTGGATGACCTTCCCCTTTAGCTTATCGGCAAGGAGCCTTAAGTCGCTGATTACCGATTCTCCCACAATCGGGATATAATCTTCTATCTTTATCATATCAAGCAGATACCCTGTTTTCTATTATCGTGATTAAAGTAGCCCTCAGGTCCTCCATTGTCCGGGTGTAAGGGTCAAGCCGGGAAATACGCTCCGCTAAATATTTGTCTGCGAGATTAGTTTCAATCCAGTTAGAAAAATCATTGGTCCCCTTCTCAAGCCGTAGCCTCGCCTCAAAGATATGAAAATATATGGAATCTATGGTAATCATTTTGAGGATATCGGCAAACTCCCTTAAATCATAAGCCAGATAATTAGTCGGGATAATAAAACTCACGGATTTTACAAAATGGAACTCATCGCCCTCCCTGGCAAATTTCAGCTTGGAAACAGGGGCTTCCTTTAAGTAGTTTTCAATCGTCTCTATTATCTTGTCCCTGAGCTCGCGTATGGTTGAATACTGGACGGTGTCTATACTGGATAGCCTCTCCCCTAATTCGTCTTCGCCCAGGATCCCGGTCACCCAGTAGGAAAAATCATTTGGCGGTTCCGGAGAAAGGTACTGATGCTGCTGCAAAAATCTGTGGGTGTGGTGATAAATACATGAACCGGGCACGGCTTTGATAAGCTCAAGCAGCTGGCTTAGGTTAGCTGCCCTTAATCCGGTCAGCTCCGATAAATGTAACCGGGTAAAAAACCTGAAAGGCTCTTTGGCTTTAATTAATTCCGGCATAAATTATTTTAAGAAAGCTTAATACCTCTTTTGTGTTTTTTAAATAATATTCGGCAAGCGATGAGCCCGTTTTCCCTACGAATACGGTTAAGCCGTGCCTTCTTAAAGCTTTAAAGGCATCCTCATCCGTCTTGTCATCTCCTATGTACACGGGAAAAACAGCCTTTCCTTGGGAAGCAAATTTTCCCCGCGCAAGCAGCCACAAAACCACCTTTCCCTTATCCCAATCAATGGGGGGCCGGATTTCAAGTACCTTCTTTCCGGATTTAATTTTTATTTTATTACGGACGACATAAAAAAAGGCTGCCTCGTGGAGGATCCTCCTGACCTCAGGGATTTGTCTCTTATCAACCAGGCGGTAATGCAGGCTTAAAGATAAGCCTTTGTCTTCTAACAGTACGCCCTTTATCCCGGAAAGTTTCATGCCTAAATCTTTCTTTAACTGGTCAAGGATTGCCCGAAAGCGGACAGAGATGATGCTACGGAATTTTATCTTAGCGCCTTCTATTTCAAAGCCGTGGTTACCCACGTAAATAATGTTTTTGAGCCCCACTTTTTCTTGTACATCTTCCAGGGCCCGGCCGCTGATTATCGCTAATTTAAAATCCGGTTTTTGCGATAACCCGGATAAGACTTTTTTCACTTTCCGCGAAAGAACCGCTTTATCCGGAGTCCGGACGATGGGAGTAAGCGTGCCGTCATAGTCCAGAAAAAGCATCAGGGCCTTCCCCTCTAAGACTTCTCTGATTTTACTTAAATAGTTAAACAGGTATTTCATTGCCTACTCTTTAAATTCAAACTTTAACAATTCCGAGATGATTTTTCCTGCCCAGCGGAAGATATTATTATTCTGGATAACCTCTCTCATCTTCTTTACGCGCTTCGTGATCTCCTCTTCAGGCATCATCAGGGCATTAAATATCCCTTCGCTGAATTCTTCCCTATCGTACGGGTTAATGAGCACGGCATCGGTTAACTCTCTGGATGCTCCGGTAAACTCACTTAGGACAAGCATCCCTTTTTCATCCGAACGGCTGGATAAAAATTCCTTTGCCACCAGGTTCATCCCGTCATGCAGGGAGCTCACTATGCAGACATCTCCCAAGCGGTAACAAGCGAGCAGCTCATAGAATGAAAGGTGCCTGCGCACCAGGATTACCGGCTGCCAGCCGTCAGTGGAATGTTTCCAGTTTATCCCTTCTACCAGGGCATTTATCTCATCATTGAGGGCCTTGTATTTCGGTATGTGTATGCGGCTGATTTCTCCCATTTGCAGGAAAACAAACTTCTCCTTTAATTCAGGGTGTTTTTCAAGCAGCCGGTCAATTGCCAGGAGCCTTTCAGGTATGCCCTTGGTGTAATCAATGCGGTCAAGCCCGAGCATAACTTTATATCCCGACAAGCCATATTCCTCCATTAAGTTCTCCTGGGCTTTTTTTACGTTTTCTGAATTTGAAATTTCATTGATCCCCTCAAAGTCAACGCTGATAGGATAAGGCCTGACCAGGGTCTCATGCTCAGTGCGGGTAATCGAAAACCGCTCCCGGTCAATTTTACTTTCTATCTCCCGGTCAACAACATCCAGAAAATTATCGCGGTGGTAACGGATATGAAACCCTAATAGGTCGTTGGCAAGTAATCCTTCCAGGATCTCATGTTTCTGGGGGCAGATCCTGAAAGTTTCATGGTTCGGCCAGGGAATATGCCAGAAATGGGCGATGATTAACTGATCCGGAGCCATTTCTTTCAAGAATTTGGGCAAAAGGCAGAAGTGATAATCCTGTATCCAGACAAAAGCCTTCTTATCCCCTGCCACCTCAAGCACTGCCTTGGCAAATTTTTCATTAACCTTTACATAATGCTCCCAGTCTTCTTTCCGGAATACCGGCCTCTGAAAGGCAGCGTGGCACAAAGGCCAGAGCGCCTCATTGGAATATCCGTAATAATAACCGTTCTCTTCTTCTTTTGAAAGCCAGACCCGCTTTAGCGTATAAGAAGGGTTCTCCGGAGGAACCTGGATCCTCCCCTGCTTATCTGAAACCTTCCGGTCTGCATCCCCGTTTCCAAAGGCTACCCACGTGCCATTACAAGCCCGCATCACCGGGTCAAGCGCGGTAATCACTCCTCCGGCTCCCCTCTGGCATTCAACTTTCCCCCGCTTATATATGTGGACGTATGGCTCTCTGTTAGAAACCACAATAAACAAGTAATCCCCCATCTTTTCCTTTATTAAATTCTGCAAATCTTTTTTAGTCCACATCCTCTACCTCACTTTCTAAAGGCGCAAGCTTATATCAATAATAGTCCTCACCAGAAAAGATTTCAAAAACATTATTAGAAAAAAGGCAATTATGGGCGAGATATCAATGCCCCATCTTAAGCCCTGCGGTAACAGCCTCCTGATGGGATAAAGTACCGGCTCGGTAACCTTATACAGGAATTGCACAATGGGATTATATGGATCAGGGCTCACCCAGCTGAGCAATGCCCGGATTAAAATCAGCCAGTACAGCATTGTAAGTAACAGGTCTACTATACGCGCCATGGCAACCAAGAAATTGGACAAAACAAACATTTACTCTGTTTTCTCCTGCTTGTAGTTAATTGCCCTTATCGGATAGGGAATATTTATGCCTTCCTTGGCATAACGCTCATGCAGCCTTTTTATAAATTCGTGCTTGACCAAATACTGGTCCACAAATTCCCGCGCCCTTAAAATCACCGTGAAATTTATGCTGAAATCCCCGAATGTATGATACCTGATGAAGGGCTCGAATTCAGCAACGCCTCCGGCAACCTGCTTCATTATTTCTTTACCTACTTCACAGGTGACTTTTTCAACTTTCTTTAAATCGCTTTCGTAATGGACGCCCACGTTTATCAGAACCGCCACTTCTTTGTCGGGAAGATAATAATTGACGATTATGGCCTTGGTTAACTTTTCGTTGGGGACCAAAACCACGTTATTGGGCAGCATCTTAATCTGGGTGGTCCTCCAGGTAATATCGATAACATAGCCCTCTTCCCCGGATTCAAGCTTTATGTAATCGCCTATCTTTATCTGCCTTGACACAATGATATGGAAACCGGAAAATAAATTTGAGAGCGTATCCTGCAAGGCGAGCGCAACTGCCAGGCCTCCCACCCCTAAAGTAGCCAGTATAGGAGTAATAGAAATACCGAAGCTGTTCAAGATAATTAAGATGCCAATGATAAAAATTATTATCCGGCTGATATTCTGGGTAAGCGAAGTTACGGGGAGTATGCCTTCGGCTTTTGGCGCATACAACCTGATGAGCCTGGCGGAGGCGTTCGCTAAGACTACAGTTACGGAAAAGACTCCTAAAATAAGAAGGGCCCTGCTTATAATATTTACAAAAGCCTCTGAAAGCCTTGAAAACTGCAAGGCAAAATATAAAGCCAGCATAAGCGACCAAATCACAATCGGCCCTCTTATGGATTCTATAATTAAATCATCGAGCTGATTCTTGGTTCTTCTGGCAAACCTGGTTAAATATCCCAGTATAAACTTCCTCAAAACCAGCCCGGCAATAAAGGTAAACAAAAAAATCAATAAAGGAAGAAACGGGGAAATTAAATTTTGGACTGAAAAGAGGGGATCTGCAGACATCTCTTGCTCCTTCTGCGGATAAAAAAACCGCCCCTGCTTGCACAGAATGGCGGCCCGACCATCTGAAACTCCTCCAGAAGAACTCCTCTGGACCCATGTTAAAATTTATTCTAGCTTATTTATTATACTGCCGCCATTTCAAAAAGCAATTATTTTCTGGAAGTTATCTTTTTAAGGCTGAAAAATGCGCTCTTTTTGGAAAAATCCTTCCGGACGATGCCAAAATAGTCTATGCCGTTACCCCAGTGGCTGTCGCAGTCGCGAAAGAAGGCCCAGAAGACCTTTGAAACATTCCTGTCTTTTCTTAATTGGCTAAAAACTTCTTCTAACCACTCTGCCTGCTTTTCTTCACCAGGATTTTCTCCCATCCACCAGTTTTTCGTCTCCAAGCCTTCTTTCAGGCCGGGAGCGCCTATCTCGGTAATCCAGATTTTTTTATGGCCGTCGCCGTTACGCTCCATTACTTTATAGGCCAATTGCGGATACGCGATTACTGCTTTTATAGAATCGTCCTTAAGCGGGTTTTCAAAAAAGTGGATATTAAGGATATCAAAATAATCCTTTGCTCCGTTATCGTATAATTTGTTTACGCTTGCTAGGCCTCCTGCCAGGCCCCCGTTTAATATTTTGCATTCAGGGTCAATTTTCTTTGCCGCAACATAAACTTCTTTCAAAAGGCTGCAATAGCTCTTTAGCCCGTCCTGCTTTGACCAGTAAATATGAGAATCCGGCTCATTCCATACTTCCCAGTATTTCACGGTGTCTTTATAGCGCTCTATCACTTTAGAGGCGTAACTAACAAACAGCGCAGAGTGAGAAGGCGGGTCATTCCATTTAGACGCAGGAGCCTGCCAGGCGCAGTTATAATCCAGGATCCCGAGGATATTAATTTTATTTTCCTTAAGCAAGCGCACAATCCTGTCGTATTTTTCAAAATCAAATTCATTTTGGCGGGGCTCAATATCCTGCCAGAGAAAATCAAAGCGCACAAAACCCACCCCAGCCTCTTTCATTAAACTGGCTGCTTTTTTTAACTCTTCTTCCCTCGCATATTTATAATTATTCCAGGGATGGTCCCAATGCAAGAATTCCAATACCCCAAAAAAGCTTTCCATATCCGGGCCCTTTGACTTCAAACCTAAAAATATACCGATGCTTAAGAAAATAACTATAGCGGCAACACTGTATTTATTTATGCGGCTCCTGTTCAATGTTAATATAGTCCTCGAAACTTATGCTCTCTCCCAGCTCCTGCTTGACTACCCTGATCCTGTCCGGAACATAAGGATGGGTTTTAAAATAACTCTTCGGCCTCTCTGGCCTTCTCCTGTTTATCTCCTGCAGTTTTTCTAAGAAAGAAATCATCCCGTGCGGGTCGTAACCGGCTAACTTTGCGTAGCGCGCGCCTAACTGGTCAGCAAGAAGCTCATCCTCGCGGGAAAACCCAAGCAGGAGTTCAGTAAAGGCAGCGTCTGCTGCTGTGCCGATTTCACTGCTTGAAGGCCCGGCTGCGACCAAGACCCTTAAAATAGAATAAGCCTGCATACCTTGTAGTTTCTTTATGCTATGCCGGGCTACGATATGGCCTACTTCATGCGCCAGGACTCCTGCCAGCTCATCGTCATTTGCTACTTTATCCACTAAGCCCTTATTCACATAAACAATGCCCCCGGGTAAGGAAACGGCATTTACCTCTTCGTCGTCCAGGACGTTGAAATAATAATCTATGTCTTTGCGGTCGCAGACAGCCGCGATTTTCTTTCCGATCTCCTGGACGCGGGCGGCGACTAAAGAGTCTTCTGCCAGCTTATATTCTCTTTCTACCTGGCGTTTAATAGCTTCTCCTAAATTTACTTCTCTTTCCGTAGAATAATAATAGGTCTCCTGCTCTCCGGTGACAATGTTGTATTCGGTGGTGCATCCAGATAAAAAAGACACCAGGCCCAAAAGACCGATGACACATGATACATGACACATGACACAAATCACAAGAACCCTTATATCCAGTTTTTTAAGCATCAGGTACAACTTTCTTAAGGGCAGGCCCACCACATTATAAAAATCACCCTCTACCCTGCGGATGAAAAACGCCCCCTTGCCCTGTATATCAAAACTGCCTGCCTTATCCAGGGGAGAGACTTTTTTGAAGTAGCTTTGTATTTCTTTATCCGTTAATTTATCCATATAAATCTTTGTCTTCTCGTAACCAAGGAGTGTTTTTTTCTTATCCCGGTCAATAACCGCAACGCCCGTATAAAGCCACTGCGGCCTTGCAGCGAGGGCCTTGAGCATCCTGACAGCTTCTTTTAAGTTTTTGGGTTTACCGAAAATCCTTCCATCCCGGACTACTATGGTATCAGCTGCGATTATTATCCCTTCATTTACTTTTTTAGCTGCTTCATTTGCCTTGGCCAGGGCATTTTTCTTCACCAAAGAGGAATAAGGGATTCCCGCTGCCCTCCTTATTTCTTTTGCTTTGCCCGGTAAAACCTTAAAGGGAATCCCGAATATCTTAAATAGCTCTCTTCTCGCCTTTGACTTAGTAGCTAAATATATCATATTGCCGCACTCTCGCCTGCTAAGTATCCCGTAGAAAAAGCAGCCTGCAAGTTGAAACCACCCGTATCCGCATCTATGTCAATCATTTCTCCGGCAAAATACAGCCCTCTGATGCGCCGCGACTCCATAGTACGGGGATTTATCTCTTTTAAGGATATGCCGCCGCAGGTAACCATGGCGTCCTCTATCGGCCGCGTCCTTAAAATATGCAATCTGAAAGCCTTGAGCAAGGAAACTAAAACTCTGCGCTCTTGCGAGGTGACCTGGCCTGCCTTCTTATCAGGGATGAGCCCGGCAACCTCCAGAAAAACATCCACAAAATTTAACGGCAACAGGGCTTTTAAGGTGTTCTTTAACGTTTTCTTGGCGCTTGCCTTAAATTCCCTTAAGAGCCTGGCATTCAACTGTTCCTTTGATAAGGCGGGCTTTAAGTCTATCTCCACATTCACTGCCCTTGACTTACTTAACCAATCCGCTACCTTGCTACTCAGGGATAAAACCAATGGCCCGGAGATGCCAAAGTCAGTAAACAACAACTCTCCGATATCGGAAAGGATCTGGCTGTTTGAATCGGAGAATTTAAGGCGGATATTCTTTAAGGCCAGGCCTTTAAGCCTCCTCACAAATTTCTCCCTGGCTTCAAGCGGTACCAGGCCCGGCTTTAAAGGGACAACCGCATGCCCGAGCGCGCGCGCGATCCCGATACCCTCTCCGGTTGAGCCGCAAGAAGGATAAGATACCCCTCCGGTAGCTAAAATAACCTTATCCGCAGGCACGGCCTTCCCGTTATTTAAGAGCACGCCCTTTACCGCCCTGTCTTTTACAAAGATATCCTTAAGGCCGGTGCGGTAAAGAATGGTAACATTATTATCTTTAAGTTCCCTCTCCAGTATATCCAAAACGCTTTTGGAGACGTCAGTAACCGGGAATACCCTGCCCTGCCTCTCGGCTTTTAACTTAAGCCCTCTCTCTTCAAAAAACCGAATTAAATCCGTGTTGAAAAATTTCTTAAAGGCATCGCGCAGGAATTCCCCGTTATGGGAGAACTTTTTCAGGAATGAATCCAGATCGCAGATATTGGTAAGGTTGCAGCGGCCTTTGCCGCTTAAAAGAATTTTTTTGCCGGGAGAAGGGTTCTTTTCAATGAGGGTCACGTCCTGCTTAAGCTCACCCAGCCTTATTGCCGCCATCATACCGGCCGGGCCTGCGCCGACGACCAGAGCTTTGCCTCTTCCCACGGTTAAACCTGCCTGACCCCTAAGTCCCTTATTTTGAAAATGGACTCTAACCTCATTCCGGCCTTCTTAAGGTTGGAAGCGGCGCCCTGGAGCCTGTCAACAACAACAATGGCTTCCTTTGCTTTTATCCCGATTTTTTCCAAAGCCTCCTTAGCCTCAATCAGGGCTCCTCCGGTAGTGGCTACATCATCGACCAGAATTACTCTTGAGCCCTTTCTTAAGGGAGGGCCTTCAATCTGTTTCTGCATCCCGTGGCCTTTTACGGACTTCCTGACAATAAAAGTCTGCAAGGGCAGGCTTTTTATATGGCTTAGGCAGGCAATCGCGCCGACAATGGGGTCAGCGCCGATAGTCGGGCCTCCGATGGCATCAATTTTTCTGTCTTTCAGCGTCTCCAATATTATATCGGCAATCAGATACGCGCCTTTGGGCGTAAGCGTGGTTATGCGGCCGTCCAGGTAATAGCTGCTCACCTTGCCGCTGGATAAAACGAACCTTCCTCTCTTTAAAGCCTTTGCCTTCAATAATTCCAGCAAATCCGCCTTAAGTTTACTCAGGTATTCTTTTCCCATATACATTAATTTTACTATCCAGAAGCAAGCCTGTCAATTGTTTTGACAAAACTTGAATTCGCTGATATCATAACGCTATGTTACGGCAAGCCACAAAGGCCTTGATAGACCTGGTATTCCCTAAAATATGCCTGGCCTGTAAAGATAAGCTCAAGGCAGGCTCTGTTTGCGGCATGCTTTGCCCCAAATGCTGGTCTAAGATAAAGAAAAACACTCCCCCTTTCTGCCACTCCTGCGGCAGGCATTTAGAAAAAACAAATTTTCCCAAGAATATCTGCCCGCAGTGCCTTAAGAAAAACTTATCCTTTGACCGGGCGTTTTCCCCCTGCTCTTACGAGGGCATCCTGAAAGACTTAATCCATATTTTCAAATATAATAATAAGCCGGGTTTATCCCGGCCTTTAAGCAGGCTGATGGCTGAATTTATCCGGGAATATAACCTGCCAATAGGCTTTCTTGACTTTATAGTGCCTGTGCCTCTGCACGACAGTAAATTACGCGAAAGGGAATTTAACCAGGCTGAAGTATTGGCAAGGACTATTTCAGAAGAATTTAAAATAGAGCTGTTGGAAAATGTGCTGCAGCGTAAACACATGACTAAAAGCCAGGCGGACCTTGAAATAAACGAACGCTTCCAGAATGTCAAGGGCTGTTTCAGGCTGATAAAAGAGGAAAAGATAAAGGGTAAAAATATCCTTTTGGTTGACGACGTGCTGACTACCGGAGCCACTTCTTCCGAGGCAGCGCAAATCTTAAAAGAATCCGGGGCGCATATTGTCTTCGTGATGACCCTGGCAAACTAGTGAAAATACTGAGAAATTACCTGTTAAAAGAATTCTTTACGCCTCTATTCCTTTCGCTTTTCGTCTTAACCTTTCTGATGGTGCTGGTCGGGAACTTAAGAAGGATAGCGGATATGGTCATAAATAGAGGGGTAGATTTTTACAGCGTGCTCAAGCTCTTTTTGCTTATGACTCCCTACATAGTTACCTACGCCTTGCCCATCTCGGTATTGGTGGCGGTGCTCCTGTCGCTAGGCAGGCTTTCCAGCGACAACGAAATAATCGCCATCAGGACAAGCGGGGTTAACCTGTTTAACCTGATATTCCCCCTTCTTGTCATCGGGTTAATCTTAAGCCTGGCGCTGGTATTTTTTAACGATAGGGCCTCATCCTATGCGCATTACGCCTACAGGAAGACCCTGATTGAAGTAGGGGTGAAAAACCCCACTGCGGCATTTGAAGAAGGGGTCTTTATCAATTCCTTTGACAAATACGTGCTCTTTATCTATAACGTGGACCAGAAAAAGAACAGGCTCAATAACGTCCGTATTTACGAGCCCCAGGGGGAAGGAAAACCCACGCGCACAATCATTGCCAGAAGCGGAGAATTTATGCCTGATCCGGAAAAAAATACGGTTAAACTCAAGCTCATGGACGGGACATCGGATGAGCCTGACCCGGAAAACCCCACCAATTTTTATAAGCTGAATTTTAAAACCTATTTCATGAATTTAAGCCTCGCCGCCAGCCAGAATAAAAGAGAGATTGAAAAGAAACCAAAGGATATGACCTTTAAGGAACTAAGGACAGAGATTAAAAAATTAAAAAGCGAGAATATAGACGCAACTCCCCTTTTGGTTGAAATTAACGAGAAAATAACCCTGGCATTTTCCTGTATCGTATTCGTGCTCCTGGGTTCTGCGGTGGCGATAATGACCCGGCGCAGGGAAAAATCAATCAATCTGGGCCTTGCGGTGCTTATTATCGTGGTATACTATCCCCTCTTTATCGGCTGCGAAGCGCTCGCCATTCAGGGCCACCTCCAACCCCAGCTTGCCATGTGGCTGCCTAATCTTTTTTTCGGGTTGATCGGGGGAATATTTACTTTTAAATTATGCGCATCTTAGACCGCTACATAGCAAAGTCCGTACTAACCATCTTTTTTTCCTGCATATTCCTCTTCCTCTTTCTTTATATCGTCATAGATATGCTATCCCACCTTGAAGAGATACTTAAACACCGGGTAGATTTTCTTACCCTGATGCAGTATTATCTGGCGAACCTTCCTTTGATGTTTGTGCAGATTGCGCCTTTTGCCTGCCTGTTAAGCACCCTTTATACTTTCGGAAGGCTTAACCATAATAACGAAATAATAGCCATGCGCGCTTCGGGCTTAAGCATATTCTGGATAACAAAAACAGCAATCGTATTCGGTTTTATCATAAGCCTCGGAGTCTTCCTGGTGAATGACCGCATCGTGCCCGACGCAACCGCCTTTATACAGAAGATAAAAGCAAGAATGGAAGGCAGCGCGAAAACAGGCCGCGACAGGAAACTTGATCCGATTGATAACCTCTCCATCTACGGATTAAAAAACCGGCTCTTCTTCGTGAATAAATTCATCCCCGAAACGAATACCATGGAAGGCATAATCGTGCTTGAGCATGACCAGCAGCAGAATATTACCAGGAAAATCGTGGCCAATAAAGGCGTGTATGAAAAGAATGCCTGGAAATTCTACCAGTGCATTACCTATAATTTTGATGCAAACGGGCAGATTATGCAGGAGCCAAATTATAATGAAGAGGAAATAATGATTATCCCCGAAACGCCGCAGGATTTCCTGAGCCAGAGGCAGAGGCCCGAGCAGATGAATATTGCCCAGCTTGATGAATACATCTGGAAACTCTCTTTAAGCCGCGCTACCACGGTTATCCGTAATTTAAAGGTAGAATTGTATCAGAGGTTTACCTGGCCATTTTCCAGCCTGATTATAATCTTACTGGGAATCCCTTTCGCCCTGATTATGCATAGGCGCGCCACAGGCCTTTCATCTATCGGGGTGTCAATTATGGTGGGGTTTCTTTATTATATACTGGACGCGGTGAGTATCGCCGTGGGTAAGGGCGGGCTCCTCAATCCGGTCCTGGCTGCCTCCCTTAGCCATATAGTTGCTTTCTTTAGCGCAATCTACCTGATAAATAACCTGCCTTAATCCTTACAGTTTGTAGGCACCACTTAAGTGGTGCCTACATTAATTAATCTTTATAGACCCGGGGGATACGGCTGCCTAAACCGCAGACTATTTCATAAGATATCGTCCCGGAGAGCCGCGCCAATTCCTCAGCAGTAATCCTCATCTTTCCCTGCCTTCCGATCAGCACGACCTCTTCCCCGCTTTTAATTCTAGAGCTTCCTATATCTACCATAATCTGGTCCATGCAAATCCTTCCGGATATCCTGTAGCGCTCACCCTTTATCAATACCGGAGCCAGATTCGATAAATTACGCGGATAGCCGTCTCCGTAGCCGATTGGCAAAGTTGCGATCCTTGTCCTTCTTTTAGTAATGTAATCGTGGCCGTAACTTATCCCGTAATGCGCCGGTACTTCTTTAACGTATATGATTTTGGTCTTCAGGCTCAAAACCGGCTTTAATTTTATCCCTAAATCCGCCTTAGGATACAGGCCGTAGATGGCCAGGCCCGGACGCACCAGATTAAAATGGCATCTTTTATACCCGATTACTCCCATGCTGTTTGCCGCATGCACTAACGGAATATGTATGCCCTCTTTTTTAAGCCTCTGAATCAAAGAGGAAAAATCCTCAATCTGGCGCAAAGTAAAAGCCTCATCCATGTCTGCTAAAGGAAAATGCGTAAACACGCCTTCTATATTTAAAAATTCCAGGCGGCTTATTTTTTTGATTAACTCTGCGGCGTCCTGATGCAAAACCCCTATCCTGCCCATCCCCGTGTCCACTTTGATATGCACGCAAGCCTTTTTATTTAACCGCCGAGCCTCTTTATTTAAAGCAGAGGAAAGCGCAAAGTCACAAACCGTAACGCTCAAGTTGTATTTAAATACCGGCCTGATATCCTCCTTCAATATGAGCCCGAGTAGCAGAATAGGCGCTTCTATGCCGGCTTCTCTTAATTTTATCCCCTCATCAATAGAAGCAACGCCCAGATAATCCGCTTTAGAGGATTCAAGTCTTTTGGATACGGGGATTAACCCGTGCCCGTAAGCATCAGCCTTAACCGTAACCATGACTTTAACTCCGGCTCTGACCAGTTTTTTTATCTGGCTGAAGTTATAGCTTAAATTATTCAGGTTTATTTCTGCCCATGTGGGCCGGTAGTAGCGCATTTAACCTGGCACTCCTTAGGATAAAGGTAAATTGGCTTAATATCAGATGAGGTGTTCAACCTTCCTGCTTTAATCTTATCTATGGCTAATTCAATAATATTGTGCGCTTTAGGGTACCAATAATCCTTCTCCAAAATCAGGGCGCCTTTTACGTTTCTGTTTATTTTTTCTTTATACAGTATAAGCGCATCTCCCAGGAAAATAGAGTAATTTTTTACATTCTTCAAGAGATCGTCTACGGATAAAAGCATATATTTAGAAAGCCTCTTAAGTAAGTTATTTTTGTTGCTGTAAAGGGCGCAATAAACCAGGCCCCTCTTTGCATCAATCACCGGCACAATACAATCAGAATCCCTCCTTACCCCCTTTGCCAGTATATCCAGCGCCGGAATCCCGGCAACCGGCTTCTTTAAAGCAAAACTTAAGCCTTTTATTGCGGAAACTCCGATGCGTAAGCCCGTAAACGATCCCGGGCCTATGCCGCAGGCAAAATAGCCGATGCCGCTAACATCTGTATCCGCAGCCCCTAAAACGCGCTTAATTGAAGGGACGAGAAGCTTCGACAGCTTCCTCTCTGCTTCCAGGCGGTATTCGTAAATAGCCTTTCCGTCAGAAACCCCAATGCACATAAACCTCGTGCTGGTGTCAATGGCTAATATCTTCATTTAATTCCCCCAGTAATTGCCGGTAACGTACGCCCCGAAAGCTAAAATCTAATGACCTTTGCGTATCGCCTTTACAATGCAATTCTATGCGCAAATATTCTTCGGGCAGCAGGCATTTTAACCTCTCTGCCCACTCTATAACAGTAATGCCCCGGTCATAAAAAAACTCTTCGTAGCCTAAGCCAAATATATCTTCATCTGCCTTCAGGCGGTAAAGGTCAAAATGAAACAAGGGGAGCCTTCCCTCGTCATATTGGCGCATCAGGACGAAAGACGGGCTGTTGACAATACTCTCTTTTATTTTTAAACCCCTGGCTATGCCTTTAGTCAAAACTGTCTTGCCGCTTCCGAATTCCCCTAAAAGACAGATTATATCCCCTGCCATCAGGTTTTTTGCGATAACAGCTCCTATGTGCCGCGTCTCTGCTTCTGAATTAGAAATGATTTTCATCAAAAATGGCGGAAGCCTTCTGCCTTGATTTTAACTTGCCGGTTTTTTTTATTAATAAGAGTAAATCCCTGGTCTTTCGTTACGATTTCGCCTATGGGCTTAAAGAGCCTTGAGAATTTACTCTTCAAGAGCCTCTTTGCTTCCTTTAGCGAAACGGTAAAAAGCAATTCAAAATCCTCGCCCGTATATAATGCATCGGATAAACCAGAAGCCTCTTTGCTTAAAGGAATCAGGCCCTCATAAAGCAGGGCGCCTACGCGGCTTTCTTCCAGAATATGCCCCAGGTCAGCGCACAAGCCGTCGGAAATGTCTATCATGGAGTTGATTTTAAAGTTCTTTACCAAAGCCCTTGCCTCTTTTACCCGCGGGATAAACTTCAGATGTTTTCCTCTGCCGGAACCTCCGAGGGAACCGCTCGTAAAAATAATATCTTTGGGTTTTGCGCCCTGCCTCAGGCAGAGGTATTTTTTCTCCACGACCCCCAGCATACTTACACTAATTACTATCTCACGGGCGCTACTGATATCCCCGCCTGCGATATTGATTTTAAATCTTCGGCTTATATCAAGCATCCCTTTAAAAATATTATCTATCAGTTTAAGGGGCGTTTCTTTAGGCAAGCCCAAGGCAACCAGGCAATGCCTGGGAAGGCCGGCGCAACTTGCGATGTCGCTAACTGCTACCGCAATGGACTTTCTGCCGATAAGATAAGCCGGGTCCTTCAGCGTAAAGTCCACCCTCTCTACTATCGTATCGCAGGTAAAAAGCTGGTAATTGTCCCTATCAAATCTTAAAACCGCGCAGTCATCCCCGCTACCCACAATAACCGAAGGGTCGGTTTTTATCCTGCGCCGGAACCTTTTTATCAACCCAAATTCCCCCAATCCGGTTATTAACATACGTGAATTCATTTTAATCCGCCGATAACCCCGGCTATATTCTTTTTATAAGGCGTCCGGATAATCCCTCTATCCGTAATAATTGCCGTGATTAAATGATGCGGGGTAATGTCAAAGGCAGGATTGAATATTTTTACGCCTTGCGCGGCAACAGGCGCCTTTAATAGAATCCGGGAAACCTCTTGCGGCGGACGCTCCTCGATAGGTATGCCTTTTCCGCTATGGATAGAAAGGTCAAAAGTTGATGCCGGAGCAGCAATATAAAACGGTATCTTATGATATTTGCATAAAATTGCCAGGTTAAAGGTCCCGATTTTATTGGCCGTGTCTCCATTGAAAGCAATCCGGTCAGCGCCGGCTATGACCTTATCTATCAAGCCCTGCTGCATCAATGCCGCTGCCGTATTATCGCAGATTAATGTCACGTCAATACCCTTCTTTTTCAGTTCCCAGGCAGTGAGGCGCGCGCCCTGTAAAAGCGGACGGGTCTCGCAGGCAAAAACTTTTAGGTGCTTACCTTCCTCCTTTGCCCTATAAATCAAAGCTAACGCAGTCCCGTAATCAATAGTCGCTAAAATCCCGGCATTACATATAGTTAATACCTTATCCCCGCCTTTTATTAACTTCGCGCCAAAACGCCCTATGCTTCTGGAGCTCTTTTTGTCTTCTTCTATGATATTTTTTGCTTCTTTAAGCAGGGCTTGTTTGATTTTCGTAAGCTCAAGATGCTTATTGGCCAAGGCCGCGTTCTTCATCCTTTTCAGGCCCCAGAAAAGGTTCTTTGCGGTCGGCCTGCTGGAGCCGATATATTCGATTACCCCGTCCAGTTCTTTTTCTAACTCCGAAAAGTTAGCAGCTCGCGAACTTCTGATGCCCAGGTATACCCCTAATCCCGCTACCGCCCCCAATGCCGGGGCCCCGCGCACCTGCATTATTTTTATTGCCCTCCAGAGTTTTTTTAGTTCGTTAATGTAAATATGCTCGAATCTTGCGGGCAGCTTTGTTTGGTCAACTATCTTTATTTTATTATTCTTCCAGTCTACGGTTTGTATTCTCATCTTATATGCCCAAAAGCCTGGCAAAAAAGCTCTTTTTCACTTTGATTGCCTTTGCAATGCAGGATTCCTGGCAGCAGAAACAAGAGATGCATTTTGAATAGTCTATGGCCATTCTTCCGTTTTTCCTGCTGATTATTTTATTGGGGCAGGCCTCAATGCAGGCTCCGCAATCAATGCACTCTTTATGTACCAGCTCCGGATAAAATTTAATGATTTTCTTGGCGATGGCGATGATAAAAGCCGGCCATTTCCTTCTTAAAAGAGACGAAACGGGCAGCTGGAATGGTTTTTTTATCACATCCTCTAATTTCTCGCCCAAGACTTCTATAGAATTAATATCGGCTTCTCCCAGCCTCCTTGCCGCCGCTTCCCTGGTAGATAGGATATCCAGGGGCTTAAGCCCCATTAGCCTTGCCAATACGCTGTCTATTGCCACAGGGTCGTCTCCGGCAACGATTAATCCTTCATTGCGAAGCTTACCGCTACTGGCAGGGCCGTCTCCTTCCATGGCGACAATCCCGTCCACAATGCTAAGTGCCGGCCTTGCCTGCGTAAGAAGATCCACTAACATCCCGGCAAATTTATCCGCCTCAAAGAACTTTCTGTGCAGTTCCGTCTTATAATTAGTTGAGATTAACCCGAAGATATTTTTCACTGCACCGGTAAGAAGCGTCAATTCGTGCGTTTTTAATTTTGGCAGCGACACAAAATAATCGCATTCTCTAAGCCATTCAGTCAGGGGAAAATCTCCCTTCCAGAAGCTTTTGGAAAATTTTACAAGCCTGACATTCTCTTCCTCGCAAATCCTTTTCATCCCGGCCCTCGAATGTACTTCGTCTATATTTTGCGCGTGAGCCCCCCAGACAGAGGGGCCGTCTCCTACAAAGACCTCACAACCTATCTCCTTTAATAATTTAATTACTCCCCTGACAACCTCAGGGTGCGTAACAATCCCGCTTTCCGGCTCCTTTGCCACCAGAAGATTGGGTTTTACCAGGACCTTGCTTTTAGGCCTGATAAAATTGGAAATTCCTCCGAGTAAACTCAAGGACCTTCTTACTGCATCCTGCACCAGAAAGGGGTCGTAACTTTCGCATCTTGTCAGGCTAACCCTGGAGTTCATCCTGGCTCACCGAGGTTAAAGAAACGCACCGCGTTTTCCGTGGTAACGGAGGCGACTTTTTCAAAATCAACCTCTTTTATCCTGGCTATCTCTTCGGCGAGAAGCTTTACCTGTTTTGGCTCGTTTCTTTTGCCTCGCAAGCCTTCGGGAGAAAGAAAAGGCGCGTCTGTTTCTAAAAACATCCTTTCTATGGGAGCGGCTTTTACAAGACCCCTTAGATTCTCTGCTTTTTTATACGTAATGTTACAGGTAAAAGAAATAAAAAAACCCAAATCCAGGCATTCTTTCAGGAAGGTTTCGTCTCCGGAGAAACAATGGATTACTGCTTTTATCGGCATAGACTCTTTTAATATCTTTAAAATATCATCCTCGGCCTTTCTGCTATGGATTACCACGGGCAGGGATAAATCCTTTGCCAGCGCGATTAAGCCTAAGAACAACCTCATCTGGTTATCCCTTTGTGAATAATTCTTAAAATAGTCCAGGCCGATTTCTCCGATAGCAACCACTTTTTTTTCTTTGGCAAGCGCCCGTACCTGCTTAAGGGTTTCGCTATCGCAGGTATCGGCATCGTGAGGATGTACGCCCACGCTAGAATAAATAAGGCCATATTCTTTTGATAACGCGACGCTCTCTTGGCTTGCCTTTAAACTTGAGCCGATGTTGATAATATAACCTAGCCCTGCCTCCTTTGCCGCCTGAATCACTTCTTTTCTGTCAAAGCTAAACTCAGGAAAATCCAGGTGGCAGTGGGTATCTATTAGAATAGGTGATAAGCTGTAGGCCATAGGCGGTAGGAGATAGTCTTTAGGCTTCGATGCGGGGGAATAAAGGCTTCCCTTTTTTTATCCTGCTGCCTTCAAACTGCCCGATTATAGCCTCTGCCGTCCGGGGCATAAAAGCAGACACGTTTTGAGTAACCTCTTTTATTACGAACACCAAAAGATTAATAAACCCTTTTAATTCATCTGTGCGGTTCTCTTTTGCCAAAACCCAGGGTTTCTTTTCTTCCACGTATTTATTTGCCATATTTATGATTTCCCAGATTTTCTCCAGAGAAGCGCTGAAATTATAATCCTCTCCCGCAGAGAACGCCTCCCGGATTTCTAGCGGCAATTGCTTAATCTTAGCTTTTATGTTCTGGGCGGGAGCGTCGTTTATTTCCTTTTGCGGGATTTCTCCGTTAAAATACTTCTCTATCATGGTCAACGTGCGGAAAACCAGGTTACCCAAATCGTTTGCCAGGTCGCTATTAAACCTTTTAATGAGCGCACCTTCCGAGAATGTACCGTCTAACCCAAAGGGCACATCGCGTAAGAGAAAATACCTGTAGGTGTCTATGCCGAACTTATCCACCATCTCAACGGGAGAAATTACGTTTCCCCGGGATTTGGACATCTTATTTTCTCCGGCAAGCCACCAGCCGTGGGCAAAGATAGTCTTCGGCAGCTCTATATCCAAAGCCTTTAATATTATCGGCCAGTAAACCGCATGCTGCCTCAATATATCCTTGCCGATTAAATGCAGGTCGGCCGGCCACCAGCGCGACTGGTACCTGCCCTTATTATCAAAATCACCCACTGCGCTGATATAATTTATCAAGGCGTCAAACCAGACATAAGTGACATGCTCGGGGCTAAAGGGAATTTCAATCCCCCAGCTTAAGCGCTCTTTAGGCCGGGAAATGCAAAGGTCGTTTAATTTATTCAATTCCAAAAAACTCAAGACCTCCCGGTGGCGGTAAGCAGGACGGATAAAATCAGGGTTGTCTTTTATGTATTTAATCAACCAGTCCTGATATCCGGATAATTTAAAGAAATAATTTGTTTCGCTGATATGCTCCACCTGCCGGTTGCAATCAGGGCAATTGCCTTCTTTTAACTGCATCTGGGTCCAGAAGGTCTCACAGGGAGTGCAATACCAGCCTTCATATTTTGAAGAATATATCTCGTTCTTAGCGTAAAGGATTTCCAAGACCCTGCGCACGCACTTGACATGGCGCTCCTGCGTTGTGCGGATAAAATCATCGTAGGAAATATCCAGCTTCTTCCAAAGGTCGATAAATTGCAATACCATCTTATCCGCGAATTCCTGCGCGGAGAGATTCTCTTTCTCTGCCTGCCGCTGTATCTTCTGGCCGTGCTCATCCGTACCGGTAAGAAACCAGACATTCTCCTTGCCTAAAGTATTGCGCATATGCCTTGCCAGTGTATCTGCGGCAATATTCGTGTAAGAGTGCCCGATGTGCGGAGAGGCATTAACGTAATATAGAGGAGTAGTGATATAGAATTTATTAGCCATATTTGTCAGTAACTAGTAAACCAGTAACTAGTAACTGGTAATAAAAGCAAGAAAGTTTTAAAATTACTAGTTACCAGTTACTAGCGTACTAGTTACTATTGTTGCTTATAACTTACCTGTACCTGCGTGCCGTCCTCCAATTCCACTGTTGCCGTACGCTTAAAGACATTAATGCTGATAACCTTGCCTTTTCCCTGCGGGGTATGGACATGTTCTCCCTCATGGGGAAGGCCCTTAGAGAGCATCCGGTAGGTTTCATATTCATAATTCAGGCAGCACATTAACCTTCCGCATAGCCCGGATATCTTGGGCGGATTTAACGGCAGGCCCTCTTCTTTTGCCATTTTTATGGTCACCGCTTCAAAATTATTCAAAAAAGCCGCGCAGCAAAGTTCCCTTCCGCAGGGCCCGAACCCGCCGAAGAGCCTGGCTTCGTCCCTTACGCCTATCTGACGAAGCTCTATCCTGGCTTTAAAAATCTTTGCCAGGTCTTTAACTAAAGAGCGGAAATCGATCCTGCCTTCGGCGGTAAAATAAAAGATTATCTTTGTCCGGTCAAAAGAATATTCCGCAGCCACCAGCTTCATTTCTAATTTATGCTCTCCGATCTTTTTAACGCAGGAAGAGAAGGCTTCCTTTGCCTTAGCGCGGTTATCTTCTATCTGTTTTAAATCTTTCTCTTCGGCAAGGCGCACAATCTTTTTAGGCTGCTCTTTTGGATTCGGATGAGTCTCTATGCCCTCCTTGGGAGAAATTATCTGCCCGTAATCAAGCCCACGGTCATGCTCGACAATAACATAATCTCCTTCTTTTAATGCTAAATTATTGGGATTATAAGGAAAAATCTGCCCCGAATCCCGTAACCGCACGAAAATTAAGTTTTCCATAACTGTGCCCTCAGGTTGTGGAGGATTAATTTTGTATTGATATTCTGCTCTGCGTACAAAATAGAATCCGATATAGTGTTTAAAATCCGGTTTAATTGCATAAAAGAATAATGGGTTGCGCTTTTTAAGAGGCCCTGTTTACGGTCTGCATTTATAATCTCCGAATGCGCTATCCCCGTCTTGAGCATATAAACATCCCGAAACCAAGTCGAAAGGATGTTCAGGCCCATCTTTAACTGTGTTTTCTCTTCGGGGCTATAGTCACCTGATGAAAATCTATCTGATAACACCAGTTTATCAATAATCATATTCTTCTGCGTGAATATATCGGTGTCTTTCAGCCTGAAGGCGGCTCCGGGCCTGCCTTCCGAAAAATAAGCTAAAAAATGCGCCGGTTCACCCATTAAGCCGAAATCCCGCCTTAATAATTCCTCTAATTCTTCCCTCACAAGCGGAAGGAACTTTACTACCGTGCACCTTGAGATGATAGTTTTAAAAAGGCGCCTGGGTTTATCGGTGATAAGGATAATTAAAGTATGCCCCGGAGGCTCTTCCAGCGTTTTTAAGAGCGCGTTTGCCGCTTCGGCATTAAGATTATGCGCGTTATCTATAATGAATACCTTGTACCTTGCTTCGTAAGGCCTGAAGTTAGCGTCCTTCTTGAGCTGGCGGATATTGTCAATCTTGATTTCCGAATCCTCGCCTTCAATAACATGCACGTCTATATGCTGGTTTTTTTCTATCTTGATGCAGGACGGGCAGACATCGCAGGAATCCGGCCTTGCCTTTTCGCAATTTATTGCCTTGGCTAAATTTTTAGCTGCCATCTTTTTGCCAATGCCTTCCTGCCCGGTAAAGAGATACCCCCCTTTTAAGCGGTTATGCTCTATATTGGATTTGATTATCTGGATGGCCCTCTCCTGGCCTTTAATATCCTTAAATGACATTTAGAACCGCTCTCCTGATTTTTTCTTGCGTCATTATTTTATCTTTCTCTACCCTGACTATCTTTATCCTTCCTGGCTCAAAACGAGCCAGGCTTAAGTACCCTTGCCTTACCCTGCGATGGTATTCAAAGGCACGCTTCTCAATGCGGTCTTTTATCCTGCCGCATTTAGCTAACCCCTGTTTTACTGGTAAATCCAGGAATATGGTTAAATCCGGCTTTACCCCCTGCGTTACTAATTTGCCTATCGACTTGATTAAACTAATATCTACTCCTAACCCATACCCCTGGTAAGCGAGCGTAGAATCTAAAAACCGGTCGCAGATTACGATTTTTCCCTGTGAAAGCGCGGGCTTGATTACTTCTTCCACCACCTCTGCCCTTGCCGCCATATATAACAACATCTCGGTAACAGAAGAGATCCGGCTTTGGGGGTTAAGCAGGATCCCCCTTATCTTCTCTCCGACCTGGGTATTGCCCGGCTCGCGTAAGGAGATTACCTTATAGCCTTTTTTCTTAAGGTAGCTATAGAGCATCTTTGACTGGGTGCTCTTGCCGCTTCCTTCAGAGCCTTCAAATGTAATGAATTTACCTCGCATCGAATTAGTTAGAAACAGTTTCCGTTCCAATCGGAACAGTGGGTATGTGGGCATCTACATCTATCCCACTTTCCTGAACAAGTCGGAAACAGTTTCTATATTTTGTTTCTATATTTTTCTTCTCCAAGTAGTCTTGCCGTCCTTGGTGTCTTCTAATATAATACCCTTATCTTCCAGGTCCTTACGGATTTCATCTGAAAGAGCAAAATCTTTGGATTTTCGCGCTTCTTCCCGTGCCTTAATCATCGCCGCTATTGTATCTTCAAGCTTAACTTCAGCCTTAAGCGAAATACCGAAGATATCCAAAAGCTCTCTTATTATCCTACGGGAACTATTCAAGAAATCTTTATCTTGCGCGTTCTTATTGGCAATACTTACTAAATCAAAAATAACTGCCAAAGCTTGCGGAGTATTGAAATTATCATCCATTGCCGCAATAAATTTATCCTTTAGCTCATCAATTTCTTTAAAACTTTTGACTGCAGCCTTTGCACCCTTTTCTTCCTTATCTAAAACTATGGAAAGGCGTTCCAGCGCCTGCCTTGTTTCCTCAATTTTCTTCTCGCTGTAATCTATCGGGTGAGAATAATGGGCGGATAAAAAGAAAAGTTTTAGTAAATCCGCGTTCTTATATTTATCCAGAAAATCTTTTATGGTCACGAAGTTCCCCAGGGATTTCGCCATCTTCTGACCGTTGATGGTTAAGAGGCCATGGTGAATCCAAATCCTGGCAAATTTCTTCCCTGCGCCTTCGGCTTGAGCGATTTCGTTTTCATGGTGCGGGAATATCAGGTCAATCCCGCCTCCGTGTATGTCAAATTCGTCTCCGAGGATATCCATGCTCATTACAGAGCACTCTATGTGCCAGCCGGGCCTTCCGGGGCCCCAAGGGCTTTTCCATGAAGGCTCGCCTTCCTTTGCTGCCTTCCATAAAGCAAAATCCAAAGGGTTTCTTTTATTTTCTCCCAAAGCGACCCTTGCTCCCGCCTCCATTTTATCCAGCGACTGGTTGGAGAGCTTGCCGTATTCTTTTGCTTTTGCGATATCGAAATAAACATCTCCGGCCTCTGCATATGCAGCACCTTTTTCTACCAAAAGATTTATAAAATTTGTCATCTGCCTGATGTATTCGCTAGCCTTGGGCTCAAAGATCTTCGCGTCCTTATCCAAATTAAGATTACTCAAGGCCTCATGATAAGAATTCAGGTATTTATCCGCGACTTTCTTTACCGCGGCTTTTAAATCTTCTCCTTTAAACTCTTCGTTGGCCTTATTAATAATCTTATCGTCCACATCAGTGACATTCCTGACAAATTTAACTTTGTAACCCCTGTACTCCAGGTATTTCCTGATTACCTCAAAAATATAGGCGCTTCTGGCGTGGCCGATATGCGGCTCATCATACACCGTAGGGCCGCAGGTATAGATACCCACCTGTGGCGGTTTTAAGGGAGTGAATTCTTCTTTCTTGCGGGTAAGGGAATTATATATATAAATCGCCATTAAATAATTTAGAAACAGTTTCCAACTTGTTCGGGAAAGTGGGTATTAAGGCACTTATGCTCCTAGTTTATCCCACTGTCCCGATTAGGACAGAAACAGTTTCCCGATTGGAATGGAAACTGTTTCTGTTTATTTTTGATCTAGCTTGTCTATCCTCTTTTCTAATTCTTCTATGGACTGCATGATGGGGTCTAGGACATGGATATGGTCTAAGCTTATATCTATCTTTTTCCCGTCCTGCTTGGTAATCCTTCCCGGGACTCCTACCACCGTAGAATTAGCCGGGACATCTTTGATTACCACGGCATTCGCTCCGATATAGGAATTATCGCCTATATTGATATTTCCCAGGACATTCGCGCCTGCCCCGATAACCACATTATTGCCTATGGTAGGATGGCGCTTGCCTTTCTCCAGGCCCGTGCCTCCCAGAGTCACTCCCTGATAGATAAGCACATCATCCCCGATGATTGAGGTCTCCCCGATTACCACGCCCATCCCATGGTCAATAAAAAACCTCTTTCCGATTTTTGCTCCGGGGTGTATCTCTATCCCCGTAGCAAAGCGCGCAAGCTGGCTTAGGTAACGCGCCAGGAAAAAAAGCCGGCATTTGTATAAGAAATGCGCTATGCGATAAGCTACTAATGCGTGCAGCCCCTGGTAAAGCAGGAGGACTTCAAGAAAACTCTTCGCAGCGGGATCCTTCTTCTGCGCCGCCTTTATATCTCCATAGAAAAACAGAGAAATGGCAGCTAACTTTAAAACAAAAATAGATAACAGAGCTATCAGTATCTGTAAAAGGCAAGTCATTTTTAATCCCCCCTATTAAGCAGGGCAACCGCATAGCTTGCCACTGCCTCTTTCCTGCCGACTTCCCCGAGGCCCTGGTTAGTCTTAGCTTTTATATTCACATCATCCGGGCGTATACCCAGAATCCTGGCGATATTCTCCCGTATCTGTTTTTTAAAAGGAGAGAGCCCCGGTTCTTTAATCAAGACAATGGTATCAATATTTACAATCTTATAGCCTTTGTCTTTCACAAACCGCGCCACTTCTTCTAAAAGGCGCACGCTCGAAATACCCTGATACTTCGCTTCGGTGTCCGGGAACATTTCGCCGATATCAAGCGAGGCAGCAGCGCCCAGTAGCGCATCGCATACCGCGTGCAAAAGCACATCTGCGTCAGAATGGCCCAATAAGCCTTTTATGTAAGGGATCTCTACCCCGCCGATGATTAACTTGCGGCCTTCAACCAGGTGATGGATGTCGTAACCAATGCCGATTCTGCAATTCATGTGTTCCTCTTTGCTATAGTTTGCGCGATAAGTAAATCTTCCGGAGTCGTTATCTTAATATTACTATAAGAGCCTTTTACCAAGACGACTCGCTTTCCAAGCTTCTCAACCAGCATCGCATCATCAGTCACATCAAGATGCCCGAACTTCTTATATGCCCTCAAAATAAGCTCTTTTTTGAAAACCTGGGGTGTCTGTATCTCCCAAAGCCTTTCTCTATCCAAAGTCTTTTCTATAAAACAGTTTTCCCTGACACCTGACACCTGACACTTGACACTTTTTATTGTCGCCTTCACCGGCACTCCAATAATAGCTGCCTGGTATTTTTCTGCGGCTTTTACCGCTTTTGAAATTATATCCCGGGAAATAAAAGGCCGGCAAGCATCATGTATCAGCACTAAATCAGTACGGTTGCCTAAAACAGCAAGCGCGCAACCCACAGAATCCTGCCGGCGCCTGCCGCCGTTTACTATGTGGCTCACCTTCCCGATCTTATTTTTCCGGATAAGCCGGCTGATTGCTTCGGAATTACGGGCATTGACTACTATAATGATACTACTGATAAGCGGATGTTTTGACAGCGCATTAAGGCTATAAATAATAAGGGGCTTAGAATTTATTTTAGCCAGCACCTTAGGAGTACGGGAAATAAACCTTTTCCCCTCTCCTGCGGCGAGGACCACTGCCGAAACGCTCATTTTTCCAATTTTGTAAAGATCATCCTGCCTGCCTGAGTCTGCAGCACAGAAGTCACCACCACTTTTACTTCCTGGCCGATAAGCCTGCGCGCATCTTCTACGACAACCATGGTGCCATCTTCAAGGTATCCCACTGCCTGATTATATTCCTTGCCTTCCTTAATCAGCTTAATCTGCATCTGCTCGCCCGGAAACACCAGTGACTTGAGGGCATTGGATAATTCATTGACATTGAGTACCCTTATGCCCTGAATACTGGCCACGCGGTTTAAGTTAAAATCAACGGTGAGTATCTTTGCCTGCAGGACCTTGGCAAGTTTTATCAGCTTCATATCTACTTCCGGCGTCTCGGGAAAATCTTCCTCATGCAGGGAAATATCCAACCCCGATTCCTTCTGAATGGTATGCAGCATTTCAAGGCCGCGCCTGCCGCGCTGGCGTTTTATCGGGTCAGTAGAATCGGCAATCTGCTGCAACTCCCTTAAAACGAATTTTGGTATTACTATTTTTCCGGATAAAAATTTTGTCTTGAAGATATCCACTATCCTTCCGTCAATAATTACGCTCGTATCCAGGACTACTATCTCCTCAGGCTGGTCCTGCCGGCGAAGGCGCACATATGGGATAATAATATTGAACTCATCCTTGCCGCGTAGTGCCATAACCATCCCCAGATAACAGAAAATAAGAGTAAGGGTCATCCTGATCAGGGACAATGTGTCCGGGGGCATAGGCACCAGGGTAAATGCGTCGCTCACAATCTTGGCCATGAGTAAGCCTAAAATCAGGCCGAACACGGAACTGGAAAGCCCCCTCATAGAGACCTTCCCTGAAAACATCTCCAGGATAATAAAAAGAAACGCGGCAATCGCTCCTGCGGCAATACCTATAACTGCGCCGGCAATGCCTAACCCCAAATCCACCGTAGTCTGATAGCCCACAAACATCCCGCCTAACATAAAAAGAACGCGAAGAAACCATAAATTCATAAAATTACCTCCTTAATATGATATCAATTGCCTCTTTTAAAGTTGAAACCGGGATAATTTCCATATCTTCCGTTTCAACTTTCAGGCCTTTATAATTATTTTTCGGTAATACGCAATGCTTAAACCCGAGTTTTTGCGCTTCGTTTACGCGCAGTGCCGCCTGTGTTATGCTCCTGATTTCCCCTGCCAGGCCTATCTCTCCGTAGACTGCCGTATCAGGCATGACTAACTGCTCCCTGAATGCGGAGGCAATAGCCACGCAAACCGCCAGGTCTGCCGCGGGGTCCTCTACCTTTATGCCTCCGGCGATGTTCACAAAAATATCCTCTGACTCAAGATGCAGGCCCATCCTCTTTTCCAGGACAGCTACTAATAAAGAAAGGCGGTTGTAATCAAACCCTTCTGCCTTGCGGCTGCAATAGCCAAAGCTGGCCTTGGAGACCAGCGCCTGTATCTCTAC
>JBFMBZ010000048.1:0-23347 GCA_040754615.1 Candidatus Omnitrophota bacterium | reverse complement strand
GTAAAGCCTGACTTTATGGCTTCTATCGCCGCATCTTTAATAAAATCAGGGGTATCAAAATCAGGTTCCCCTGCGGCGAAATTTACGATATCTCTGCCTTCTGCTTTTAACTTCTTTGCCTTTGAGGTAATTGCCAGGGTCGCAGAAGGGTTGACCTTCTTTAAACGTTCTGCGCGACGGGTGTCTATACGCATCAACGCCTCATATCTTTTACAGAGAGTCTCTTTCCTTCTTGAATATTTTTCTTAAGCCACCCAGGAATTTCTTGGTCGGCTTTTTGGTAATCGGCGGTTTCTCCTTTACCGCTACCTGTGCTTCCGGCTTCTGTGCAGAAGGTTTTTCTTCTCCCTGCACTCTTTCTTCTTCGTGAGTTTTTGCTTCTTTTTCTTTTTTCGGTTTCTTTACTTCCTTTTTCTTGATTTCGGTAAGCTCTAAGATTGCCATCGCAGAGCCGTCTCCCCTGCGGTAACCAAATCCCATTATACGGGTAAAACCGCTATTCCTATTTGCGAAACGCGGGGCGATCTCCTTGAAAAGCAGGCTCACCAGCCTGTGGTCGCCTAAAGTTTGGAACGCCTGCCTCCTTGCGAAAAGAGTATCCTCTTTGCCCAAGGTTATCAACCTGTCTATGAGAGGTTTTGAGGCCTTGGCTTTCTTTAAGGTGGTCTTGATGCTTTGGCGCAGGAGTACATTCCTCGCCAGGCTCTTAAGCGTAGCATCATGCCAGCTGGTGAAACGGTTAAGTTGTAATCTTTTCTTGCTGTGGCGCATATTAAACCTTCTTCAGTTTTTTGGGGTCTACCTGCATCCCCAGAGTCAGGCCCATCCCGGCAAGCAGCTCTTTTATCTCAGTCAATGATTTCTTGCCGAAGTTTTTGAAACTGAGCATTTCGTCTTCCGTCTTTTTCACCAGGTCGGCGATGGCCTTGATATTCGCCTCCCTTAAACAGTTTGAACTCCTGACTGAAAGCTCAAGCTCTGAAATAGGCAGCCTTAATTTTTCATAAAGCGTGACCTCTTCCTTGGTCATCTCTAATTCTTCTTCAGCGATATCCTCCGGAAGCTGGCCGAAGTTAACGAAAATATCCAGGTGCCTTTGCAGGATGTTTGCCGCATAAAGCATGGCGTCCTTCGGGCTGATTGCCCCGTTTGTGAACACTTCCAGGATGAGTTTGTCATAGTCGGTCTTCTGGCCCACGCGGGTATTCTCCACGAAGAAATTTACTTTCTTTACCGGAGTAAATACCGAATCTATGGGCACCAGGCCAATGACTTTTTCTTCCTTTTTATTCAGGTCCGCAGGGACGTAACCCCTGCCCCTGGCCACTTCCATCTCAACCTGAAATTTTGTATCTTTATTCAGGGTCGCAATATGCAAATCCGGGTTGATAATTTCTATTGTTTCATCCGTTTCAATATCTTTTGCCTTTACCTCCCCCTTGGAATCTTTATTGATATAAATTGTCTTCGGGATTTTTGAGTGTGAATTCAACACCAGGCTCTTAACGTTTAAGATAATCTCCGGGACATCCTCAAGGACTCCGGATATCGCAGAAAATTCATGCTGCACCCCGGCAATTTTTATGGATGTAACGGCGCTTCCCTCTATTGAAGAAAGCAAAACCCTGCGCAAAGAATTCCCGAGCGTAACGCCGTAACCTCTTTCAAAAGGCGCGGCGGAGAATTTCCCGTAAGTATTGGTGTAGCTTGACTCATCGCACTCTAACCTCTTTGGCAGTTGAAAATCCCTCCATTTTATTCCCATCTAGAACCTCCCATTATTTATCATTAACCTTAGCAAGAAAACTCTATTATTTCGAATAAAGTTCTACTATAAGCTGTTCCTGAATAGTCTGTTGGATATCTTCTTTTTCCGGCAATCTCAGGACTTTTGCGGATAAACCCTCAGCCTTAAAATCCAGCCAGGAAGGGACTGTCCTGTCCTTTGAAACTTCCAGGTTATCCTTAATCTTATTCAGGGCTTTTTCTTTGACCTTTACTTCTATGGTGTCGTCTTTATCCACCAGAAATGAAGGGATATTGACCCGCTGTGAATTTACAAAAATATGGTTGTGCCTGACTACCTGCCTGGCCTGCGAACGGGAAATGGCCAGGCCCAAGCGGAAGATTACGTTATCCAGCCTTCTCTCCAGAAGCTGCAACAAAACCTTTCCGGTAACGCCCTTGGTCTTGGAGGCAATCTCAAAATACCTTCTGAATTGCCTTTCCAGGACACCGTATATCCTTTTAACCTTCTGTTTTTCACGCAGCTGCACGCCATAATTGGAAAGCTTCTGCCTCCTGCCCGCGCCGTGCTGGCCGGGAGGGAAAGCCCGCCTTGCAACAGGGCACTTTTCCGTGGAGCATTTCGTGCCTTTCAAAAAAAGCTTTTCTCCTTCCCTGCGGCATAACCTGCAGACCGCTCCTGTATAACGACCCATCTATTACACTCTCCTTTTCTTCTTAGGCCTACACCCGTTATGGGGAATAGGCGTTACATCCTTAATTGAAGTAATAACCAGCCCCGATGCCTGCAATGCCCTTATCGCCGACTCCCTTCCGAAACCCGGGCCCTTGACATAGACATCCACTTCCTTTAAACCGATATCTTTTGCCTTCTTGGCTGCATCGCTTGCCGCTATCTGCGCCGCGAAAGGAGTAGATTTCTTTGAGCCGCTGTAACCTACTATTCCCGGGGCTGACCAGACCAGGACATTGCCCTGCTTATCGGTAATGGTGATAATAGTATTATTAAAACTTGCCTGAATATGGGCAATGCCGGTAGTAATACCCTTAGCTATCTTTTTCTTCTTTGCCTTTTCTTTTGTCGCCATATTTTTATCTACCCTTCTTTATATTATTTTGCCGGGGGCGCCGCTTTTTTCGCCGCCGGTTCTTCCTTTCTGATTACCGCAAGGCCTCCTCTACGCGGGCCTTTTCTGGTGCGCGCGTTTGTCCGGGTGCGCTGGCCTCTCACCGGAAGGCCTTTTTTATGCCTTATGCCTCTCCACGAACCGATATCCATAAGCCGCTTTATATTCGCTGAGATCTCCCGGCGTAAGTCTCCCTCTACTTTGAAGCCGCTCTTCTGTATGGTATTGGTGATGCGCGAAACTTCCTCTTCGCTTAAGTCCTTCGCGCGTTTATCCGGGCTAACCTGTGCTTCCTTAAGGATCTGATTAGACACCGCCCTGCCTACTCCAAATAAATATGTTAAAGAAATCTCAATCTTTTTTTCCTTAGGTAAATCCACACCTAAAATTCTTGGCATCTTCTACTCCTTTAGCCTTGGCGCTGCTTATGCTTAGGGTTTGTGCAGATTACCCTGTTCACGCCTTTTCTTTTAATAATCTTGCACCTGTCGCAAATTTTTCCTATAGAGGCTTTTACTTTCATTTTATCCTAAAGGTTATCCTTCCTCTGCTTAAATCGTAAGGAGAAAGCTCCAGTTTTACCTTGTCACCGGGCAGGATACGGATGAAATTCATCCGCATCTTTCCGGAAACATGCGCCAACACGACATGGCCGTTCTCAAGTTCCACTCTAAACATCGCATTTGGCAGGGCTTCAATAATCTTTCCTTCGGTTTCAATTAATTCTTCTTTTGGCATACTAATTAGTCAGTATCCTCGGCCCCTGTTCGGTGATTGCCACCGTATGCTCGAAATGCGCAGAAGCGCTCCCGTCCTTAGTTACTGCTGTCCAGCCGTTATCCAAAATCCGCGATTCCCACGAGCCCATATTCACCATAGGCTCAATAGCTAAAACCATCCCGCTTTTAAGCACGGGCCCCTTGCTGGCACTGGCAAAATTTGGGATCTCAGGCTCTTCGTGCAGGCTGAATCCGATGCCGTGGCCGACGAACTGCCGGACCACTGAAAAGCCGTTTCCTTCAACGTAATTCTGGATACTGAAAGATATATCTGAAAGGTAATTATTTACCCGTGCCTTACGGATTCCTTCAAAGAGCGCTTTCCTGGTTACCTCAATTAATTTTTTTAAATCCTTATTCACCATTCCCACTCCCATCGTTATGGCAGCGTCGGAAAAATAACCTTGATAATTTATTCCCAAATCCAGGCTCAGGATATCGCCTTCTTTAAGCTCCCTTTGCCCGGGTATGCCGTGGACGATTTCTTCGTTTATGGAGGTGCAGACCGCTGCGGGAAACCCGTTATACCCCTTGAAAGCAGGAAGCGCCCCGGCCTTGAGGATTAATTCTTCCGCCAGCCGGTCAATCTCCTCGGTTAAAACTCCGGGCCGGATCTGCCCTTTAAGCTTATTCATAATCCTCGCCAGAATCTTCCCGGACTTATTAATCATGCGTATATCTTCTTCAGACTTTAGGGGAATCATCGTATTTTTGCGTCAAACCCACTATCCTGTCCAATACTATCCCGGCTTCATCGTCGGAAGGCACGCGGTACAGTTTATTTTTATTTTCGTAATAATCTATCAATGCGCTGACTTCCTTACGGTATACCGAAAGCCTTTTTTTGATAGTTTCTACTTTGTCATCCTCGCGCTGATAAAGCTTAGCCCCGCAATTATCGCAAACCCCGCTTACTTTAGGAGGCATATTCTTGATATGGAAGTTGGCAGCGCAATTGCTGCAGACGAGCCTTCCCGATAACCTCTGCACGATGACATTTTCGCTGGTATCCAGGTATATTACCATATCTATATCCAGGGCCCTTTCATCAAGCATTGCGTCAAGGGTCTTTGCCTGGCTGATATTCCTGGGGTAGCCGTCAAGGATGAAGCCGTTTTTTATATCGTTTAAGCTTAGCCTCTCATTGAGCATCCTGGCTACGAGCGTATCCGGGACCAATAGCCCGCTATCCATAAAGCTTTTCGCCTCTTGACCAAGCCCTGTATTTTCTTTTACATTCTGGCGCAATAAATCACCCGTTGATATGTGCGGAACACCCAGCCTTTTTGCCAGGCTCTTTGCCTGGGTGCCTTTTCCTGCTCCCGGAGGCCCGAGTAAAATCATCTTCATCTCCTGCCCCTGATAGAGCCGGATTTTAAAAAACCTTCATAATGATGGGTGAGCAGATGAGATTCAACTTGCTTGAGGGTATCCAGCATTACGCCGACTGTAATAAGTATCCCGGTACCGCCGAAAAATGAAGCCACCAGATACGGGATTTTAAGCCAGGCCATGATAAAATCGGGGAAAATCGCGATACAGGCGATAAATATTGCGCCTGCGAGGGTAATCCTGGTCATTATATAATCCAGAAATTCGGCAGTAGGAGTTCCCGGGCGTATACCCGGGATAAAACCGCCGTATTTCTTCATGTTTTCAGAAAGCTCGAGCGGGTTAAAAACGATAGCCGTATAAAAATAACAGAAGAAGATTATCAGCAAAGCGTATACCGAGGTATACAAAAGATGCCCGCGCATCAGGCTTTGCGAAAACCTCTGAAAGGCCGGGTTAGGGATAAATGAAGCCAGCGTCGCCGGAAATAAGATGATTGACTGCGCAAAGATAATGGCGATGACCCCGGCAGTATCCACTTTTAACGGTATGTAAGTGGACTGGCCTCCGTAAATCTTCCTGCCTACTATCCTGCGGGCATATTGCACAGGTATCTTCCTTTGCGCCTGCGTAATCATGATGACCGCAAAGACTACGGCCACAAGGAACGCGGCCATAACTACAAGGACAAAAGGCTGGATCTGCCTGCGGCTGGGGTTAAGGGGAGATATCAAGATGAATAACTGGTGCATTGCCGCCGGGATACGGGAGATAATTCCTGCTGCGATTACCAAAGAAATGCCGTTGCCAATCCCCCTCTCCTGTATCTGCTCGCCCAACCACATAATGAATATTGTGCCGGTGGTAAGGGTCAGGACCGTCAATATACGAAAGCCCCATCCCGGGAACATCACTATCCTTAAGCCTTCAAACCGAGCAGGGTCTTCCAGCCACATGGCAATAAAGTAGGACTGAATAATTGCCAGGACAACTGTGGCATAACGCGTATATTGGTTTATCTTCTCATAACCTGCCTTGCCTTCTTTGGATAATTTCTCCAGCGAGGGTATTACCGCAGTTAAAAGCTGCAGAATAATGGATGCGGAAATGTAGGGCATAATACCCAAGGCAAAGATAGTCAGGCGCTCCATCGCGCCTCCGGAAAACATATTAATTATGCCAAAGAGCGTTCCGCCCTGGGTCTTGTCCAGCCGGCTGAAAAATTCGGAAAGCGCGGCAGCGTCAATTCCCGGGGTCGGCATGTAACAACCGAGCCTGTAAACGCCAATTAGTGCGCCGGTAATTAAAAGCCGTCTCTTTAAATCCGGAATCCGAAACGCATTTAACAGTGCATTAAGCATTTATCAATTCTACTTTTCCGCCTGCAGCCTGGATGATTGAGCTTGCCTTCTTTGAAAATGCGTGCGCGCTGATATTCAGGGGCTTCTTGAGTTCACCTTCCCCTAATATCTTTACTAATTTTCCCTTATCTTTGATTAACCCGCTTTTTTCCAGAACCTCGGGGTTTATATTTTCTTCGCTTATCCGGATTAATTGCGAGATGTTTACGATCTGATATTCTTTTTTAAATATATTGGTGAACCCTCTTTTGGGCATCCTGCGGATTAACGGGCTTGTGCCTCCTTCAAAACCCGCGTAAAAATGCCTCCCTGCGCGCGAGGTCTGCCCCTTACTGCCCCGGGTAGAAGTCTTCCCGTGCCCTGAGCTTGGGCCCCTTCCGAGAAGTTTCTTGCCTTTATGGCTGCCAAAAGGCGCTTTTAAACTATGCAGGCCAAAAGAAGGCTGGCGAGCCTCTTCTTTAGGCAAGGCTTTTGCCCTGGGTATTTTTGGCACGGTTTTCTTTGCCTTAACCGGCGAGGCTTTCTTTTTATCTGCTTTTTTAGGCAAGATAGTCTTTTTTATCATATTATGGTTTTAAATTTTGCAGGCCCTGGACCGTGGCCTTAATTACATTAATCGGGTTATTGGACCTTAAGCACTTAGTCAGTATATCTTTTATCCCTGCGGATTCGCAGATTGCACGCACCGGCCCGGCAGCTATAACCCCTGTTCCTTCAGATGCGGGTTTTAAAAGGACGCGCGCTGCTCCGTACTTTCCTATGATTTCATGAGGGATGCTCGAACCGTGAAGCGGCACGGCAATCAGGCTTTTCTTGGCTTTCGCCAGCGATTTTCTGATGGCATCAGCGACTTCATTTGCCTTTTCCAAAGCATAGCCGACATGCCCCTTAGTATCTCCCACAACCACTAATGCGCTGAAATGAAGTTTTTTCCCGCCCTTAGTGACTTTAGTCACGCGGTTAATGGTGATGACTTTCTCAATAATTTCCGGCTGGGCATCAATATTTAATTCCCGCATTTTTAAAACTCCAATCCGCCTTTTCGCAGTGCCTGCGCAAAGGCCTTAATCCTGCCGTGATATAAATACCCCGACCGGTCAAAAATTATCTTTGAAATCCCTTTTTCTTTCGCCCGGGCTGCGAAGAGCTCACCGAAAACTACAGCTGCCTTAATGTTTCCTCCCGAAGGGAACTTTTGTTTTACTTCTTTGTCCGCGGTAGAAAGAGAAAATAAAGTGCGCCCGGAAACATCATCTACTGCCTGGGCGAAAATATTTTTCAAACTCCGCTTAACCAAAAGGCGCGGCCTTTCTGGGCTGCCTGAAATCTTGCATTTGATACGCGTGTGCCTTTTTAATCTCTGGATTTCCCGGTTATTTTTCATCTTATTTTGTGGTTGCCTGGGCCTTGCCGACCTTTTTCTTAATATATTCTCCGGCGAAACGCACGCCTTTTCCTTTGTACGGCTCGGGCGGCCGGATTTTACGGATCTCCGTTGCCACTTTTCCCACGAGTTGCTTGTCAATGCCCCTGACTACTATCTGGGTAGGCTTGGGGGTCTCAATCTTAATACCGGCAGGAACAGGAAAATTTACGGGGTGAGAGAAACCCAGCTGCATGTTCAGGCTAGTGCCCTGTACCTGCGCCTTGAAGCCTACTCCGATAATCTCAAGCTCTTTAGTGTAGCCTTCGGTAACGCCTTTTATCATGTTAACGATGAGCGCCCGGTGAAGGCCGTGAAGGGATTTATCTAATTTGGTATCGGAAGTCCGCTTTACCAAAACCTGGCCTTCCTTGACTTCCAGGCTGATGCGGTAGTGTAAAGGGAGAGTAAGCTTGCCCTTAGGCCCCTCTACAATGCAGGCACCCTCCTTTACTTCTATCTTGGCCTCTTTTGGCACTATTATTGGTTTTTTCCCTATCCTTGACATTTTACCAGATATACCCTATGATCTCTCCGCCGAGCTTACGCTCACGCGCTTCATCGTCGGCAATAATCCCCTGGGGCGTTGAAACAATTGCCGTGCCCCTGCCCCTGAGTATCACCGGAACCTTAGCGTGTTTTACATAAACCCGCAGGCTTGGCTTAGAGACACGGGAGAGGTTCTTAATCGCGGGTTTATTTGCTGTATACTTTAAATATACCCTCAACAACCCCTGTTTTTTATCTTCAATCAGTTTAAAGTTCTCAATATATTCCTTCTTCTTTAAAATCTCTAAAATTGATTTTAAGGGCCCGGAAGAAGGAATATCCACCGTGTCTTTCTTTGCCATCATGGCATTACGTATCATTGTAAAAGCATCTGCGATTAAATCAGTCCTAGACATTTATACTCCCTTATTTACCAGCTTGCCTTTTTTATGCCCGGGATCAACCCCTGCCAGGCCAGTTCCCTGAAACAAATCCTGCACAGGCGAAATCTTCTTAAATACCCGCCGGACCTGCCGCAAATATTGCAACGGTTGTATTGACGGGTGGAAAACTTTGCCTTCCTTTTCCAGCGAGCTATCTGTGAATTCTTTGCCATGTTTTGAAATCAGACTCCTTATTCTTCCTCGGTCTTAAAAGGCATGCCGAATAACCTTAATAATTCCTGCGCCTGCTCTTTGGTTCTGGCGTTTTTGATTACAATCGTAACGTCCATCCCCTGCGTGCGGCTGACCCTGTCTATGTCAATCTCCGGAAAAATGTTCTGCTCATTCAGGCCCAGGGTGTAATTGCCCGCTTCGTCAAAAGAATCTCCGGACACGCCTCTGAAATCGCGGATACGGGGAAGCGCGATATTTATGAAACGGTCCATAAACTCGTACATTATAGCCCGCCTTAAAGTAACCTTACATCCGATCGCCTGGCCCTGCCTGATTTTAAAATTGGATATGGCTTTTTTTGCCCTTCTTATAATCGGCTTCTGGCCGGTAATGGCGGCAAGCTCTTCCATAGATTTCTCAAGGAGCTTTACGTCCGCAAGCGCCTCCCCGACTCCCATGTTTATTACGATCTTTTGGACAGACGGGACGGAAAGCCTGTTCTTCAGCTTGAACCTCTCCATCATCCGGGGGATAATTTCAGAGCGGTATTTTTCTAATAATCTCGGTGCCATCCTAAATAACCTCTTTACAGTTTTTACAAACCCTCGCCTTTGACTGGTCCTTTAAAATCAAGAATCCGACTCTTGCCGGTTTACTGCAATGCTTGCAAAAAAGCATGGCGTTGGCTATGCTGACCGGCGCCTCTATTGATACGATGCCGCCCTGAGTATCCTGGCGCGTCTGGCGCTTGTGCTTCTTTGCCAGATTCAGGCCTTCTATGAGGCAGCGCTTTCCGTCGTCAAAGATACTCAAGACCCTTCCCTTTTTTCCTGAGTCCTTCCCCTTTATTATCTGGACTGTATCCCCTTTTCTTATTTTGAGCATGCTAAATAACCTCTGGCGCTAATGAAATAATTTTTGTCAAATTCTTCTCCCTTAACTCGCGGGCAACCGGGCCGAATACGCGTGTGCCCCGGGGGTTATACTGGGCGTCAATAAAAACAATGGCATTACGGTCAAAACGCAGGACAGTCCCGTCCGGCCTTCTTATGGGGGACTTTGTCCTGACTATCACGGCCTTGCCTACCTCGCCTTTTTTAATTGCTGCCCCGGGCGAAGACTCCTTGACATTGACATTTATGATATCGCCGAGCTCTGCGGATAATTTTCCTTTCCTGTCCAGCACCCCGATTAGGGAAGCCCGCTTTGCTCCGGTATTATCCGCTACATCTAAGATCGTGCGTAACTGTATCATCTTTACCTACTCTTTCAATTCTGCTAAAGAAGCCTCTGCCTTCCTGATAATGGCGGTTATCCTGAAACGCTTATCTTTGGATAAAGGCCGGGTTTCCGTAATCTTAACGACGTCTCCAGCCTTAGAGGCATTTTTTTCATCGTGCGCCTTGAATTTGTTGGTCCTCTTTATGACCCTTTGGTATTTCGGGTGTTTTGATAAGCGCTCGGTCCTGACAATGCGCGTTTTATCCATTTTGTCGCTTATCACGGTCCCCACGAATTCTTTTCTTTTTCCCATTATTTAAGCCCCGCTTCCTTCGGCCTTGCCGTTTCCTTTTTTTCGTTTAATATGGTATTAATCCTGGCGATATCTCTTTTAATCAGAGAAAACATATGCGGTTTTTCTACCCTGGCAGCGTATCGCGCCAAGTTGAGCTTAAAGAGCTCTTCCTTGAGAGTTTTAGCCTTCTGTAGCAATTCTTCCCTGCTAAGGCCGCGCAATTCCTTTGTCTTTAGCTTTTGAACGGTCATCTTATCTATGTGTCCTGGTTATGAATTTGGTTTTCAAGGGAAGTTTATAAGCGGCAAGCCGGAAACACTGTTTTGCGTATTCCTCCGGTATCCCGCCCAGCTCAAAAAGGACCCTGCCTCTTTTAATTACCGAAACCCAATGGTCAATCTCGCCTTTACCTTTACCCATACGCACTTCAGCCGGCTTTTTGGTGATTGATTTATCGGGGAATGCCCGTATCCAGAGCTTCCCGCCTTTATGCAGCTGCCTTGCCAATATCACGCGCACTGCTTCTATCTGCACATTCTTCAGCCAGCCGTTTTCCAGGGACTTCAGCCCGAATTCTCCGAAAGAAAGCTCAGAGCCGCGCACGGCAATCCCCCGGCGGCTCCCTTTCTGCAATTTACGGTATTTTACTCTTTTGGGCATTAAAACCATAAGTTAACCTTCCTTTGCCTTCTGAGGCTCCTGGGCTACTTCTTCCTGGGCCCGCTGCCTTGCCCCTCTTTTAACTAAGACTTCTCCTTTATAAATCCAGGCTTTGACCCCAATCAATCCGTAGGTGGTTAAGCTCTCCGCAAAGCCGTAATCAATATCCGCACGTAAAGTTTGCAGGGGCACCTTGCCTATTTTATATGTTTCCGTGCGCGACATCTCCGCGCCGTTTAAGCGGCCTGCGCAGGTCGTGCGTATGCCTTTTGCGCCGGCGCTCATCGCCTGCTCCATCGCCCTTTTAACTGCCCGGCGGAAAGCCACTCTTTTTTCCATCTGGAAGGCGATATTTTCAGCCACCAGCTGCGCGCAGGTAGCTGGGTTATCTACCTCTTCTATGTCAATTGCGACTTCCCTGCGCGTTATATTGTTCAGGTCTTCCCTCAGGCGTTCAATATCCGCACCGTGCCTGCCGATAATAATGCCCGGCCTTGCAGAGCGGATTTTTATCCTTATCTTATCCGAAAGCCTTTCTATGATTATCGCGGCAACTGCTGCCTGCTTAAACCTTGCCTTGATGAATTTCCTGATCTTGTAATCTTCCAGAATGAAGCCCGGATAATCTTTGCTTTTTGCAAACCAGCGGCTATGCCAGGTCCTCAATATTCCGATTCTCATAATAAAAGGATGTACTTTTTGCCCCATAAGTTTAAGCTCCTTGCTTTAAATCCAGCTCTATGCGGATATGCGATGTCCTTTTTTTGATAGGCGCTGCCCTGCCGAATGCCGCTGCCTTATACCTCTTCCAGGCCGGCCCGGGATTACAGATTATTTTTGAAACAAACAGGCGGTCTACAGAAAAACCCTTTACCTTGGCATTGGCAATAGCGGATTTTAATAATTTTGCCAGGAACTCCTTTGGCCTCTTATTCAAAAGGGAAAGGATATCCTGGGCCTGGCGCGCATCTTTATGGCGTATCAAATCAATTACCTGCCTTATTTTCGAAGGCGATATGCGTATGAATTTGACTTCTGCTTTGGCTATCATATGGCTATGTTTTTTCCGGGGCCTTCTTTGCCTTGACCCCTCCGTGTTTCCTGAAAATCCTGCTTGGGGCAAACTCCCCTAATTTATGGCCGACCATGTTTTCGGTGACAAAGACCGGCACGTGTCTCCTTCCGTCGTAAACCGCGAAGGTAAGCCCCACAAAATCCGGGGTAACCGTAGAGCGCCTGGACCAGGTTTTAATCGCCTGGCGTAACCCTAGGCTCCGCGCTTTTTCAACTTTCTCTAAAAGCTTTGCTTCCACAAACGGGCCTTTTTTTAATGACCTTGGCATAAATCCTCTCTTTTTACCTTCTTCTCTTTATGATGAATTTGTCGGAAAACTTTGTTTTTCTTCTCGTCTTATAACCCTTTGTCGGCATTCCCCATGGCGTAACCGGATGGGGGTTACCCTGGCCGGACTTGCCTTCTCCTCCGCCGTGGGGGTGGTCTACGGGGTTCATTGCCAAGCCTCTTACGGTCGGCCTTATTCCCAGCCATCTTGTCCTGCCTGCCTTTCCCAAACGATTCGCTTCATGCTCTATGTTGCTCACCTGCCCGATAGTCGCAAAACAATCTAAGCTTACCAGCCTTATTTCTCCGGAAGGAAGGCGTATATGCGCAAATTCACCCTCCTTTGCCATAATCTGGGCGCTTGCGCCCGCGCTCCTTACTATCTGGCCGCCCTGCCCTTTATTCAATTCAAGGTTATGGATGAGCGTGCCTGAAGGAATATGCCTGAGTAAAAGGCAATTCCCTGTCTTAATCTCGGCATCCTTCTGACGGGAGGAGATTATGCTATTGCCCACATTTAACCCTGCCGGAGCAAGGATGTAACGCTTCTTTTTCTCAGGATACTCTACCAAAGCAATTCTTGCCGAGCGGTTAGGGTCATATTCAATGGCCAGGACTTTCCCCGGGACCTCAAAAAGGTCTCGCTTAAAATCAATTATGCGCAACATCCTTTTGTGCCCGCCGCCAATATGGCGGGTGGTAATACGGCCATAGGCGTTTCTCCCTCCTGATTTTTTAAGAGGAAGCAAAAGCGCCTTTTCCGGTTTGTCCTTCGTGATTTCCGCGAAATCCGAACCGACCATCCAACGCCTGGAACTGTTTGTAGGTTTAAATTTTTTTATGCCCATCTTATTATGGAGCCGTTTCTATCTTCTGGCCTTCTTTTAATGTAACCACTGCTTTTTTTATGTCGGGGGTCAGGCCAAGCTGATAACGCACCCGCTTTAGTTTCCCGGGCGAAATAAAGGTGTTCACGTCCTTTACTTTAACTTTATAAATCTGCTCTACCGCAGAGCGGATCTGGATTTTGTTTGCTTTCTTATTCACCAAAAACAGGTATTTATTTATCGGTTCGTGGTTCTCGGTAGATTTCTCTGTCCTGATTAAAGCTTTAATGACTTCCTGCGGATAACTCACTTTTTCAGCCTCTCTGTTAACTGCAAAAGCCCGTCTTTAGTGATAAAAAGCTTATCGTGCGATAATACCTCGTATGCATTCGTGTCCCTTGCCAGGTTTACATTCAGAAACCCGAGGTTACGCAAAGACAGCTTGAGGTTTTTCCCTACCTGGTCCAGTAAAAGCAATACGCTATTTTCTTTGCGTTCTTTTAGGCCCAGCTTAAAGTTTGAAAAGACCTTCTGCGTTTCTTTTGTTTTCTGGATATCCTGGCTTAACTTATCCAATATAATTAAATTATTCTCTTTTACTTTGCTGTTCAAAGAGGACTTTAATGCCAGCTGCCTTATTTTTTGCGGCAGGTTGTAAGAAAAATCCCGGGGGTGCGGCCCGAAAATTACTCCTCCGTGCCTCCATAAGGGTGAACGCGTGGAACCGACGCGGGCCCTACCCGTGCCTTTTTGTTTCCAGGGCTTGCGGCCTCCGCCGGACACCTCGCCCCTGGTCTTGGTCGCGGCCAGTCCCTTTCTTTGGTTTGCCCTGAAGGCATTCATTGCCTGGTAAATTGCCGCGGTGTTCACTTCGCCGTCAAAGACAGAACTGTTAAGCTTAAGACTATCCACTTCTTTGCCTTCGGCATTATATATAGGTAAGGTTATAGCTTCCATTTTTATTTCTTCTTCTTCGCTTTGCTTACAACCACGTAACTATTCCTGTATCCCGGGACAGAACCCTTGACTAATAAGAGATTATTCTGCGGCATAACCGCGGCTACCCGCAGGCTCTGAGAAGTAACCCTGACATTCCCCATGTGGCCGGGTAAGTGGTGGCCTTTCCAGACCCTGCCCGGTGTCGTAGATGAACCCATGGAGCCGACTCTACGGTGCGACGTTGAGCCATGAGTCATCGGCCCGCCATGCCAGTTCCAGCGCTTCATCCCGCCCTGAAAGCCCTTGCCTTTTGAAATGCCGTTTATATCCACAAAATCCCCTGCTTTGAATAAATCTACTTTTAATTCTTCACCGATTTTGTACTCGCGTTTGGGGTCTTTTTTAATCTCCCTGATTATCTTACAGGGAGAAACATTGATTTTTTTGAAAAACCCCAGCACCGGTTTTTTTATTCTCTTCTCCGGGCAGGGATCAAAGCCTACCGAAACGCTCTTCTCCTTTATTGCCAGGACATAACAGGGCCCGGCCTCTACGGCTGTGACAAAAACCGCCTTGCCATCTTCGGTAAAGATCTGCGTCATCCCGATTTTTTTGCCTAATAAACCTTCCATCTTCGTTTGCTTGCCTATTTTATCTCTACGTCAACTCCCGCCGGCAGATTCAGCTTTCGCAGCGAATCTATGGTTTTTGCCGTCGGCTCATAAATATCAATGAGCCGCTTATGGGTAGCCAATCCGAATTGCTCGCGGGATTTCTTGTCGATTACCGGGCTCCTCAGGACAGTATAGACCTCACTCTTAGTGGGAAGCGGTACCGGCCCGGATATCTTGGCTCCGGTGCGCTTGACATTGTCCACAATCTCTATTACTGCCTGGTCGAGCAGGCGGTGATCATAAGCTCTTAGTTTTATGCGAATTTTTTGCATATTCTTACGTTAAGCAATTATCTCCGTAACCACACCCGCTCCGACCGTATGGCCGCCTTCGCGGATGGCAAAACGGGATTCTTTTTCCATGGCGATAGGGGTAATTAATTCTACCTCAAGATTAACATTATCTCCGGGCATAACCATCTCTACCCCTGCCGGAAGATTTGTTGTGCTACCCGTAACGTCGGTTGTGCGGAAATAGAACTGCGGCCTGTAACCCTTAAAAAACGGGGTATGCCGTCCGCCTTCTTCTTTGGTTAAAATATACACCTGTGCCTTAAACTTGGTATGCGGGGTAATTGATTTTGGCGCAGCGATAACCATTCCGCGCTCAATATCTTTCTTGTCCACGCCGCGAAGCAATAGGCCGACATTATCCCCTGCCTGGCCTTCATCAAGCAGCTTACGGAACATTTCAATCCCCGTGACTACTGTTTTCTTGACTTCGGGCCTTAAACCTACCAATTCTACCTCTTCGCTTAATTTCACCTTCCCGCGCTCAATCCTGCCGGTCCCGACCGTGCCTCTTCCTTCAATGCTGAATACGTCTTCCACAGCCATAAGAAGGGGCTTGTCCAGGTCCCTGACGGGAATAGGAATAAAATCATCGCAGGCCTTGATTAAATCCAAAATAGGCTTGCATTCAGCGTTATTCGGGTCTCCTGCAGCCTGCATTGCCTTAAGGGCGCTTCCCTTAATTATCGGGGTTTTGTCTCCGGGGTAACCGTATTTTGTCAGAAGTTCCCTGACCTCCATTTCAACCAGGTCAATCAATTCTTTGTCAGAAACAACATCTACCTTATTTAAAAACACTACCATCGCCGGAACGTTAACCTGCCGGGCAAGAAGAATATGCTCTCTTGTCTGAGGCATTGGGCCGTCAGCTGCGGAAACAACCAGTATTGCGCCGTCCATCTGGGCTGCGCCGGTAATCATGTTCTTGATATAGTCGGCATGCCCCGGGCAGTCAATGTGCGCGTAATGGCGGGTATCAGACTCATACTCCACGTGCGCGACGGAGATAGTCAATATCTTGGTTTCGTCTCTTACTGCGCCGCCTTTTGCGATATCGGCATAATCGCGGGGAGTGGCCCTTCCCAATTTAGACATTACATATGTGATAGCAGAAGTCAGAGTGGTCTTACCATGGTCAATGTGGCCGATGGTCCCGATATTTACATGCGGTTTTGACCTGACAAATTTCTCCTTAGCCATCTTTCATCCTCCTGTTTAAAGTTAAAAACTCTTTCTTGCGGAACCTGCGCCGCTAAAGCCGGTAATAATCTTTTCTGATATATGTGAAGGCACCTCAGCGTAAAATGAGGGCTCCATTGTATAGGATGCGCGTCCTTGTGTCAATGACCTTGAAACCGTAGCGTAATTAAATACTTCCGCCAGAGGAACATATGCGCGGATTATCCGCACATTTGCCCTGGTGTTTAAGGAGACTATCTTGGCCCTGCGCGAATTTAAATCTCCGATTATCGCTCCCATGTATTCTTCAGGGACAATAATCTCCACGTCCATAACAGGCTCAAGCAATATCGGATGCGCTTTTTTAAGCCCGTCGCTAAATGCCATTGCCGCGGCCATCTGGAAAGCCATCTCCGAAGAGTCTACCTCATGAAAAGAACCATCCACCAAGAGGACATTTACATCCGTTACCGGATATCCGGCTAATACCCCGCTCCTTGCCGCAGTCATCACGCCTTCTTTTACTGCGGGGATAAATTCCCGCGGGATGGCCCCGCTTTTTATCTTCTCTTCAAAAGTTATGCCTTTGCCGGGGATATCCTGAGGAGACATCTCCAGGACAGCGTGGCCGTACTGGCCGTGGCCGCCTGTCTGCTGGATAAATTTTCCGGTAGAAGTTATTTTCCTGGTGATAGTTTCCCGGTAAGCGACCTGAGGTGAACCTACCTGCGCCTCTACGTTAAATTCCCGCATCATCCGGTCAATGATTATCTCCAGATGCAACTGCCCCATACCGGCGATAATAGTATCCCCGGTCTCATGATTGTAACTGACGCGGAAAGACGGGTCCTCTTCTTCCAGCTTGTGCAGGGCCATGCCTAACTTCTCCTGGTCCTGCTTTGTCTTTGGCTCTATGGCCTGCTGTATGACCGGCTCAGGAAAACGCATGGCTTCAATTAAAATCGGGTTATCCTGCGTGCAGAGGGTATCTCCGGTTTTGGTCTCCTTTAATCCCACTGCCGCCACAATATCTCCGGTGTGCGCACTGTCAATATTCTCCTGGCGGTTAGCGTGCATCCGGATTAATTTAGTTACCTTCTCCCTCGTCCTTTTTGAGGCATTATAAACGATATCGCCGGAATTTACTGTTCCGGAATAAATGCGGATAAAATTTATTTTTCCTACGTAAGGGTCGGTAGCTACCTTAAAGCATAAAGCGCAAAACGGCGCCTTATCGGATGCCTCGATCTCTTCAAATTCCCCGTTCTCCGGGTTTATGCCTTTTATAGCAGGCAGGTCCTGCGGCGAAGGAAGATAATCGCAGACCGCGTCCAAAAGAAATTGCGTGCCCTTATTTTTTAAAGAAGAGCCGCAGAGGACAGGCACAAACTTATTGGCTATCACGCCCTTTCGTATCGCTTCCTTGATATCGGAAACGCTGATTTTCTTATTATGCACGAAACTATCCATTATTCCTTCGTCAATTTCAGAAAGCCTTTCAAGGAGGATATCTTTTGCCTTATTCACTGCTTCGGATAATCCCTGCGGTATCTCTTTAACCTCTGTTTCAAGGCCTAATTCGTCCTTATAAATAACCAGTTTTTTTTCAATCAGGTCAATCTGGCCCAGGAATGCATCCCCTTCATAAAAGGGGAGCTGTATGGCAGCGGCATTGGCAGCGAGCTTTTTATGCATCTCTTCTATTACTCCGGAGAAATTGCTCCCCGGCCTGTCTAATTTATTGACAAAGGCAATCCTGGGGACATTGTAACGGTCTGCCTGGCGCCATACGGTCTCTGACTGCGGTTCAACGCCGCCTACGCCGCAGAAGACAACGATTGCCGCATCCAGCACTTTTAATGACCTTTCTACCTCAACCGTAAAATCAACATGGCCGGGAGTGTCAATGATATTGATGCTGTAAGCTTTCCACTGGCAGGTGGTGCAAGCGGCAGTTATCGTAATCCCGCGCTCCTGCTCCTGGACCATCCAGTCCATCGTAGCGGTGCCTTCGTCCACCTGGCCGATTTTATAGGTTTTGCCCGTATGGAAGAGGATGCGTTCGGTAGTGGTAGTCTTGCCCGCATCTATATGCGCGATTACCCCGATATTCCTTATTTTATCTAAATGTATCTTTCTCATTATCTCTTTACCAGCGGAAGTGCGCAAAGGCCTTATTTGATTCAGCCATCTTATGCGTATCATCGCGCTTCTTAATACTGGAGCCTTCTCCCTTATAGGCGGCAATAATCTCCTCGGCGAGCTTTTGGTCCATCGGCCTTCCTTTTTTATTTTGGGCGAAATCCCTGATCCAGCGCAAGGCAATGGAAGTGCCGCGCTCCTGCCGGACTTCTATCGGCACCTGATAAGTAGCGCCTCCGACCCGGCGCGGTTTTACTTCAAGCCGGGGCCTGGCATTATCCAGCGCTTTATAGAATACTTTAAGCACGTCGGTTTCGTTCAACTGCTTTTTAACCAATTCAAATGCGCCGTAGACAATCCTCTCGGCCGTGGATTTCTTTCCTTCCAGCATAACCATATTAATAAATTTTGCCACCACCTTGCTGCTAAACTTCGGGTCGGGTATAAGTTCTTTTGCCGGTGCTTTTCTTCGTCTCATTTAGGCCTCTTTGCTCCGTATTTTGAACGCGATTTTCTTCGCTGGTTCACCCCTGCGGCGTCAAGCGTCCCTCTGACAATGTGGTACCTTACTCCCGGCAGGTCCTTGACGCGGCCGCCTCTTACGAGGACAATAGAATGCTCCTGTAAATTATGCCCTTCGCCGGGGATATATGAAGTAACTTCAATACCCGTAGTAAGCCGGACCCTTGAAATCTTGCGTAAAGCGGAATTGGGCTTCTTGGGAGTCATTGTGCGCACCTGTAAGCATACGCCCCTTCTCTGGGGGCAGCCCTTCAGCGCCGGAGACTTTGTTTTCTTCCTCTTTAAAATCCTGCCTTGCCTGATTAACTGCGAAATTGTCGGCATCTTATTCCTTCTTCCCTTCTTCTGTTTTAGCCGCGCTATCCGCCATCGCTACTATTTCAATATCCCTGTGGTCGCGAAACCCGGTTCCGGCAGGGATAAGATGGCCTACGATAACATTTTCCTTAAGCCCGAAGAGGTCGTCGTGTTTTCCCGACGCTGCTGCTTCCGTAAGCACCCGCGTAGTTTCCTGAAAGCTGGCGGCAGAAATAAAGCTCTCGGTAGTTAAGGAGGCCTTGGTGATACCTAAAAGCAAAGGAGTTGCCTGGGAAGGCTTATCGCCTTTCTTAATCACCCGCGAGTTTTCTTTCTGGAATTTCCATTTATCTACCTGCTGAGTGGCTAAAAATTCCGTATCCCCGGGGTCCTCTATGCGCACCTTCTTTAACATCTGCCGGATGATTAACTCTATGTGCTTGTCGTTTATGCGCACCCCCTGCAAGCGGTAAACTTCCTGCACTTCATTAACCAGGTATTCCTGTAAGACCTTGTCCCCGCATACGCGCAGGATATCCTGCAATACTACGGGCCCGTCGGTAAGCTGCTGGCCGGCGGCAACCTTATCTCCTTTATAAACATTCGGGTGCTTTCCGTGAGGGATAACATATTCCTTTTGCATCCCCGTAGGGCTCTTTACGATAATCACGCGCTGGCCTTTTTTGGTTTCCCCGAATTCCACAAATCCGTCTATTTCGCTGATTACCGCCGGGTCCTTGGGCCTCCTCGCCTCAAAAAGTTCAGCCACCCTGGGAAGGCCTCCGGTAATATCCCTGGTCTTGACGACTAACCGCGGGATTTTGGCCAAAAGGTCTCCGGCATCAATTTTCTGGCCGTCTTTTACCAAAATATGCGCGCCTACCGGAATGGGATAAATGCCCGCTACTGCTTTGGATTCATCTAAAATTACGATTTGCGGATGGTATTCCTGTTTGTGCTCCACTACAATGCGCTCGGTGAGTTTTGTTACCGGGTTTAGCTCTTCTCTGACCGAGACGTTTTCCCTTAAATCTTCAAATTTAACCTGGCCGCCTACTTCGGTAAGAACGGGGACAGTATAAGGGTCCCAACGCACAAAAGCAATTGCCTTGGCTACTTCTTCGCCGTCAGCAATGTTTATGAAAGCACCCTGAGGCACCGTATAGCGCTCAAGTTCTCTTCCGTGCTTGTCATTAATGCTCAGTGAGCCGTTACGGTTTAAAACAATGAATTCTTTATTCTTAGTAGTAACCCTTAAGTTGTGGTATTTAATAATCCCTTTATTCTTCGATTTTATAAATGATTGCTCAATAGTCCTGTACGCGGTGCCACCGATATGGAAGGTCCTCATGGTTAACTGCGTCCCCGGCTCTCCTATGCTCTGCGCCGCGATTACACCCACTGCTTCCCCAAGCTCAATCATCCTGCCGGTAGCCAGGTTCCTGCCGTAGCATTTTGAGCAGACCCCCCTTCCTGACTCGCAGGTAAGGACGCTCCTGATGCGTATCTTTTCAATCCCCAGCCTCTCAATGGTATCTGCTTTCTCTTCTGAGATCTCCTCTCCCTGCTGGGCAACTACCTCGTCGGTAATAATATCCACGATATTATCCAGCGCTACCCTTCCGACAATGCGGTCTTTGAGGCTCACCACCACTTCGTCCCCTTCAATGATGGCGGCAACAGTAATGCCGTTAAGGGTGCCGCAATCCGGCTCAACAATGATAACTTCCTGTGCCACATCCACGAGCCTGCGCGTAAGGTAGCCGGCATCAGCTGTCTTAAGAGCGGTATCTGCGAGGCCTTTCCTTGCCCCGTGAGTAGAGATAAAGTATTCCAAAACGTTTAAACCCTCCCTGAAATTTGCGGTGATGGGGCTTTCAATGATTTCTCCGGATGGCTTAGCCATTAACCCGCGCATCCCGGCAAGCTGGCGCACCTGCATGCGCGAACCCCGGGCTCCGGAATCTGCCATCAAAAATATCGGGTTAAACGGGCTCATAGTCTTAAATAAAAGGTCGGATACCTTATCCGTAGTGTGCGTCCAGATATCAATTACCTTTGCCTTGCGTTCGCTCTCCGTAATTATTCCTTTATGATATTGCTCTTCAACCTTGGAAACCTCTGCTTTTGCCTCCTTCAAGACATCGGCTTTTTCTTTGGGCACGGTAAGGTCGTTAATTCCGATAGAAATCCCTCCCTGGGTAGCCATTTCAAAACCTAATTTCTTCAGTTCATCCAGTAACCAGACCGTAGTGCTATGGCCGAACCTTTTATAACATTCGCTTAGGATATCGCCGACCCTGGCCTTGTTTATCTCTTTATTCACGAAACCGAATTCCCGGGGAAGCGCTTGATTGAATATTACCTTTCCCACTGTTGTTTCAATCAGGTGCCTGCCCGGCAGGAGTTTTTTCTCTTCAAGGTCAAATAGATTCTCAATTCTGACTTTAATCCGCGCGTGCAGGTCAATTGCCTTATCATCATAAGCAACCAGGACCTCTTCGGAATTTGCAAAGATCTTTCCTTCTCCTTTAGCCTCCGGCTTTTCCTTTGACATATACGAAAGGCCCAGGACCATATCCTGTGTAGGAGTAAGGATAGGCCGTCCGTCCGCAGGAGAGAAAACGTTATTTATGGAAATCATCAGGATCTTGGCCTCTAATTGTGATTCCAGGGAGAGCGGTACGTGCACAGCCATCTGGTCTCCGTCAAAGTCAGCGTTAAAAGCTGTGCATACGAGAGGATGGATTTTAATGGATTTGCCTTCAATCAGGCGTGGCTGGAATGCCTGGATACCCAGGCGGTGCAGCGTAGGTGCACGGTTTAAAAGCACAGGGTGGTCATTGATTACCTCGTCAAGTATATCCCAAACCTCAATCTTTCCTCTTTCCACCATCCTGCGCGCGCCCTTTATGGTATGGACAAAACCTTTTTCCCTTAATTTCTTGATGATGAATGGCTCAAAAAGTTCAAGCGCCATCTGCTTGGGGAGGCCGCATTCATGTAATTTAAGATCCGGGCCTACCACGATTACGGAGCGTCCGGAATAATCTACGCGCTTACCGAGAAGGTTCTGGCGGAACCTTCCCTGCTTGCCCTTAAGCATATCTGAAAGGGATTTTAAGGGCCGGTTATTTGCTCCGATGACCGGCTTTCCGTGCCTGCCGTTGTCAAGGAGCGCATCCACCGCCTCCTGCAGCATGCGTTTTTCATTGCGGATGATTATTTCCGGGGCATTTAACTCTATGAGTTTCTTAAGCCGGTTATTCCTGTTAATCACCCGGCGGTATAAATCATTCAGGTCGGAGGTGGCAAACCTTCCTCCGTCAAGCGGAACGAGCGGCCTTAAGTCCGGAGGTATTACCGGAAGAATTTCTAAAATCATCCATTCCGGCCGGTTTCCGGATTTCTTAAAGTCTTCAACGATTTTCAGGCTCTTAAGCACCTTACGGTTATTTAAGGCGTCCTTTGATTTTTCCAAGTCCCGGCGGAACTTCCTGCCGAGCGTATCCATATCCAGCTCCTTCAATAAATCCCTTATTGCTTCGGCGCCGATTTTGGCTTTAAAGGTTGCCCCGTATTTTGCCTGGGCTTCCTGGTATTTTTCTTCGGTTAAAAGCTCCCTCTTCTTCAGGGGCGTGCTTTGCGGGTCAACCACAACATATTCTTCGTAGTAAATTATTTTCTCGAGGTTGCGCAGTGAAATATCTAAAAGCGCGGAAAGGCGGCTGGGTACTGCTTTAAAAAACCAGATATGGGTAACCGGGGTAGCCAGTTCAATATGGCCCATGCGTTCCCGCCGGACCGAGGAGCGGTCAACGGTCACCTGGCAGCGGTCGCAGGTAATCCCCTTAAATTTAATCCCTTTGTATTTACCGCAGTTACATTCCCAGTCGCGCACCGGGCCGAAAATCTTTTCGCAGAAGAGCCCGTCTTTTTCCGGCTTCAGGGTGCGGTAATTAATAGTCTCGGCCTTTTTTATTTCCCCCTTAGACCAGGACTTGATTACCGAGCTGGATGCGATTTTTATGGTAATACTGTCAAATAAAAGCGTTTCTTCCATATTTATTTTGCTTTCTCCGTGC
>JBFMBZ010000047.1:0-24010 GCA_040754615.1 Candidatus Omnitrophota bacterium | reverse complement strand
TAAAGCCCTAAGAGTATCGTAGTCGATGTCTCGATAATTCTCCAATTTATGCAATACCATTGCCCGCCATACTTTATAGGCCTCAAGTTTTTTCAGGCTTTGCAAGGGATATCTATCAAAATGGTCTATAATGATTTTTAAATCGCCAATCTTTGTTACTCTATAATAAGCTGCGGGCTTAGAGTGCCCAGCTTTAGGGCTTGCTTTAGATTCCTTCTGTCTATATATATTGCCGACGAAATTAAAAAATTCTCGAATATCGTCAACTATCTGGCGATTATCTTCCCGTTGTTTAACCGCAAAATACATCGCAAACGATCCATAAGTTCTACAATAGGTAAAGGCTGCTTCGCCATCGCAGAAACCTGTTACATACCAAGGATTTAGCATAAGAATGGCAATTCTGAAATTGTTTCAATTGGAACCTTTTCACGCGGAACATCCCTAAAAATGCTTAAAATTATTATCTTGTAAATATGAAGTTTGTCAAGTGTTTTCTTTGACTTTTATTACCGTGGCTCTCACCTTTGCCGGCTTTGCACCAGGCATCCCAAAAAGCCCCCTCTCCTCATCTGAGAGAACCTCTATTTTTACTCTTTGGCGGGGTAATCCTAGTTCCTTGAGCGCCTTTTTAATCGCCTCTTCAACAGTCTTGCCATCTATCTCAATGCTTTTCAGTGCGCTCATTTTGCCCTGCTTACGCGTAATTGATATAATAACATCAGCGCGCTATTTGTAAACCAGTAAAGCACCAGGCCCGATGACATCCGGTAAAAGAATAAACCGAACATGGCCGGGAAGATCACCATCATCAGCTTTTGCTGCTCGCTATTGGTTGTAGTTACTTTGGCGCTCAGTTTTTGCTGAATAAACATACCCAAAACCATTAAAATAGGCAAAAGATTCAACTCATTACTGATTACAGGTAAATTAAATGGCAATGTAAATAAGCGATCCGGCTCCGATAAATCCTTTATCCATAAAAATTTGGCTCCTTTTAAGAATACGGCACGCATTAAGACCTGGTATAAAGCAAAGAAAATGGGTATCTGCAAGAGCACCGGAAAACACCCCCCAAAAGGATTAACCTTATGCTCTTTGTATAACTCCATTATTTCTTTGTTCATGCGCTGCGGATTATCTTTGTGTGTCCGGCGTAATTCTTCAATCTTGGGCTGTAAAGCCTGCATCTCTTTCATTGAGCGCATTTGTTTTGCCGAGAGCGGGAAAAGGAGTATATAAATCAGTAGGCTGATTATGACAATAGACCATCCCCAGTTATGAAGGATGGAATAAATGTAGGTTATCAACTTCAGAAGGATCTGTGCGATTACATCGAAGGCGCCATAATGGATAACGCTAGACCAAGCTGGCTTGACATTATTTATTGTTGTTAACTCCTGAGGCCCCAAATAGATACGAAATGATAATTTTGTTTCTCGATTAGGAGGAAGGGACAAATTTAAACCTGTTTCTATTCGTTGACTAGTAATAGGTTGTATGTAAGCGGCAGGAGCAAGGGAAGTAACCGGCTCTATAATTGCGCAAAAATATCTATCCCGCAAGCCTATGAATTTGGCCTCTTGAAAATTCATAGGCTTACGCGTATTCAAATGCAGGGTTTTCTCCTTAGTAGAAATGATGAAATCTTGAAAGCGCGCTGAAGGGTTGGCAGAAGTAAAATCCAGGGTTCCTAAAACTAATGGCAAATTAAGCATCATATCTGCGTTGGATAAATTCTGCAGCGTAATGTGCAAAGAAATTGAATACGGCTCAGAGAAAATAAAGTGTTTTACAATCTTTTTATTATCGTCAGAATGGACAAAAACAATCTCATCCGCAGTTGTTTTTTCCTTTTTAAAAGAAAGGGTAGAATCTTTAAGGAAAAATCCATTACCGAGGGTAAATTTATAATCTTGCTGGGCTTTGAAAATAACATCCTGGATAGCTGCTTCTGGCTCTACAAACACAATCTCAAGCTTATCTGTGCTGTAGGCAAATGTGGATTTTTCGGTTTCCTTTGGAGAATCAAGGGCCGGAGTGAGGGTTTCAGAAACATAAGAGCTAGGTTTTTCTGTAACCTCTTTATTCACAGGATGATACAACTTAGTAGTCAAGGCAGACCAGCTCAAAATGACCAACAGTGAAAGAAATATTGCTACAATAAGACGTTTTTCCATAAGTTAAACCAGGGGGTCAAAGCCGGATTTTTTGGAAAGAGGCTGGCAGCGCAATAATCGCCTTAATCCTCTGTAAGCCCCTTTCCAAAATCCATACTCCAGGATTGCCTCTTTTGTATATTCGGAACAGGTAGGCCAAAACCTGCATGAACAAGGCAAAAAGATTCTGATATAATTTTGATAAAATTTAATAATAAATAGGGATAGCCTTTGCAACATTAAATACAAATCTTCTTTCTTCCTTTGCGCCGCCGGCGCGCCAACACCTGCCTCCCGGAAGATGTCTTCATCCTGCTTAAAAATCCGTGCCTGCGTTTGCCTACAATTATCGTCGGTGTTTTCAGGTTTTTCTTCATTTTAAAATTCGTCTCCTTAAAGTTTATAGGTCTGTTGCCGCCCGAAAAAGGCGAAGGCTACAATTATAACACAAAAGCCTTCCAAGTCAATGGGTTGAATTTTAACATACAAGCGCCCCCCGGTCAAGATAATCTTGAGGAAACCCGGATTTTTGTTGACGCCCGGAAAAATTGTTGTATAATAACGCAGGTTTGTTTCTTTTTTACTTGCAACTTTTTTGGTCTCTGTTATAATTTTGTTATCATAATTTTCCACAGACTTATGCAAGATGTGGATAAGTTGTTAATTGAGGGCGAGCCGTAAGTGGAACTACATAAAACCTGGCAACAGGCGCAAGATTACATAAAAGAACAATTGGGGGAGACTGTTTTTTCTACCTGGATTCTTCCTTTAAAGCCCAGGCTTGAGGGGGAAAGCCAGGTTGTGCTTCAGGCGCCGGACAATTTCTTTAAAGACTGGGTAGACAAGCATTATAAGAAGATAATCTCTGAGGCTATTAACCGTGGAGCAAAAAAAACTCTTACCCTTTCGTTAGAAATCGGCGCTGCCGATGCCCCTGTAACCATTCACCCCGCGACCAGCGTCATTTCACCCAAAACTCAAGACTTCTCCCAGGTTCTGAATTTAAACTCCCGTTACACCTTTGAGAATTTCGTAGTGGGGCCCTCAAACCGCCACGCCCACGCTTATGCCCAGGCAGTAGCAGAATCTCCTGCCAAGACATACAACCCGCTCTTTGTTTATGGAGGAGTGGGTCTAGGAAAGACGCATCTTATCCAGGCAGCATGCCACCACATTAAAGCAAGGCAGCCACAGCTAAAAATCTGTTATCTTTCGTCGGAGAGATTTACCAATGAGCTTATAGACGCCATACAGCATCATTCTACTGCGGGCTTCCGGCAGAAATACCGCAATGTAGATGTCCTGGCAATAGACGATATCCATTTCATTGCCGGAAAAGAATCTACCCAGGAAGAATTCTTCCACACCTTTAATACATTATACGATGCGCATAAACAAATTATCTTTTCTTCCGACCGGCCGCCCAAAGAGATATCCAATTTACAGGAAAGGCTGGTATCCCGCTTTGGGTGGGGTTTAACTACCGATATCCAACCCCCGGATTTAGAAACCCGCGTCGCGATCTTAAAAAAGAAAGTAGAGAGGGAGCCGGTGGTTGTGCCGGATGAAGTGATATTTTTTATTGCCCAGCTTATAAAAACCAATATCAGGGAACTAGAAGGAGCGCTCATCCGCACTATCGCCTATTCTTTATTAGAAGAGGAGCCTATGACCCTGGAATTAGCCAAGGAGGTTTTAAAAGACCTGTTAAGAGAACCAAAGAGGCTACTTACAGTAGATTTTATACTGCGTTGCGTCGCGGAAGAATTTGGGGTATCTTTAGTGGACTTAAAGACCAATCGCAGGAATAAAAATATTGTCTTGCCTAGACAGGTAGCTATGTACCTTAGTAGAACACTTACGGAACTGTCTTTACCTGAAATAGGCCATCATTTTGGCGGGAAAGACCACACCACTGTTTTACATTCGTGTAATAAAATCAAGGAGGGGGTAAATAAGAATATGGATTTAAAAGAGAGAGTAGAGCATATTATTCAAGTCATTCAACAATAAATCCTGTTTTTATCCACAAATAGTAAAGTAGTTATCATGCAACAAATAAACAAGTTAGCGAGTTCTTAACAGAAACATAACCTAATTATTATTACTACGTTATATGTAATCTATACTAATAATAACAAGGAGAGCATAAAATGAAATTTAAAAGCGATAAAGAAATTTTATTAAACGGAATACAAACAGTGCAGAATATTATTACCCCAAAATCAGCCCTGCCAATACTTTCTAATATTCTTATTGAGACGCAAACAGGGAAGATAAGGCTTACTGCTACGGATTTAGATATCGGGATAAGTTGTGTAATTCCTGTGGAAATCCAAGAGCAGGGCAACATCACTATACCTGCTAAAAGATTTAATGATATTATACGCGACCTGCCTCACAACGAAGTAAATATTGTAACCAAAAAAAACAATCTTATTAATATTGAAACAGAAACCTGCCAATTTAAGATCATGGGCTTACCCAAAGAGGAGTTCCCCAAACTGCCGGAATTTAAAGACAAAGAGGCGATTAAGATTGAACAAGAAAACCTTAAAGAAATGCTAGGGTTAACATCTTTTGCGGTGTCTCTGGATGAAACCCGCTATATTCTAAATGGTATACTTTTTAAATTATCAAAAAACAACCTGACTTTAGTAGCTACCGACGGTAAGAGGCTGGCTATTATTGAAAGAAAGCTTAATCAAAGCATTGACAGGGAGATTAGTATTATAGTGCCCATTAAAACCATTAATGAGTTAAGCCGCAATTTAAAAGACGAATCAGAGGTCTCCTTGATATTGGGCAACAATCAAGCACTTTTCGATTTAGGAGATGTGGTGGTGATTTCCCGTTTGATTGAGGGGGAATTCCCGGATTACACTCAAGTTATCCCGGCGGCTTCCGAGCACAAGTTTAAGATCGACCGGAGCCAGTTTTTGCTGGCAGTGAAACGCGCATCGCTATTAGCCACCCCGGATTATCAGGCGGTAAAATTGGAAATTTTTAAAAATAAACTGGTCCTTTCTAAATCCACTCCCGATATCGGAGAGTCCAGAGAAGAAGTGCCTATTGAATATCAGGGCAAAGAAATGGTGATCGGGTTTAACCCGGCGTATCTTACTGATGTGCTCAAAAACCTGACAGAAGAAACAGTGGAATTTGAAGTGACAGACTCGGAAAAGCCAGGGGTCTTGCGTATTAACGGATATATCTATATAGTTCTGCCGATGCGGCTAAGTTAAGGAATGGAAGCCATAAAAGACACAGTATATCACGTAATAGAGTCGTGGCAAAAAAAACAAAGAGGGCCTGGCCCGTCGGACCCGGAAATGGCCTTCACAAAACTCTTGACAAAAAAAGAATTGGCGCATATAAAGTTTAAATATTTCAAGAAAGGCGTGATAGGCTTCAACGTGGATTCCTCAAGCTGGCTTTATAAGTTAGCCCTGCAAAAAGAAGGCTTGATCCTGAAGGCATCCAAAGAATGCCCGAGTATTAAGAATGTGCGTTTTGTGATTGGAGACGTGAAGTGACAAAAGAAAAAACCAAGAAAAAGGAAAAAGACTTGGAGCAGGCACAAAAACCCGACGCAGGTAAAAAATACGATGCCACCACTATCCAGGTGCTGGAGGGCACAGAGGCAGTGCGGCGCCGGCCGGCAATGTATATTGGGGATACCGCTGTCCGCGGCCTGCACCATTTAGTTTACGAGGTGGTGGACAATAGCGTAGATGAGTGCCTGGCAGGGTACTGTTCTATTATTGACGTTCTGGTCCACACCGATAATAGCGTAAGTATTGCCGATAACGGCCGGGGGATTCCTGTGGACATCCATAAGACAGAGAAGAAGCCGGCGGTAGAAGTGGCTCTTACCAAGCTGCACGCCGGAGGTAAGTTTGATCACCGCGTCTATAAAGTCTCCGGAGGCTTGCATGGCGTGGGCGTAAGCGTGGTAAATGCGCTTTCTGACTGGCTGGAGGTCGAGGTAAAGCGCGACGGCAAGGTTTACCACCAGCGTTATGAGCGCGGGAAAACCGCCTCCAGACTTACGGTTATCGGCAAGAGCAATGCCACCGGCACAAAAGTGACCTTTAAGCCGGATAAAACTATTTTTAGCAAGACGGATTTTTCTTACGATATTTTATCGCAGCGCTTAAGGGAATTAGCGTTTTTAAATAAAGGTTTAAAGATAAAATTAAATGATGAACGCACAGACAAAGAGGCTGCGTTTGAATTCTCCGGAGGCATCGTTTCTTTTGTAGAGCACTTGAACAAAAATAAAAACCCTTTGCATAATAAGGTGGTTTACTTTGAGCAAAAACAGGACGAGGTTATTATGGAAGTAGCCCTGCAATATAATGACGGTTATGCAGAGACCCTGTTTTCTTTCGCCAATAATATTAATACCGTCGAGGGAGGCACGCATCTATCCGGCTTTAAATCTGCCTTGACGCGCGCCATTAACCAATATGCCAAGTCCAAGAATTTAATTAAAGATGAAATCGGGATTACCGGAGAGGATGTTCGCGAAGGCCTGACCTCCGTAATCAGCGTAAAAGTCCCCAACCCGCAGTTCGAAGGCCAGACCAAAACCAAGCTGGGTAATTCCGAAGTCGAAGGCTTAATGGCTTCAGCCAGCCTTGAGGCCTTATCTGCTTATTTTGAAGAGAACCCTTCAGTTGCTAATAAAATTGTGGATAAGGTCATTGTCGCCTCGCGGGCGCGTGAAGCAGCGCGTAAGGCCCGTGAATTGACCCGCAGAAAAGGCGCATTAGAAGGGGCAGGGCTGCCGGGGAAATTGGCCGATTGTTCAGAGCGCGATCCGGCATTATGCGAGGTGTATGTTGTGGAGGGCGATTCAGCCGGGGGCTGCTTGGCTGGCGATACAAAGATAGCATTAGCGGATGGCAGGAGTCTAAGTTTTACAGAGCTTCTCAAAGAGTCGCAACAGGGCAAAGAGCATTATTGCTATACTATTAAAAAAGACGGCAATATTGGTATTGAAAAAATTCTTTCACCCCGGATGACACAATATAATGCAGAAGTTATCAAAATCATTCTCGACAACAACGAAAGCATTACTTGCACGCCCGACCATAGGTTTATGTTACGCGACGGCTCTTATGTCCAGGCAAAAGATTTGACTTCCAAAATGAGCCTCATGCCTCTCAGGAAGCAAACTTCTACAATAGCTAATAGGATTACTATTCAAGGCTACGAAATGGTGTTAAGCCCCACGACACATAAATGGGTTTTTACGCATTTATTGGCAGATAGCTATAATTTGGAAAATAATATTTATTCTGAGGCAGCAGGCCCGCATAAGCACCATAAAGATTTTCATAAGCTTAACAATGCCCCGGATAATATTGCGAGATTAACAGAAGCAGAGCACCTCAAGTTGCACAGAGACAATATTAGGCATACTCTCCATACGAAGGCAGCAATAGAAAAATGCAACGCTGTAAAACGCTCCCGCGCTTATCGCAAGAAAATATCTTCTAAAATGAAAGAGTTAAGGGAATTATTAAGCGAGAGGGCTAAACAACAGTGGCGGGATCCGCAATATAAAAAATATATGTTAGAAAAGTTTCATGAGTTTTATCGCACGCACCCTGCGCATAGAAGCCGCACTAGAAATCTTTTATTAAGAGCTCAGAGAAAATATTGGGCGCAGAAAGAAAGCAAAATTAAACAGGCGCACAGAACAAAACAATATTTTGTTAATCACCCTGAGAAGCGAGAGGATTTGGCTAGAAAAGCCGAGCAGCAATGGCAGAATCCCGGACTCCTTAATTGGCGCAGGCATAAGACAAAAGCGCAATGGACGGATGAATTTAGAAAAAAAAGAAAGATCGCTTATGACCGGATTTATTTAGACCATAGCTTAGCTTTTGCGAAAACAGTATATGAAAGCCACTATAACCTCCAGCGGTATGATGATGAAAGAAAAGCGCTACTTCGGCGCGATACCAGCCTATTAAAGTATAATACACTAGTCAGCAGGTTTTTTAACGATGATAGCGCCGCGCTGCTAGAGGCAGCCATAAATTACAATCATAAAATCAAGCGCATAGAAAAAGTTGAAGAGAAAATAGATGTTTATGATATAGAAGTGCCAAATACCCATAATTTTGCTTTAGCTAGTGGAGTCTTTGTGCATAATAGCGCCAAACAAGGCCGCGACAGGAGATTTCAGGCTATCTTGCCCATTAAAGGAAAAATCTTGAATGTGGAAAAGGCGCGGCTAGACAAGATTCTTTCCAATGAAGAGATCCGCACCATCCTTACTGCCTTAGGCACGGGGGTAGGCGAAGAATTTGATATTTCCAAACTCAGGTACCATAAGATTATTTTGATGGCTGATGCCGACATTGACGGCAGCCATATCCGCACGCTTTTGCTTACTCTTTTGTACCGGCAGATGCCAAAACTGGTAGAAGACGGGTATATTTATATTGCCCAGCCGCCTTTATTTAAGATTAAAAGGGGACAGCGGGAAGAGTATATCCAGACCGAGCACCAGATGGATGAGCTTTTGTTGGATTTGGGCAGGGAGGGCCATAAGTTTATCCGGCTCAAAGACAAAGAAACCTTTACTGACAATAAGTTTAAGGACCTCTTAGAGCTCTTGGTGGAACTGGAAAAACTAGGGAAAGGCATAGATAAAAAGGGAGTAGAATTCGCAAAATACCTTACTTTTATGCATCCAAAGACCAAAAAAATGCCAATTTATAGGGTAAAAGTGGAGGGGAAAGACCATTTTATCTATTCTGACAAGGAATTAGCCGCCCTAACCGCAAAAGACGATAAAGCAGAAGAACCAGACGTAGCAGAGTTGTTCGAAACCCATGAAATTGAGCCAATAATAGCCAAAATTGAGAAATTAGGCCTGGATATTACCACCTATCATTATGAAGCAGGGGGAAAACCTGCCTCAACCAAGGATGAGGTGAGAAAGCCAAAACCCCTTTATCGTATCATTAATGAAAAGGAGCAAAAAGACCTTTGGTCATTAAAAGAAGCCCTGGCTTATATCAAAGAGGCAGCTACTAAAGGGATGCACATCCAAAGGTATAAGGGCTTAGGTGAGATGAACCCGCAACAGCTTTGGGATACGACTATGGACCCGGAAAAACGCACCATTTTGAAGGTGACCTTGGAAGATGCGGTAGAGACGGATAAGATGTTCACGGTTTTAATGGGAGACCAGGTTGAGCCGCGCAGGCAGTTTATTGAAGAATACGCGCACCAGGTCAAAAACCTAGATATATAAAATGTATACCCGTAACGAGAAAATAATCCCGGTTTATATTGAAGAGGAAGTTAAGGATTCTTACCTCAATTACGCGATGAGCGTAATCGTAGGCAGGGCCCTGCCTGATGTGCGGGACGGCCTAAAGCCCGTGCACAGGAGGATACTCTTTGCGATGCAGGAATTGGGCCTGGAGCATTCAAAGCCCAATAAAAAATGCGCGCGTATCGTCGGAGAAGTCTTAGGTAAATACCATCCCCACGGGGATGTGGCAGTATATGATACTTTGGTAAGAATGGCGCAGGATTTTTCTTTGCGTTATCCTTTAGTAGAGGGCCAGGGTAATTTTGGCTGCTTTACTAAAGATACGCAAATTAGGCTTACCGACGGAAGAAATCTTTCTTTTGAGGAGCTGGTTAAAGAATCACAGCAAGGTAAAAAGAATTATACCTTTACCTTCAACTCAAAAACTCAAAAAATCGAAACTGCAGAAATTAAAAACCCGAGAAAAACGCGCTTGGCTGCCGAGATAATAAAAGTTACCTTAGACAATGACGCAGAAATTAAATGTACGCCTGACCATCTTTTTATGTTAAGGAACGGCACATACAAAAAAGCCAGAGAATTGCAGCCCGAAGATAGTCTGATGCCATTATATGCTATGCCTTATGATGGAAAAGACAATGTGAATCTAAAAGGGTACGAAATTATTTACCAGCCTATAGAAGAAAAATGGGCATTTGTCCATCATTTAGCAGACAAATGGAATTTAGAGAAAAATATTTACACAAAAAGCGCAGGCAGGATAAGGCATCATAAAGACTTCAACAAATTGAATAATAACCCCGACAATATTGAGAGGATACCGTGGGGCGAGCATTGGAAACTGCATAAGGAAATCACTGAATGGCGGCATAAGAACGATCCAGAATATGTAAATAATCTAGCTGAAGGAAGAAAGCGGTTTTTAGATAACCCAGAGCATCTAAAAGAAATTGGCATGCGCTTATCAGCGCGGAATCGTAAGAATTGGCAGAATCCGGCTTATCGGAACAAGATGAGCGCAACTATAAAGCTGGCTTGGCAAAGCCCCGAATATCGCCAAAGAATCATAAGCGCGTCGAGCCAAAACCTTAAGAATTTATGGAAGAAGCAAGAATTCCAGCAATTATTAAGCAGGCTAAAGACAGTGGAGTTAAAGCGAAGATGGAAAGATGTAAATTATAGAGATTTTATTGCCGGTATTACGCGAGAAACATCACTGAGAATTTGGTCTGATCCAAAGCATCGGGAGCGCATTGCAAGACTGAACAGAGAAAGATGGGCTAACAAGGCATATCGGCACAAAATGTCGCGACAGGCAAAGGAATTGTGGAGGAATCCTCAATACCGAAGTCAATATAGCCCCGATCATTTTGTTAAAATGGCCAAGCAGCTTTGGGAAAATCCCTCAGTAAAGGAATTGCATAGGCAAAAAGCAAGGAAGCAGTGGCAGGAGAAACTATTCAGGGCAAAATTTATTAGTGGCGTAGTTGCTTCAAATCAGAGACGGTTACAAGAAACCCCTGGTTTTATGAAAATGTTAGCTGGGAAAGCCGCGGTTGCATTGAGAAAAAAATGGCAGGATCCACGCTACAAAGAGAAGGTAGCCAAAAGCAGGATTACCGGTTTTCTGCGCGGTTTAATGGATAGGGGTGAAAAAGTTACTCCAGAGTTGTATGAGGAAATGCGTCAACCGGGGCTACCGCACTTAAAAAATGCCTTAAAATATTTTTCCAGTTTTGAAGATATGGTTCTTCAGGGGAGGCAAAAACTTAACCACAAAGTCATTAAAGTAGAATTTCTCAACCAAAAAGAAGATGTTTATGACCTGACTATAGGGCGATGGCATAATTTTGCTTTGGCAAGTGGCGTATTTGTCCATAACTCTGTTGACGGGGACGCAGCCGCGGCCATGCGCTACACCGAAGCCCGCTTATCCGCAATTTCCGATGAAATGCTCGGAGATATTGACAAAGAGACGGTTAATTTCGGCCCCAACTTTGACGCCTCGCTTAAAGAACCGCTTTTGCTTCCTGCTAGCTTACCCAATCTTTTGGTTAACGGCTCAAGCGGGATCGCTGTGGGAATGGCTACCAATATCCCGCCGCATAATTTAAATGAGATTGCCGACGCGATTATTTATCTCTTGGATAATACTGAAGCCCAGATAAAGGACTTAATGCGTTTTGTAAGGGGGCCGGATTTTCCGACGGGCGGGGTAATTTGCGGCAAGGCCGGAATCAAAGAAGCCTATGAAACCGGGAGAGGAAAGCTTACGGTGCGCGCCCGGGCAAGTGTGGAGCGCCAGAAAAACGGCAAAGATTTAATCGTGGTTACCGAAATACCTTATCAGGTGCAAAAAGCCGGCCTCATTGAAGCCATTGCTGCACTCGTGGATGACAAAAAGATAGAAGGGATTTCAGATATCCGCGATGAGTCTGATAAGGAAGGGATGCGTATTGTTGTAGAGTTAAAGCGCGATACCGAGCCGCAGATTATCTTAAACCAGCTCTTTAAACATACGCAGCTAGAGGGGACATTTGGTATTATTATGCTGGCCTTAGTGGATAACCGGCCGCGCGTTTTGAACTTACGCCAGCTTCTGGAGGCCTATATCGGCCACCGCAAGATAATTATCCGGCGCAGGACACAATTTGAATTGGATAAGGCCTTAAAAAGGGCGCATATTTTAGAAGGCTTAAAAATAGCCTTAAAATACATTGACCGCATTATTAAGACGATTAAGACCTCTAAAAATACGGAAGTGGCTAAAGAACGCTTGATGAAAGAGTTTGATTTATCCGAAATTCAGTCTCAGGCTATATTAGAGATGCAGTTGCAGCGGCTGACCGCGCTGGAGCGGGACAAGATAGACGCTGAATACGCGGAATTACTGAAAAAAATTGAGCTTTGTAAGGCAATTTTAGCTTCAGAGAAAAAGATAGAAGCCATTATTAAAGAGGAGCTGGAGGCCTTGAAGAAAAAATACGGGGACGAAAGGCGGACCGATATAGTAGGAGAAGTGGAAGAGCTGGAAGTCGAAGACCTAATCGCCGAAGAGGACGTGGTAGTGACCATAAGCCACGGCGGTTATATTAAGCGGCTTCCGGTAAGCGCCTACCGTAAGCAAAAACGCGGAGGAAAAGGGGCCACCGGCGCAGAGGTCAAAGAAGAGGATTTTATCGAACATCTTTTTGTGGCCTCCACCAAAGATTATCTGCTTGTCTTTACTGACAAAGGGCAGGTGCATTGGCTCAAGGTTTATGAGATACCGCAGGCAAGCCGTATTTCCAAGGGAAAGGCGATTGTGAATTTGCTGCAGCTTGAGCAGGGCGCCAAGGTAAGCTCAACCATTCCTGTAAAAGAATTCTCGCCCGACAAATATTTAGTCATGGTAACAAAACTAGGGCAGATAAAGAAGACCAAATTAGATGCTTATAGTAATCCCCGTAAGGCCGGCATCATCGGCATCACCCTGGAGAAGGCCGATGAATTAATCGGAGTTGAGCTTACTGACGGGAAACAGGAGATTTTAATCGGCACCAAACAGGGGAAAGCGATCCGGTTCTCCGAGGCTAAAGTGCGCGATATGGGCAGGGCAGCACAAGGCGTGCGGGGCATTTCTTTATCTAAAAAAGATGAAGTTATAGACATGGTTTTAGTGCGTAAGGACGCCGATGTGTTAACCGTTACGGAATTAGGGTTTGCCAAACGCACGCAAGCAGAAGAGTACCGTTTGACCAGCCGCGGCGGCAAAGGCGTGATTAATATCAAGGTAACCGAGAAAAACGGCAATGCCGTAAGCTTAAAAACCGTAAGTGATAAAGACGAATTGATGGTGATTACGCAGGACGGGATGTTTTTGCGTTGTGCCATAAAAGATATACGCGAGACCGGGCGCTCTGCCCAGGGCGTACGCCTGATTAAACTGCACGATAAGGATCGTGTTTCCTGCGTTGCTCCCGTCATCGCAGAAGAGGAAGAATAGTTTAGTCCCCATCGTCTAGCCTGGTCTAGGACAAGAGCTTTTCAAGCTCTCGACACCGGTTCAAATCCGGTTGGGGACATTAAAGTTAGGTGCTCAATGTGCGGAATAATTGGTTATGTTGGAGAAAGAGAAGCACAACCTATCCTTTTAAACGGGCTCAAGCACCTGGAATACCGCGGTTATGATTCAAGCGGGATGACCCTTCTTTCAAACTCCTCCCAAAATATCGCTATTCAGAAAACACCCGGGAAAATCTCCGCCCTGGAAAAACTCTTAAAGCAAAAGCCGCTTTCAGGCTCAACCGGGATTGCGCATACCCGCTGGGCAACTCATGGAGCGCCAAATCAGATTAATGCCCACCCGCATTTAGACTGTAAAAAAGAACTCTCCATAGTCCATAACGGCATTATTGAAAACTACGAAACCATAAAGAAAAACCTGATAAAAGAAGGCCACTCCTTCCGCAGCCAGACCGATACGGAAGTGATTGTGCATCTTATTGAGAAATTTTATGGAAAAAATACTCCGCTGGAAGAAGCGGTGCGCAGCGCCTTGAAATTATTAGTCGGCTCATTTGCCGTTGGCGTAATTTCTAAAAGGGACCCGGAAAAATTGATTGGCGCCCGGTCAGGGAGCCCTTTAATTGTGGGCGTGGGCAAGAACGAAAACTTTCTGGCGTCGGATACCCCCGCGGTTTTAGAGCATACAAAAGAAGTAGTTTTTTTAGAAGAAAATGAACTGGTAATTTTGACTAAAGAGAGCTTCAAGATCATTGACCTGAACGGGCAAGAAATACAAAGAAAGACCCAGAGGATCAACTGGGATATAGCGCAGGCGCAAAAGCAGGGCTTCAGGCATTTTATGCTGAAGGAAATCAATGAGCAGCCTAAGATTGCCGAAAACCTGCTCAATATCAGGGCGCGTACAGATAATACAATTATTTTTGAAGAGCTAGAAATAACTGAAGAAACATTAAGCAACTTAAAGAACATTACTATTGTTGCCTGCGGCACTGCTTTTCATGCTGGGTTGGTGGGGAAATATATTTTAGAGTCTCTTTGTTCCATACCCACCACAGTCGAGGTTTCCAGCGAATTCCGGTACCGTAACCTCCTTATTGATAAGGAGACACTGGTAATTGCCATAAGCCAGTCCGGGGAAACCGCCGATACCCTGGCCGGGATAAGGGAAGCAAGAAAACGCAGGGCAGTAGTGCTTTCAGTTTGCAATGTGGTGGGTTCTACCTTAACCCGCGAGTCAGATGGGATAATTTATACGCACGCCGGGCCCGAAATAGGAGTGGCTTCTACCAAAGCATATACCGCGCAATTACTCATACTATACCTGTTGGCATTGTACCTCGCAGGCTTGAAAAATATTTTGTCTCAGGAAAAGATAAATAAATACCTTGAGGAATTAAGACAGATACCCCGGCTCCAAGAAAACATTTTAAAGAATCAGAATAAAATCGCCAACTTAGCCCGCAGGCATTCGCACTTTGGCTCATTTTTGTTTTTAGGCAGGAATATTAATTTCCCTTCTGCTTTGGAAGGAGCGCTGAAATTAAAAGAGATTTCTTATATCCCGGCTGAAGGTTATGCTGCAGGGGAGATGAAACACGGGCCGATTGCCTTGATTGATGAATACCGCGCAGTTGTCTGCGTTGCCCCGGAATCCAGGATTTATGAAAAGATGTATTCCAATATTCAGGAAATACACAGCCGCAAGGGAAAAATCATCGCCATTGCCACGGAAGGCGACGAGAAAATCAAAGAGTTAACCAAAGAAGTTATTTTTGTGCCAAAAACAGAGGAGCTGTTTTCTCCTTTGCTAATTGCGCTTCCTTTACAATTATTAGCCTATCATATCGCAGTAAAGCGCGGGACAGACGTTGACCAGCCGCGTAACCTTGCCAAATCCGTAACAGTAGAATAATGTTGTATATAGTTTCCACGCCAATTGGGAATTTGAAGGATATTTCTTTCCGCGCAGTTGAAGTATTAAAGAGCGTAGATTTAATTGCCTGCGAAGATACGCGGCACACCAAGATACTCCTTGACCATTACGGCATTAGCACCCCCACCACCAGTTTTTTCCAACACAATCGGTTTGTCAAGGCAGAATACCTTTTAAAGCTGCTTAAAGAAGGTAAATCTGTGGCTTTGGTTTCGGATGCCGGAACACCCGGAATATTAGACCCCGGATACAACCTGATTAACTTAGCCATCAAAAATAATATTGAAGTTACGGCTATTCCGGGGCCGGCAGCTTTCTTGGATGCCTTGGTGCTTTCCGGAAAGCCAGCCCACGAATTTTTCTTCGCGGGATTCCTGCCTAACCGTACCCAGGCCAGGCAAAACCGACTCAAAGAATTAATGAAATTAAAGTCTACTGTTGTCTTTTATGAGTCCTGCCATAGGATTTTGGCTGCCTTGGGAGATATCCAAGCTGTCTTTGGCGACAAGGAGATTGTGGTTGCCAGAGAGCTCACCAAAAAATTCGAAGAGATTAAGCGCGGCAGGAGCTCAGGCATTTTAGAGGCGCTCAAAATCCAAAAACCCCGCGGCGAGTTCGTAGTTATAATTTAGAAAACGCTTTCTTGAAACCCTCCCCGCACCCTTGAAACACCTTCCATATAATATATACTTCAATTAAATACGGCTGATAAACCAAAACCACCATTTATAAAATGCCACGGAAGGTTACTAGATTTATTGCTTTTCTATTATGCTTTTGCCTGCTTTTTGAGCAAACCGGGTTTGCACAAGTAGCTGGGCAATTGGATATCTCCGGTTATTTTAGCCGGATGCAGAATTCTTTTGCCAGTGATAAATTCCGGCCCCTGCACTTAAGGTACCTCTCCTATAACCCAGAACTGAATAACTTCCGAGTACTTTTAGATAAAGGAGACAGCAAGGAATTACAAGAGGCGCTTCTGGAAGGTGAGGGCCGCGAGCTTTTAAAATATTTCTTCGTTGGCATTAGCCTTCCTAACGACTCTTTCTGGGTTAACCTGCGGCCGGACACTCCGGAGAGCATTATTGATGATTATGTAGCTAAAACCGATGTAGGAAAGGTTTTGCTTGAGGCAGACCTCGAGCTTAAGAAAGATACTGCCAGGTTTACTTCTCCGCAAACTTTGGAGGGCAAAGAATATTGGGAAAAACTTTATAAGAAAGCAGGAGAAATATTCGGCACGGAAAATGTATCAATTCCCACCCTAAGCCGGCCCTGGATTGTGCCGGATGAAATTATTATCCGGGAAGCGCAGGACAACGCCTATATTTACAAAGCGACTTTAAAGGTGCTCTTGGAAGAAGACTACCTTAGGGACGGTTCTCAAGGAGGCAATCTCCTCACAGAGAACCGTCCCTATAGTTTTAAAGACCCTCGTTCCAAAAACTTGAATGAATATGCCGCGCAACTGATGCGCGAGCTGATTATGCCTCGGCTCACCAAAGAAATCAACACTGCCAAGCGCTACGCTTCTTTAAGGCAGGTTTATTATTCGTTGATTTTATCGCACTGGTTTAAAGAGAAGTTCTACGGCAAGGGCGGCTTATATTCCTGGTTAATAGATAAAAGAAATCTAAACGGCTTAACTTCGCAAGAGAGCTGGTCAAAAGAAACATATTTTAAAGAATACCAGAAATCATTTAAAGAAGGCGAATACAATATTCAACAGCCGGTTTCTACTCCCTTTGGCCAGACCATCCGCAGCTATTTTAGCGGAGGCATCGCTTTTGGAGGCGGGGGCGCGGGAGCTGGTTCCGGGATAGCAGGCGCTATCGGCGCGGGAAGAATATCATCTAGCGCAATAGAGCTTCCGGAATTCTTGAAGAGAAAAACGCCATCGCTCACTGCCAAAGGCGGAACCCTAGAAAACCCGTTCCAATTATCATTCGGCAATATTGAGCTTATTGAGCCTGTTTCTGCTTCGCCACTACGAGATAAAGAACCTCGGCACCAAGCATTCTTAGAAATAAACCAAGAAGAGAAGGAGGGGTTAGAAGGGGAAGGCAAGAAAATCGTTGATTTTCTTTTTGAAAAACATCCCGAGGCGTTCGGCGAAATAATCAAAAATCTTGGTCTTAATATCCGGCTTGGAGATATCCTGGACAAATCTGTGTCCTATCACGCCTCAGGAAGCAATAAGCACGTTTTAAAAGTAGAATTAAATACGCTTTCCGGAAAACCAATGAATTTTTTAGCCGCCATTAAAACCCCTAGAAAAGAATCTTCCCTGTTTGAAGCGGGAGAAAGAGAAGCGTTGATAGAACTTAGGGGCACGGGTTTGGTGCCTACCCTGGGAGGAGTGCTTGAGCTTTCGCGCGGTGCATCGGGTTATGGGTATAAGATTCAGCCTTCTGCAGGAGAAGATTCTATTACCATAGAATTTGAAGAGTTCATAGACGGATACACAATAACGCAAATAAGAGAATTTGCGGATAAGGTCTTAAATAGCAGCAAAATCCGTAATGTACTTAAGGAGCATGTAAATAATGGACGCCAGGAATTAAGCGAACAGGCGCAGCAAGATATCCGCTCTCTCATCTTATCCAAGGGATTCAACAAGGCCCAGGCTGAAGAAATGCTGCAATTAGCCAATACCCTCCTGCAGTTTGACCAAGAGCTAAAAATTATATCCGAATCCGGAAGCAATAATCAACTGATTTCAGGCAGCGTGAGCAGCAAGGTCGCCACATTGATGACCAGGATATTTTTTGCGCTTAATGACAAGGATGCCTTGGAAGGCAGATTCCCTTCAGACGTGCACTGGAGCAATATTATGTTAGAGAAAGATACGGGGAGGCTGGTGATAGTAGACCTGGGTAATGTCATAACAGGCCCAGCAAAAGATTTTATCTGCGAGCTTTTATATTATTATGGCGCAGACGCCAACCAGACAGCGCCCGTTTTAGAAACAGTTACAAACATGTATTCCGAAGAAAAGCAGGATGCGTTACGGGCGATCACAATAGAGTTTGCAAATCAGCAGCGTGTGCGTAACGCAATATTACGGCTCTTTGGCGAAGACGGGCTCGGCTCCTATAAAGGCGCGGGCTCTCTAGATAGCATTTCTAAAAAGATATCTTCCAACGTCAGGCACTATTTGGAATCCAAAATGGAGGAACCTGCCAGCTCCGGCTCGCCGGTTGAAGGAAGAAGAGAGGCCGCGGCGGACGCAGATAAGGTAGAAGGGTATTCTGTAGCCGAACTACGACGCATAAATAGGGCTTTAAAATTGGCATACGGATGGATAGAAGATCCAGAGGACTCTGTCTTTTTTAATCTGTACAGGGAGACTCAGGAGATATTTGATAGGCTATGCCAACATGCGCAGATAGAAGGCGCGAGCCTGTATTTATTAGAAGACGATGAATTAAAGGCTTTTGCGGTACCAAAATTTAAAATAATTGCGCTTTCTACCGGCGTATTTAAGTTTTTGCAAAAGCAAGGTTTAACAAAAGATGCCATAGCTTTTGTATTGGCTCATGAGATACGGCATATTATGCAAAGAGAAAAATTAGGGTATAGAGACGATATTTCGCAGAAAGAAAGGTTTGCACAAGAAATAGACGCGGATATGGTTTTAGAGTTTATGAATAAAGCAGGATATAATGTGCTAGAGGCAAAGAAATTATTTGAAATCCTAAGCATATTGGACAAGACAGACGACTTGCTTGGTTCAATAGCTGAGGCGGTAGACGAACACCCGCCCTTGGAAAAGAGAATAAAATACCTCGGAGATAAAATACGGACCGCTAATTGGCTTTATACGGATACAATAAGAACGTTTTCTAAAATATCCGAAGCAGAATTGGATAACAAGACAGATTTAAGGCTTTTATTCGAAGAGCTTAATAATATAAAAACATTTGATGCCCTAATCAACCTAATGGAGAGGGCTGTTGTCTATCCAGAATATACGAATACCATCGTTAGCCACGGGGTAATTAACATTATTAATGCGCTTATGGAAGATAGATTTGCAGATGAAACAAAAGATACCGGATATGTGCAATTGGGTTCGAAGACATTCCCAAGATTCCAAGAGCGGGATTTGCGCCGCTCCTACCTTTTATCCGCTATGTTAGACGGGGGTACCATTAAAAATGATTCGTATTTTAGAGATAATGAGCTAGTTAGAGATATAGGGAACAAATTAGATAGGCAATCCCTGGACAAGGCACAAGTTGAATTCAGCCAAGGATATCAAGGCTTGCTGGATTATATAGCCCAAAGATATGGTATTTTCAGCAGGAAGATGGTCACGCTTTTGTTAGAAAGATATGCTTTAGAGAAATTAGGCGAGGCAACGGAGCTCGATGGTTTTAAATCCCATACAGCAGAAATCATTCAATATAGAATAACGGATTTTTTCTTTTCGGATAATAAAACAATCCCGCAGTATATACAAGAAATGCAGGAATTTATTATTACGCATTTGCGATTTCGAACGAAAAAAGAAGGCGGGCGTGACACCGCAGATCGTGATTTATATGAAGTCTCTGTAAAAAATTACCAAGAATACTTTACTTTACTTTGGCAGAGGATAATAGCGGCAGCATTGCAGGAACATTATCACTGGGCAAGCTGGGAGGAGATAATAAGGGCATTGTATGAAAAACAAAGAAATTCTTTGGTAGAGTATTTTAGCACGGTAGACTGGAAAGTCGTCCGGTATAATTTATTAACTACAAAAGAATTAAGCGTAGAAGAGAAAGTTGCATTGATACTAGAATTTCCTCAGATTAGCGCTATCTATGACGGATATACAAATCGGGAGATAGATGAAGAAGCGGCAGCCCTATTGTATCAATATTATAAAGATGGCGGGCCCAAGGGGAAGAGCGTGGAGGATTTTCTGGTTAAATCCTTTTGGTTAGAAACAAATACGAATAAGACCAAAATTGCCAAGATAATCTCTAATGAAGCCCTGGACGGTTTGCAAAATGGCAATAGTGCGCTCTTGGATAAGTTTGGATTCTTTAAATTAGAGAAAAGTTTTTTTGATCTGTATAGGGATATGTACAGGATATGGAGCCGAGATAAAAGTGCAACAGAATGCTTCGCGCTGCTTGGCAAGCTAACGAGATATTGCTATCAAAATAATAGCAGAGAAATAGAAAAAGGCCCCTTAGACAGGGAATTGTTTAATGCCATTGCAGGGATGTCTGCAGAAGTATTAGATGAGCAAGTCAAAGATGCCCTAAAAGAAGCGGGAATCTCTGAAGGCATTGATATATTGCAAAAAGGGTCAAAAATATTAATCTGCTTTTTCTCTAAGGGAGGAATTTTAGGCAGGGATGAATTTTATGACGCGATTGAAGCCATAAAAGATGAAGAATTAGAGATTTTAGCTAGATTCTTAAATAGCGGGTATCTTTTTAGAATTCAAGAAGAGGAATTCAATATAAGCCGAAAAGACAAAGACAGAACATTCTCCGCATTGCTTTCTACGTTAGGGTTGACATTGAATATGGAAGGCAAGGTCCTGGAGCAAGAAGAGGAAAATGTGGTCAGGGGATTTTGGGCAAATTATATTTTGTTTTTGAACTTAAGGATATTTTTTAAACAGATAGGTTACGGCCGGGATTTAAGGCAAAAATTCACAAAATTGCAATTTGCGCTCAAAGAATTTTTAGTTAAACAAGAGAAAATACGGTCCGGAAAGGACGATTCACCTTTCTTATATGGACATTTTTCGGGCTCAGAGGCAGAGGCGAATATCTCCCAGAGGTATGAACCTTTGTTCAGGGAGCTTTTTAACCTGCCTTTATATTTAGATAGAACGCTGTTCCTTGAAGCCGAGAAATTATCTTTTATGGAATTATTTGACTTTATTTTTGATTCTTCCTTAACTTTCGATGAGTTACTTGTAGCCATTCACAGATACCTTCCCGAAGGCTTCTTCAGGAATTTTATTCTTTTAGCTTTGCTTAGCAGGGAGGTAAACAAGGATTATCCAAATGTCAGCGCATTTAACCTCATAGCGCTTAAAAAACTGGCGGAAGAGCAAGCCGGGATAGCAGAAAAGATAGAGGCGATTTCTCCGTATTTGACCAGCGATGCAAGGCTCATTTTGATAAACGCAACCATTTTCGGTTATTTACAACGCAAGGTAAATAGGAGCAAAAATTCCGGCATCGGGGCAGAAGATGGCGCAGGAGACATGTTCGGGCATATGCCCATTAAGTATATAAATATCCTAAGGCTACCCTCCCAAAATAAAGGGCCTCTTGTGTTTCTATTTGACCTGATAAAAAGGATAGGAGCCACAGCCAGCCATTTTGTTTACAGAATGGATAGTATTTTTATTTCAATTGTATCGCTTATAAAATATTCCGGAAGCCTTGTGTTGTCCCAGTATGAGAATAAATACCTAAAAGAAAAATTTTTAAAAAGGGCGGGGTCCATTTTTAAAGAAAGACGTATAAAAAATAGCCTTTTGTCAGAAAACAATTTAAAGCTGCTAAATTCCATAGTGAAAAATTATTATTTAGAGAAGTTATTGGCCGAGATTTATACAAATAATGACCTGGCATTTATCAGAAAAATTATACTAAAATACCTTGCTTTCCAAAGGACAAAAAGAGGCATTTCCAAAATTGATATATTTTATTTTGATTTTAACCATCCGCAGAGACTTGTCCAACTTGACGCGGTTATACCAGAATTATTACAAAAAAAGATACAAGAAAAGATTTATTCTCAAGAAAGCTTTGGAAAGAAACTTTCTTATATCTGTTCATTGTTTGCTAATGCGCAGCCTACCCGCGACAAATATTTAGTTTTGTTGCTCGAAAAGGAACTTATAAACCCGAAAAGTAACGTACAAGATAAGTTAAACAGCCTAAAAGACGCAGCCGGTAAATTTTACAACAATTATTTTAGGAACCAATATCTGCTCAAGGCATTAGAGCTGGAACATTCCGTTAACCCAAGCATGTCTCTCAAGGAGGAAGTAGAAGCGGTTAAAAGGTATTTTCCGGAAGCAGGTTATCTGCGCGATGATATTTTAAAGAGCATTTTGGAAAGAGTGCAGACCGATGAAGAGTATAGAGAAGTGGCCAAGCTTTTTTACGGCAAAAAAGAGCATATCTTAGAGGACAAGGAAAAGATAGAAAAAGTCTATACCGAAGAAAAAATAAAACTTTTCTTTGAAAAAACCTCTTCAGAGCAGAAAAAGGATTTTGTGCTGTGGGTTTTAGGCATAAAAGATATGCCTTTATTTATGAAAGAATATGAAGAACTTTTTGGGGTATCTTTCGAGTCCATTAAAAATATTTATTCGCCAGCAAGAAATCCTATCTATGCCTACGCAGGAGAAAACGCAAGAGCGCTATTTATCGAAGAGATGTTCTTAGGCAATGAGGGGATTCTGCAGGATGAAAGGCTATTTAAAGAATTTATGGAAGAGGTTTTTAACTTTATTTTGAGAAAGGCTGACTTGGGGGAAAGTATCTCTAAGGGGCTTCTGAAAAAAATATATAGAACCATCATAGACTCTAGCGATAATGCGAAAAGGCTTGAAATTGTAAAATCAATAGCGATAAACTTCTCTTCTTTATTGTCAGAGAATAAAAGCGCAGAACATTCGGCTTACGAAATTATACCTAAGTTTATGGAATCGTTGGGGATTATCGGAGTCAAAGTTGCCCAGATACTAGCCTTTTCAGGAGATATAAGTATCCCGGAGGAATTGAGAGCATCCTTGGCTAGCTTGTCTTCCGGGGCTGATCCTTTAACTAAAGCAGTAGCATTTGAGACATTGAGCAACCTGAATATCAAGGATAGGATTAAGAAAATCGTAAAGACGCTGGGAGGCGCTTCCATCAAAGTCGTTTTTGAGGCAGTTACGCACAAAGGAGATATCATCGCCCTTAAGATAAAGCGGCCTGTTGTGGCGCATGAATTAGAAGAAGATTTGGCGTTTTTCAAAAGAGTTTGCTCTCTTTTAAGAAGGAGAGGCGTGAGGGTGCCGGATGGTTTTGAGCATAGGGCATCTGAGGGGATAAGGCAAGACGCGGATTTTGAAAAAGAGTCTAAGAGCACAGAAACATTAAAGGCACAACTGGCGGAGATAAATGCCGAAAAATCGTATAATTTGTCAAGCGGGGAAAAAGTAGAATTCGTAGTCCCAGAGATATATGAAATTCATGAGGGCAAAGTTATCTTTAGCCAAAAGATAGAAGGCAAGGACCTAGATAAAGAAGAAGAATTAATAAAGAACGGCATCCTAAATAGCCAGGAACTAAAGGAGTTGAAGAAGATAGTGTTTGACTTCTTAATGGCCCAATTGTTTGGGAAGGGTCTTTACCTTTCAGATCCGCATGGCGGTAATTTTAGGGTAGCAAAAGAAGATGGCAAAATAAAAATTTATCTTATTGATGTCGGAGCAGTTGACGCAATCCAGAAAAGCAGAGATGCCTATAAAACCCTGTTAGAAAGCCTAGTATTTATGCAGCATGGTATAAGAACTTCAGATGAATTTATCTGGGCAGGAATGTTTTTTAAAAAGACAGGCTATCTGACAAAAGGCCTGATGAATAACGATGA
>JBFMBZ010000046.1:1855-19136 GCA_040754615.1 Candidatus Omnitrophota bacterium | reverse complement strand
TCTTTAGATTACAAGAAGACTACCTTGTCTATTTGTCTCTGCTTAGGAGGTTCAAAAGGAAATATAAATTCAAAGTTTATGCTTATTGCCTCATGCCAAATCATGTGCACATACTGGGAGAAATAGGAGACCGCAGAATGCTCTCCAGCTTTATGCATGATTTAAATATGACATATACCAGGTATTTCAATGGTAAGCATGAAAAAGTTGGGCATTTATGGCAGGGTCGCTTTAAGAACAAGGTTATTGCAAAGGATGAATATTTGATTCAATGCTTTAATTATGTTGAGTTTAATCCAGTAAGGGCGCAACTTACACAAAGTCCTTCAGAATATCCATGGAATAGTTACCATGCAAGGGTGTTAGGTAAAAATGATAGGCTAACTGATACGCTGGTTTATTGATTGCCAGGGCATAAATAATGCGGTGTCCGAACGGATTCGCACCAGGTGTGAATTTGTATTGATAGCAGGTGTCCGATTAGCATCACACCAGGTGCTAATTTACGTCCAGGAGGTCGAGGTTGCGGTCAATGATTCCTTGGGCTGAGACAATAATCAGGCTTATTATCTTTGTCCCGGGCTCTGTGTAGGAAGTATTGAAGGAAGACGCGCCTGCCTGGGCAGAGGCCTTGCCTAAATCGCCTGACCAAAGATACTGTACTTCAACCTGCATGCAGCCGCTTTCAGGTAAAAATACGTTTGATGACACGGTTACTTCTTTGGAGGACCCCAGCCGGTAACGGGAGGCTTTTAATTCTGATTTTGACATATCAAATCCGGCATATTCTTCGCTAAGGGCGGTATCTAAAAAGGTTTTCAGGTTATATTCCATGGGCTTACCTGCGTCCAGCTCTTCAATTCTTTCTTTAGTAAGAGAAACCGCCTCTTTGAAACTATCCTTCGCCATCTCTATTAATTTATTGTAATGCTCTCTTGCCTTTGCCGTATCATTGGACCATTGGCTCAGAAGCCCCAACTGGTATAAACTGGAGATTACATGGCTTGTCGGCTCTTCTTTTGCTGCCAGCTTCTCAAAATAAGCCCTCCCCTTATTTAAATCCCGCATTATATAAGCAGAAATGATCCCCAATTTATAATTTATCTCATCCGCTTTAGGATGGGCCGGATACATCTCAAGCAGTTTTGTATAAACTTTTTCTGAGCCAGCAAATTCTTTAAGTTTCTCTAAGTTGAAACCGCGCAAATAGATAAGCACCTGGTCAAATGCCGCAATGCCTGCGGTTTCTTCTATTTTCCCGAAGATCTTTTCCGCATAAAACATGTCTTTTGGCCCTTCATCTTTGTATGTAAATTTCCTGGCGATATCTATCAGGATCGGCAATTGTTTTTCTTTATCCAGCCCGGAAATCCTTTCAATATAGACATCAAAAACAAGCTCGCTTAAATCCAGGCTATCTTCCCGGTAAAAACCCTCGGCTATATTAAAAAGCTCTTCGCTACTTACCTGTTGTGAGGCGATTTTATTGACATAAATTTTGTAAGCCTCTTTTGACTTTCCCTTCTCGCCATAAGCGGCAAGGCGCTCGGCAACTGACTTTACCGGAGCCGGTTCCTCTGACTGCCGGGAATATTCCGAAAGCGCCAGCATCAAATCCGAAAGCGCACCATCAATAAACGCGTCCTGCTGATCCTTATGAAACTGCCATAATAACAGGCGGCTATAAAGATAAACCGGCTCTTTTGCAAAAGTGGCGCTGATTGCAGCGGCGGCGTTATCGGTTATTTCATTCCTGTAAGCGTTACCTTGGCTGAAGTATTCATCCCATTTTTGGGCTTCCTCAAGATATTTTAGCTGAGAGTAGCGGCAAAGCGCCGTGTAGTAATTCACAAAGGCTAAAAGCGGTTTCTTTTTCTTGGCTAAGGATTTCAAGAACTCTATGAAATCCGCATAGCGGTTATCTTTAAAATAAAAAGTTTTTAATTCTTCAAAGGTACTGTAAATTTCTGCGCTATCTTTAGCCTCTAAGGCGCGCTTACTCAAAGCGACCAGCGTTTCGCTTTCCCGGGCAGACAAATAAGATAAATTAAATAGCGGACTCAAGGCAATTGCCAGTAAACAAAATAATATCCGTGATCTCCTCATTTTTTCTTTTTATTTTTGTTCTCTAATACCGGTTTCTTCCAGAATTCCCTGATTATATAATAGCCTTTGCGCGGGATACGTTTATTTAAACCTTCCTCTAATTCTTCGGATAAAGCCACAATGCCAAACCACTCTTCATTCATATTTTTATTGCCGTCTGCCTTTATATCAAAATAATAACTTCCGTTAGACCAGTTGGATTCGGTATCATGCTCCTTCCAGGTATCGGGAGAATTTTCATTATGCTTCCACCACTCATCCGTCCATTCAAAAAGCGTGCCGCCAAGGCAGTTGCCTGCGCCGTCTTTGTTCTTGGCCAGATTTATATAAATCTGCCGCCACTGCGACTCCAGGAAGAATGCCTGCATGTTCTGGTCTTCCTTCTTCAGATGCGCGTCGTAACAGTCCGCGCCGAACTCCGATAAAAGAAGCGGCTTATCAAAGGTTGCGCGCAGCGAATTAAAAAGGTTACCGAAGGTCCTGCCGCGGTAAATAATGCAGGCAACAAGGTCCACATCCTGGGCATACTGGTTAGCAAACTCAAGGCCAATGAGCTCTCCGTTTCCCAGCGCTACCGGATGGTTAGGGTCAACTTTATGTATTTCTTTGGAGATATCATTTACAAAAGAATAATAAACCTTTGCCCGCATGGCTTTTTGTTTCTGAGGGTCGGGCTCTTCATCTATTTCATCTGTTGACCAGGGGTTAATCTGGCCCAATATGGAATAATTGTTTTCATTACCCAGGATCCACATTAAAACCGCGGGCTCATCTTTATAAAGAGAGACCATCTCCAGGGCTTCTTTCTTGATTTTTTCTTCAAAATCCTTGTCACCGTAAAGAGGGCAGGGGTATTCCCAGAAGCCCAGCCAGTGGCCCAGGATGACGCGTATCCCGTAAAGGTTGTATAAATCCCGGATTACATTTTTTACTGCCTCAGGGTCCTCTCCGGCTTTATAAATCCTAACGGTATTTATGCCCATCTCCTTCATCAGCTTTCCGTCGGTAATCCAGGGCTTAGCCGGGTCAGACCACCAGTCATATTCGTGGTTCTTGCCTATCGGGACGGGGTTATAGCAGACGCCTTTTACGATGTAGGGTTTTCTGTCTACGATTAACTGGTAGTGTTTATTCTTGAGGGCCCTGATGAAGGCTTTTGGCCGGGGGCTTGCGCCGGTCAGGAATAAAACCGCTATACTAAGCAGAAAAAAACAAGCCACCAGAGCACCAGCTTTTGACTGGTGGCCTGGTGACTTTAAGGCTTTACGATCTTTATATTTACTCGTATTTAATCTCATCCAGATAGAAAACCGCGCCTTCCGGATTATTGTCTATGTTAGCTGCCCAGACAAATCCTCCGATGATGTAGGACATATCCTTTCCCTTAAGGTCAATGCTGTACTGGGTCCATTCTTTATTCAATATCACAGGGCCGATGGATGCGCTGTCAGAATCAGAATATTCCCCCATGATCCCGCCGACCTTAAACTCTTCAATGCGCTCTGCGCCTTTCTCGCCTCTGGCCCAAAAGGTCACCTTAGTGGCCTTAGAAAGGTCAAAGCCTCCGTCAATACTTCCCCAGTTGTTTGCCGGATTCTGCCAGAATATGCCTGCCCAGCGCGCGCCCTGCGCAGCCTTGCCGTTGTAGGTTATCTTAATGCAGGTGTCTCCCAGGTAGGGATCTTCCTTGGTTGCGCCGTCGTATTTTATGTCACCGTAATCGCCCATCCACCCCGAAGGGATGTAGTGGTTATTTACGGATGCGCTATCCGCATAAACATAGAAGGGCATATTCTCAGCTCTCTTTGATTCCGGCTTCATCGAGGGGTCAGCTTCAAATTTGATATCATCAATGAAAAAGGTGCATCCTTCGGGATTCAAATCCGAAGTCGTCACCCAGGCGAAACCGCCGCTGATATAAGAAAGGTCTTTTCCGGTAATATTAACGGTGTACTCCTTCCAGGTGTCTGTTAACTCAAAGGCCCCGGTTTCAACTACAGCCGAATCTGGATAAGTCCCTTTTATCCCGCCGACGATAAATTTCTGGATAATCTCGCCGCCCTTTTGGCCCCTTGCCCAAAAGCTAACTTTGGTCATGCCGGTCAAATCAAAACCGCCCTTTTTGCTCCCCCAGTTGTTTGCCGGATTCTGCCAATACACCCCTGCCCAACCCTGATTCTGAGACTTCTTTGCGCTGTACATAAACTGCATACAGGTTGTGCCGGAATGCGGATTATCAGTGGACTGGTCATTTAATTTTATATCCCCGTAATCACCCATCCATCCCGAAGGGATATAGTGGTTTTCGCGGGCATTCTTGTCCGAATAAACCACAAACGCAGATGACTTGTTTGCGCCAGCCTCTTCTGCCAGAATGCAGGCTGGAACTGCTAAAAGCAACACTCCCAAAACTACTAAAAACTTTTTCATCTTAAACACCTCCCCTTTTTAAATGTTTTAGTAACTTCATTTAACTTCATTTAACCTATATTAAGACCGCCCCCTTTCTCCTCCTAGCACAGAAAGTGCACACTGGCCGCTCCGATTAGGCCAGGTGCAATATATATCTATCTCCACCTTTTCTTATACATAAAATAAGATTTCCGTAGCTGCCTTAAAAACGGGCTAAGTTTACCATCCCCCTGGCCGCAAAGCCCAAGCCACTCCTCATGCATATATCCGTCGGGAAACGGCCCTGCCCAGAGGCCCCGGGTATCATGCACCTTCGGCTCATAGCCCTTCCACCACTCATCCAGCCATTCAAAGACTACGCCTCCGATAGCATTATCCGCTCCCTCGCCAAAGGCCATATTATTTTCAATGTCATCCCAGGAGCCGCGGTGATACTCTGCCTGAAGCTCTTCTCTCTCATCATCACTTTTCCCCTCGGCATAAGCCGGGCAGCCGAACTCCGTAATAAATACCGGCCTGTCCGCTTCTTCTTTCACACCCTTCCAGAGCCGGCTAAAACCGTACTCTCCGCGGTAAGCATTCGTGCCAAAGATATCAATGTTCGTTGCCGCTTTACCGAACTTATCCAGGAATAAAGTATCGCCGCTACAAATCGCCACCGGATGCTGTGGGTCAATCTCCTTAATCGCTCCTGCCACTTCATTAGCAAACTTAAAAAAGGCATCCGGCTCCTTGTCTGCGTTGCAGGCATAGCCGTAAACATTTTCATTTCCCAAGAGCCAGAATAAAATAAAAGGCTCATCTTTAAATTCCCGCACCATACCCATTACCGATTCCAGCATATTCTTCTTATGCTCTTCATTATTATAATCCGTGCCCGGGTTCCAGGGCGCTTTTGAGCCCAGCGCATATTTACCCAGAAAATCGCCCATAATTACCCTGATGCCGTATTCGTCATAAAGCCGGCGCATCAATTCCTTGTCAACCGTATAGGGATGATGATAAGCCCTTATGGTGTTTACCCCCATCTCCTTCATCAGCCTGAAATCCCCTACCGGCCGCTCATTTTTATCCTTTAAGTTATTGCGGTTTTTATCTACAAACGCCTCAAAGGGAGCGTCAATAATGCCGTTCTGGTTAAAATCATTCTCCATCCAGTTGGTCATGGTCTGCTCGTCGGGAGATTCTCCCACCTTGGTCGGAGCGTAGGTGATACCTCGGATAACATAAGGCTTGTTTTCAACCAATAAGAGCCAATCGCCGCCTTCATACTCCACCACCCGCACCTTCCCTTTCCCGGAGCGTTTCTTTATGCTTAAGTTGTTCAGTTCGGGTTTTGGTTTAGATTTTATCTTTTCCATTACCCCTGCTTTTACGAATTTTCCCGGATTAGCAATGACTATATCGTTAGAAAGGTCATTATCGTAACCGTTGATAATTTTTACGTCCGCAGCCACAAGTTTATAGCCTAATTGGGGGTTGCGGCTAAGCAGGTAATTTATCTTGCCAATTGCCGCCTGGCCCACATACCAGGGCGTATGCCAGTAAGTCCAGCCGTAACTTCCGGGAAAATGCACCAATATCGCGTAATAACATTTCAAGGCATGGCTAATCAGCCCGGATTTTTCTAACATCAGTGCGGTATAAAATAATTTTACTCCCTGCGGCTCTGGGGCAAGGGCCCATTTTAAAAAAGAAGCCTCCAGGTCCGGCGAATTCACAAAATCCCAATGCTCGCCATCCAGGCGCTTTTCTTTCTGCGCCTTCTTAAACTCCGGGTCCCAGCGCACGGAACTTGTATTCGGGTATATCCCCTCGCCTGCTGCGGCAATTAAACCCTCCTGGTCCTTGACGATATATTTATAATCTTTGCTGCCGATATCTTTAAACTCACCGTACTTTTCATAATTAACCACTTCTTCTTTCCCTGGGTCATAAAGGGTTATTTTTGTGGGTAGCTGGCTTACCTTTTTCTTCTCGACTTTTACCTCAATTATCCCTGCGCAGGGCAAAACAGGCAACTTTTCATCGGGCTCTAATTTCTGCACGCTCTCATAGGAAGCCAATGCTACCTTCCAATACCAACCCCGCGGGTCCCAGGCCTGCGCATAACAATACTGGTACATAACCACCTTAAAGGCCTTGACTGCCTCTTCGGGCTTTCCCAAAACATCCCGGTATGTCTCTCCCTGAATAAAATAGGCAGTGCCCACATCGTTTAATGCGCTTACCGCCAGAATTTCTTCTTTGGTCTTAGGCAGTGCCCTTAAGGAAACCTGTTCTTTATTTGCTTCCTCTTTATATAAATCAATGAGCTGCTGGGTGTATTTTAAAGTCTCCTCGGCATTTTTCTGGCCCTTACTTGCCCAGGCCTTAACTATTAATTCTCCGGAGCTCGGCCTATCTTCGCATATGGCATATGGAATATGGAATATCGTAAAAAATACCCCCAATATTATTATAGTGCCTCTCCTCATCCTACAATCGCTCCCTGAGTTACGCCTTTGATAATGTACTTCTGCATAAACAGGTATACCAATATGATAGGTAAAGCAGTAATGGTTAAGCCTGCCATTAAAAGCGGATAGTTGGTAACAAATTCCCCCTGGAATACCTGAATCGCAACCTGTAAAGGCATGAAATGCTTGGAATCAAAAATAATCAAAGCCAAAATATATTCATTCCACACATTTAAAGCATTAAAGACCACGACTACCGCTAAAACCGGCTTTGCCAAAGGCAACGCCACATGCCACCAGATCCCCAGTTTTGAGCATCCGTCAATGCGCGCGGCATCCTCTAATTCCTTGGGCATCTTGTCAAAAAAAGTCTTTAATAAAAATATGCTCGTGGAAAGCCCGACGTTAATCATGCATAAAATGTAACCGATGGGCGTATTCCTTAAATGCAGCTTATTCAATAATACGTAGAGCGCCACAAAGCTCCCGGGTATGGGTATCATCATTGCCGCCATGAAAATAATAAAGATAAAGTTTCTCCCGGGAAAACGCAGGCGCGAAAAGGCGTATGCTGCCATAGAAGAAACAATGACAATTCCGAAAACAACCGAAGAAGTATAAAATATGCTGTTTATAAAATAGCGGCCAAACCCGCCTTTCTGCCAGGCGAGGATATAATTCTGAAAATTAAACTGGTGGGGGATTAAAGATAAGTCCCTGAATATTGTCTCCTGAGTCTTCAGGCTGGAAGAGACCATCCATAGGAGAGGATAGATACAACTGACTGCTACGCTGATCAGAAATAAATGGATGAGGGTGTTCAAAACCGCGCGTTTGGTTTTATAATAAATTGCGGTCTTCATATTTTAAATATTGCGCGCCCTTTTTGAGAAACGGTACTGGATGAACGAAATTATCACCAAAATTAACCCGAAGGTAATCCCCTGGCTGCAGGCATAGCCAAAGCGCGATGAGCCGCGCATAGAGGCAAGTATCCTTAACACCGGCACGGAAGTGTGGCCGGCTAATTCCCCCCCTACCAAACCGATAATTAAAACGAAGGCCTGCATGGTGCCTAATACCGTGAGTATAGCCACTAATACCATCACCGGGATCATCATAGGCATAGTTATCTTCCGGAAAGAATGCCAGGCATTGGCTCCGTCTACCCTGGCTGCTTCATAAAGTTCGCGCGGGATAGTCTGTAAGCCCGCCAAGAAAATTAAAAATCCCCAGCCAAAACCCTTCCAGGAGTGGACTATGGCAACTGTGGTTAAAGCAGTCTTGGGGTCAGAAAGCCAGTTATGCGCGAATTGGGATAAACCCATGCTGATAAGAGCGCGGTTGACCAGGTTTGCGCCGTCAATATCGTTGATGATAAACCTCCAGGCCATGCCTACTACTATTTCGGATAATACCGGGGGGATAAAAAATATAACCCGGTAAAAATTCTTCAGCCGTATCTCCCTGTCGCAGGCCCAAGCCAGCAAAAAAGCAAGGGCATTCTGAAAAGCCAGGGCAATAAAGGTGACATAACCGGCATTACGCATTGCCTGCCACCAGCTGGGATCCTGAAAGAAAATCTCTGTAAAATTCTGCAGGCCCACAAATGTTTTCGTGGGCAATATCCCGTCCCAGTCATACATCCCCAGCTGAAAGACCCAGATAAACGGGATAATATAAAATATAGAAAAAATCAAAACAGCGGGGAGGACAAATACGTAGTTTTCTAAAGCAGATTTTATCCTCATTTTGGCCTTCTCTTTGCCAGTTCCCTTTCCTTTATCTTTTGCACTTCATTAGCTACCTGCTCCGGAGTTTTTTCTCCGAGGATAATGGACTGTATCCCTTTATCAATGGCTTCGATGACTGCGGAGAATTCGGAAATTCCCCAGACATTCGGGTGGGTAGTTGACTCCATATCATTGGCAAACTCTGCCAGTATCTCGGGTATCTTCTTTATGCTCTCCTTATTTGCCGGAAGGTTATTCGTGGCCTCTGATAAATACACCTGCTGGTCGCGGCTGGTCAACCACCTCAGGAACTTTACCGCTTCTTCCTTATTTTTTGAACGCGCGTTAACCATAAAAGATGAGCCTGCTCCTCCCCAGATGCTTATTGGATTTACCTCCGATACCTTGGGCGGAAGCATAACTCCATAATTCAGTTGGGGATTCATCCCTTTATAAACATTTACGCACCAGGAGCCGTTAAAGGCAAAAACCGCTTTGTCGTTGGCAAAAAGCTGCTCGGCAGTCTTGTTAACCATGGTGACTAAGCCCTCGGCAAGTATCCCTGAATCTTTTAATTCCTTAAAAAGAGTAAAAACCTTAACCCAGTCAGGGTCGGTATAGGGAACTTCTCCCCTGACCGTAGCCAGGAATTTCTCCTGGCCCATAATATTAAAAGCGTAATTATTAGCAAAACAATCTATCATCCATAGCTCTCCCCAGCCGGAAACAAAGCCCTGGACCCCCTTTCCTTTTCCTACTGCAAAGATCTTTTTCCCTGCTTCCAATAGCTCGCTAAAGGTAGCGGGAGGATTTCTCGGGCTTAAGCCAAATTCTTTAAGTAAATCCTTATTGTAAAGCATCTGGATAGTCATTATATCTATGGGCACGCCATAAATACCCGGATTTACGGTGTAGCTATTGCCAGGCAGGAATTCATTCACTGCCAGGGCCTTGGCAAAAAAGCTGTTTCGCCATTCCGCCGTATTCGCATCCATATAAGAGGTAAGGTCAAGTATATGCCCGGCTTTGACAAAGGAAGAAAAGTCCCGCTTTTCGCCCAATATCCCGAAGATATCCGGCAGGTTCTGGCCTTGCGCTGCAGCGCGCACCTTCTGGGTGTAGGCGTCTGAAGGCGCATAGAGCTCAAAGTTAACCTTTACCCCGCTCTCCTTTTCATACTGCTTGGCCAGTTCCAGAAAAGCAGGTTCCCTGTCTGTCATCCAATGCCAGACTGTAATAGAAGCCTGGCCCGTCTTCTTGCCGGAGAGGCATCCGGATAAGAATAGATTTAACATTAAAGGTAACAACATTAAGCCCAAAAACCTTAGACATCTGCTCTGCCTTGGCATCTTACCTCCTATTCGCCGGAAACAACTAACATTATACCACCTATAGACTATAAAATCAAGGTCTGCCCTAACCTTAAGCAGGGATGGTTCTGTGCCAAGTTAGGGACGGTTCTCTGCGTTAAGCGTAGACTGAAGAGAACCGTCCCTAGACTAGCCGGGGTCAAACCGATATTATTTATCAAAGTTTTTAAAAACTTTTCGGCTTTTTCTCCTCAAAGAATATGGAAGAATAAATCTAACATAAGTTTAAAAGCAGGTCAAGTTTTATTTAGCCTTCATCGCCCTTAAAACCCTGGATAACCCCATAAAATCCGCTTTTTCTAAACTTACGCCTACCCTGAATTTATCCTCCTCTAATTTTCTTGACCAGACCACGTTTCCCCTTACGTAAAGCGGCTCTGCTTCGCGGTCAGGTATTTCCAGCCACATCTCTAAAGGCGTATCGGTGTTTAAGCCTTGCGTAGTGACAAGGCCCATCCCTTTAGCACTGATATCCTGGGCCTCTGCAGAGCCCTCCTCGTTTTCTTTCAGGTTGATAAAACGAAGGGGGAGTTTTGCCTCGGTGCGAGCAAAAATCCTGCGGTCAGTAACCATATCTTCACCTCCTTTTTGGGTATCCGGCCACCATTTTTTAGTCAATTCCTCTGAAAAGTTCTTGCGTACAAACTGGTATATCTGCTCTTTGTCGTTGTCATTTATTTTTGAAAAATACAGCCCGTAGACATTTGTCACATCAATAGTCCTGTGCCAGGCTACCCACGCTTCAATATAAAGCGTGCAGTCATCGGAGAGGCAGAGCTTAATCTTTGTGAAAGTATCTGAATGCAGCTTCATCCCCAAAGCCAGCTGGCAGCCTTTGAAGTTAATATCCTTAACGGAGCAGTCTGTGCAGGTTAGCGCCCCTTCTAGGGTTGCTTTTGCCTGCCTATCTACCTGCCATCTGGGGATGCACCTACGTTCCTGCATGATTATCCTTTTCCTATTCCTAAGAAAAACCTTTCCCGGTTCAAGAAATATTTTTCAAACCAGAGCACTTCCCTCTTTTCTCCATGCGTATTCACCACCGCCCCTAAAATAATAGGAACAGTTCTAATTTCTACCCGGTAAAGCGGAGAGCCGGCGCCGAATTTATCAATAAGGGCTAGCACCAGGCTTTGCTGGCTGGCAATAAGCTTTTCTACGTCCTTCTTCCCATATTCCGCGCTTACGTCAACGCCTGCTTCAGCCAACATGTCTATTAAAAGATTGTCTATTACAAACACTCTTGCTTTACCATATTTATCTATCATTAACTTCATGGAATAAGCAAAGAGTTGATGGCCAATGCCTATATATCTTCTCTCTTCTCTAAGATGCCTCCTATTCCAAGGCGCTATCTCTAACCCCATAAGACGAGGAATTTCCGTGAGATAGATAAATCCCTCAACATCATTAGTGCTCGATAATGCAAAATAAAACCAGCCATCCATAATACGCCGTTCATCATTTACAAAGTCCGTAACAAGTTCGCTATCTTGAACGGTAGTGTAGTCGAGCCACTTACGGAAACTATCCTTTATTCCCTGCGCCACCAATGGGTCTTTTCTCCCTGCCAAGCTAACAACTTGAAGCGGCTTTATTTTCTTGGCTCTATTATCCAACACGAATATCCTGTCATCATACCATCCTTTGAGAAAATCGGACCCGGCCTGGCCTTCTTTTCCTGTCTGATATTTTGAAGCCACATTTTCTGCCGGCGAAGCGGCGACCTCTGGCAAGCGCCTTTTTATTGCTCCAGCAAGATTAATACGAACATTGTCATTTTTTCTCCAAGGGTCCGAAGAAAGCTCCCGAAAGAATTCAATAGCCTTTTCTTTTCCTAAGACCCGGATGACGCCTTCAACAATGCAGTCCGGATTAAGTTCGAATACTTTGGGCTCCGGAGTATCGCTCATGCCAGGAACAGAAATCAATTCGGGATTAACCCAAGAAATAGTAACTAACTTACCTCTTAATTCCTCGGGCAAGGCGTCCCGGGTAGAATTTATGAGCGATGCTAGTTCTTCAGGTGTCATCTGTGGCGGGGCTCTTCTACGTGGTATTGCCAAATTATCAATTAAGCCTAAGATGAGCTGGTTTTCATTAAGCGCCCCTATCCAGCTTTTTAAATCCCCCATATCCGTCCCATCCCTGGCCAACGGGATTACTTCTCCTTCTTTATTAATCATTAAATCTAATCCAACATCTTTGGTTAGCCTGATAAAACCTTTATCAATAAGATGCGCGCTGTATTCGCCTTGCGGGCTAATATCAACTACAAACTGATGGCGATGCGGGTCAACAATAAATATGCCATTCAGCTTCTTCCAAATAGTAACAGTTTCCTTTACAATTTCTATTTGGGCAGCGTAAAGCTTTTCCTCCGGCAGATTATCCTCAAGAAGCAAATCGCCGAAAACATCTCCGGGATATAAAGGCCCTGTTAATACAAACTGCCTGTTCGGCAGGAGCCCCAAGAAACCGGTCGGATTGCCGAGCTTGTCATTGATTAACTTTGTAACCAACTCGTGTATAACAGTGTTATAATCAGTAGCATCTTCCCTGGAAATCTTCATAATAAAAGTAATTGGCTCGGAGATTACCTCTCTGCCATAGACTTCTACCAAATAAACCCTGCGCATAGAATCCTGTTTATAATTAGCAATTTTTATCCTTGCTATGTCTACCTTACTCCATTTCAAGCCAAAGCATCTCTCAAGAGTCATTTCTATGAGCTTTGAATGATTTATAAACCGCATTAAACGCGCTTGATTTAAGATACCCATCCATAAATCTTGCATATCCATAAACTCATACGGAATTTGCGCTTCATCCAATAATAAGGTTGAGATTTTATCTTTAAGATTTGCCTTATCTTTGGAATCCATAGAAGCAAGAAGAGAGTTGTAGTCTATATACAAAGATGTATAAAGAAAGCCTGTTTTTCTACCTACCCCCGCATGGAGGATTGTTTTATTTTCTAATGGAATAACCAGGCGGACAGGTTTATTACCGTAATATTCTAAGGGTAGGATGCCTACTGAATCCTTCAGATATTGAAACCCTGCTATAATGTTTTCCCTAAAGGAGGCATCCTTTAACTTCTCGAAAAGCTGCTCTTTTACTTTCCGAAAATCTTCTCTTAAATTTAAAAGATTGTGCAGGAATAAATCTGCTAATTCTTTTTCCGTTATATTCCTTAATCTGCCAATTTGATCCGGGGTGGCTGCAAACATCCTTCCCTCATTAGCAGCTCTTTCCAAAGCCCTGTGAATTCCCTCCTCTTTTACCTCTACCGGAGAACCGGCGCCGAACTTATCTTTTAATCTAAAGCGAAGGGTATTAATAACTCCAACCGCCCATGCATAGCTTACTTTTTCTTCATCACATATCTTCCTTAAGCCAATATCCTCGTCGGCCCCTTGATCAAGCATCCTCTCTATAATTCTAAGGAATTTTTTTCTGGCTCTCTCGCTTACTATCACTTCTTCTAAAACCCTTCTGGTTTCGGCCATTCTTTCCTTATCCAATAAAGCCTTTAGCGGGTCCTGTCCGCCTTCTGCCTGCGCCGGCGAACCGGCGCCAGGCTCTTCGCAGTCTAATATTGAGATTAAGGGAGCCCTATTGCCTGCAATCAAAGGAGAAGCAGAGAAAGATGAATCCTTCATGGCTACATAGAGGCAATAGTCTATCTTTTGTATAATCTGGCTTATGCGCGATCCAGAGAGATTGATTTTCCGTCCAATCGAACGTTGACTCTCCCCTTCAACTCTATGAAGTACGTAAATTTCCCGATCTCGTGGCTCCACCCCTATTTTTTCCAAGTATGTCAACACCATATCTTTATCAATATTTCGTAAGGCCGCTGATAATGCATTTTGCCTCTTATCCGCTATTTTGCCTTCGAGAGTAATATCAGGGTTATCCAGGTCTAATGGCATTTCCAATGATATCTTTCCTTTTTCTTCCTTTTTTATGCGCGCTATGAACATACGAATATTGCCTTCAACATGAGCCCAAGCATAAGTTGAGAATGCGTATCCCTTTTCGGGAGAGAATAATTCAATTGCCCGCGCTAATCCCCCGACAGACTTGCCACAGCCATATAGGCCGGCTTCAACTAAATCGTCAAACCCGTAGGCGGATTGAAGATACTGAATACGCCTCATATACCTACGCGCTATCTTTTGAACCAAGCGCATATGCAAAAGCAACAACGCTTCTGCTGCAGCAGTATTACCTTTTCTAACTTCCTCAATCAATGGTACCAGCTCATTGCGCCTGATACGGCGCCACTTTATTATGTCGCCTTTTGAAGTAGCAAGGTCAGGTATTATCTTATTTACTTTACACCAATCAGTATATTTAGCCTGCCATACAGGCTTCCTCTTGCTTTCTATAGGCTCAATGCCATTTGCAGCAACGCCCTTGGCCCAGCTGCCATATCTTTTAGTTACGGCACTTGGAAATCCTTTAAAACCAGGAGCCCTCTCCCATTGCTTGTAGTTTGCCGGATTCGTTACTTCGCTGGGAGGATTTCTAAAAGTAGTGCTAATTACTTCATCTGTCCACTTTCTATTTCTTTTGCTAGTCTCTTCTTTAGTAAGTGGCTTTATGCCTGCTGCCTCTAGAGCGTTATGCCAAGATCCGAATGCGTGAAGAGCAGCAAGATAGTCGGACCACCTTCGAGCCCTATGCCAATCGGTTGATCTTCGCGGTTCCTGAATTTCATCGGGGGGATGTTGAAGTATCTCAATTACCCTTGCTTGTCTTCTTTCTGCTACGGATTCTCCTTCCACCGGCGAAGAGGCGCCCCTAATGCGCCGGTATACCTCTCCTGCACCTATATCAGTTATTCTTTCAATACGCTTAATAAAATCACAGTGTTGATAATAAATCTTTGTAGTATCAATTTTCACAGCAAGAACAATAATTGCGCCTATCTTCGCCCCCAGAATCGTAGACTCAATTGCCATCGGATCGTATACGCCGTCTGGCCAGGGAGGGTATAGGTAAATCACATCGTAATCTTTAAGGGGCACTTGTCGTGAATTGCCTTGGATTAAATGAATACGCTTGGAGTCCACCAGGCCTAACTCGGAAAACTCATCAGATATCTTTACTGCTTCTTCATAAATACGAGAGTCTATCTCGATACCCGTTGCATCTGCACCTGTGATTATGTGGGCTAAATGCACTGGTAAACCATTGCCCATAAATGGGTCGCAGAATTTCTTGCCTGGCCCCAAGTAACCATTTTCAAGCAACCATCTAATAGCAGACACGGGCTCAGACAAAGAACATATGGAAGGGTTTAATCCATACTCTTTCTCCATCTTGCCGTAGGACTCTTGGTGTTTTTGGATAACAAATTGTATTCTTGCATCGAGAGTCATTGATGTAGGTGTAGCCTTTCTTCTAATCCAAGTCTCCAGGGTTTTTACACAGATGTATCCCTGAAGGGTTTCTGAAGTCTTTATTTCTCCGTCAGGAATGGGAAAACTTTCAGAAAATTCCAAACTACGCCAAAACCTATAAAATTCTTCTGTGTCAAGGCAATTCCCGATAACAGCAACGATTTTAAAACCCCTGTTTTTTAGTTCGGGCTCAATATAGTCACGGTACCATTTCTCTCCGAGTCCTTTCTGACGTAAGAAAGGAGCTATATAAAAATAGGTAATTTCTGGCACATATAAGGCATGGTAGGCTCTTACTGCTAAGTTACCACTATCCTTAAAATCATAATAGCCCTCATTTTTTACAGCTTCATCTATGTAACTAATTAATCTGGCATTTTTGCCCGGTACTCCAAAAGAGATCTCGGGAATTATTATAGTTAAAGATAAGAGGTATTCCTTATCAGACAACCTTACTAATGAAACGTCTATTTTGTTTCTATCATATTTAGAAATCTTTATTTCTGTTTCAGCATCTTCTTTCGACAACAGCTGGTATGTCTCTTTTAACGGAAGCCATCCTCCAGCAGGAAAAGTTAAATCAAAAAATGGCCGCGCATTACTCTTCTTGGCATACTCTCTTAAGAAACGATCTCGATTTGCTGAATCTGAAAGTTGTTCAATAATGGCATTAATAAACTCGGGGTTCCTTATGGCAAATTCTGCTAACTTCTGCATCATTTCTTTAATTAGGGCCCAATCCCTCTTCTCTGCAGCATAATTCGCATTAATATCAGCGATTAGTTTAACAATTTGGGGTTCAAGCGGCGAAGCGGCGCCATCGGAAGCGATGATAGAACGGAAACTGCCCTGGAAAATATCTTTCAGCATCCTATCGTCAAGTTCATCCCAGTTTATAAATTTAGTATTGAGTTTATTATTAACAAAGGCAAAATAAATCACCTTGTGCGTAGTAATTAAAAGGTGTTCTACATCTTTTTGCCTCATTAAAGTCAAATAATCAGCCATTGACGGGGCAGGATCATCGTATGCACTAGAGTGAATAACGAAATCGAGCTGCCGGTCAAAGAAAGTATACGTAAACTCTTCTGGCCAAAAATGCCCGTAATCGGTCAGAGACCTACAAATAAACCACTGTTTAGTCTTTTTTACCCTGAACGCTGCAATTTCGAACCCAAATCCTGCAATAGAATATAATTGTTCTTTGCTGGGCGTCCCCTCTAACAGATACACATTTTGCATGTTATCAGGATTACGCAATTCATTCAGTGCATCAGAAAATTTGTAAATTTCGCGGCTCTCCGCCGGCGAAGCGGCTCCCGACAAACCAATACTAGCTTTTACAAATTCCAACTCCTCAAGATATCTATTAAGAATTTTATCTCTTTCTTGTAATCGTGGCCCCTTAGCAATACTGAACCAACGAAAGCCTAATTTCTTAGCCGCAGACTTATCTTCTTCTTGGTTACCGATGGCATGGTAAAAATCTTCTACAAAATTAAGTTCTTCTCCTGACAAAAACTGATGCAGTCTTTGATTCACGGCTTCATCATAAATATTTAGCCTACGAGCATCGAAACCGGCCTTTTCACATAACTCTATATATCTTATTAAATCCAATACATCCTGTTTAGGATAACCGTATATTAATCCCTGCCTGGCATCTGTATCCTTTCCATATATTAATAGAAACCTTAAGAATTTATCAAGCCCCCTATCCGAAGTAACCATTTCTACTTCTTCAGCGGTAAATAATTCATTGTTTTCTACTATGATGCCCCTTGCTG
>JBFMBZ010000046.1:0-1845 GCA_040754615.1 Candidatus Omnitrophota bacterium | reverse complement strand
ATTGGCTAGAACAAATCTGTAAATTGGCTTTGGCTCCCCAAATAAAAATGCAGCCTCTACGCGTAATTTTTGTCCATATATAAAACTTAGCTTTCCTTTGAATCTAACCTTGATTATACTGCACATGTGGGAAAATAATTTCAGTACATTAACCCGGCCTTTCATTGCATCAACCGAACAAGCAGGTTTCACACCTATTAGTGTTAATAAAACTTCAGGCCTTACTAATAATTTTTTTGCTATCTTATTAACATATTCATCGGCTAATATTTGTTTTATTACTTTTATCCGTGTTGTTCTTTGTGAATCGAAAGATTTGCTTCTATTCCGCACCGGCGAACCGGAGCTGATATCGAGTAAATTCGTAAATTGGAGCTCAAAACCAAGTTCTTTTACTCTTTTTAAATAACCTGCGGCATCGTTCTGTTCACGATAACCCAGCAATTCTCGTATGAGCTTCCGACGCTTAGGTTCGCCTGATTGAATATCCTCTTTCATCACTTTATAAATTATTCTATTACTGTGCCATTTATAAGAAACCAGGCATATGGAATTTGGCGATACTAACCGATGATCAACGGGTGCTTGCTTTAATTCATACTCATATGCTATTGCTAATAAATCCCCGCCTGAAGGCAAACTTATCCATTGCTCAGTTCCTGGGGGCACCGAGGTAGGATGGGCGTGCCCGCAATTATCTATGCTAATTATCGTATCCTTTACGAAATCACCGCTGAAGAATCCGGATGACTCTATGTCTGAATGTACAGGAATGATCTTTCCTCCTCCTAAAACTTCTTTATAATTCCTAAAATACCAAATGCTGCTATTTCTAATCTTACTAAAATGTATTTCATATTCAGGATCGGCTAACTGGCTTAATTCTTTATAAAAAGCGGCTGATGTTAAATCCAGCCCTGAAACATTTATAGCCCTCAATTGCTCATGAGCTTTTAAATCTCTCAACCGGTTTAATAATGCGGGGGTTCTTTTAAATTCTATGGATTGCGTTTTTGGTATATATCTGGCGGCTCTTTCTTTCTCAATCCGGATTTGCGTTATCCGGCTGGAAAAGTCAACTGGGCCTTTTTCTGAAGGAGGGCTTAAAACAACTTTTCTTTTATTGCCGGGCCCCGGCCCTAAAATACGAAAATTCATCATTAGACTGGCGGGATCAGTCAAGACTAATTCAGTATCCCTAAGCCGTGCCTTAAGCTCTTGCTCAACAGCCTTAAAGTTTTCAGGGGTTACCCTTATTCCGAACGTGCCTTTTTCGTTGCGTTTTTCCTGCTCTCCTACCCAAAACATCAGTTCATCAATTTGCTCTATCAAACCTCTATCCAGCACCGGAGAACCGGCGTTCCGTATTCCCGAATGGCCGCTCTTTAAAGAACGTCTCGGGGTTTTCTTGCTTTCGCGCGATGATGAAACTTTTTGTTTTATACGCCTGCGAATAATCCATCCAAGCCCTATTCCGAGGCCTAAGACAATGGCCCCAGCTCCAATAAACTTGTAATAACTCTGCCTCCTGTAAGGCTGTAAAAGCTCCTCTCCTCTTTGCCAATCAGCAAGCACATCGTGGCCTTCGGGCAGATAAATATTCTTGATAGATTCTCTCAAGCCCGGGTCAACTTTTTCATCATCTATGATTTTATCAAGGACAGCGATTGCTCTCTTGGCGCCGGTAATTTCTGCATAATTCTGCGTTGCGCCCTTAGGAACCTCTCCTTTTAATTCTAAAAGAAGCATCTGTATTTCATGATTTAAATCTGCTATTAAATGAGCATCATCGCTGAATCCCTCTGGATGGATGACAATAACCCGCTCTTTTGAACCGTCTTTCCG
>JBFMBZ010000045.1:0-2998 GCA_040754615.1 Candidatus Omnitrophota bacterium | reverse complement strand
AAGAAAACATCCTTCCGCCGACAATTAATCAGGAAGAAAAAGACCCCTTGTGCGATTTGGATTACATACCGAATCAGGCGAGAGAAATGAAGGTAAATACGATAATGAAAACCAGCAGCGGTTTTTCCGGGATTCATTCCACGCTCATCTTAAAAAGGTACTCAGGTTAAATGGGGAAAATTGCCATTACAGGCTTAGGAGTTGTTTCTCCTTCCGGAATTGATAAACGTTCATTTTGGGCGAATATAAAATCCGGCCGTTCATTTATCAAAAAGATTACCCGCTTTGATGCCTCAAAATACCCTTCCCACATTGCAGGGCAAATTGAAGAATTAGAAAAATATAGTAACATCTCAGAGCGGCTTTTAAAGAAAATAGATGCTTTCTCGCACATGGCTTTGATTGCTTCGGAGCTGGCTTTGCAGGATGCGGGGATTAATATTAAAGACGAAGACCCGAACCTCGTTGGAATATTCTTAGGCAATGCCATAGGCGGCTGGCTTTACGCGGAAACAGAATTACGTGATTTGTATATTGAAGGAAGAGAGGGCGTATCTCCTTATATGGCTTCTGCCTGGTTTCCCGCAGCTCCGCAGGGCCAGGTTTCTATTTATTACGGGATAAAAGGCTTTAGCAAGACCGTAGTTGCAGACAGGGCGAGCTCCCTGATGGCTATTGGGTATGCCCGAAAGGTTTTGCTGAAAGATAAACTGAATATGATCCTCGCCGGAGGAATGGAAGCTCCGGTTACCCCTTACGCTTTATTATGCTGCAATACCTACGGGGGGTTATCCACTGAAAATTCCCAACCGGAGTCCAGCTACCGGCCATTTGACAAAAAAAGAGCTGGCTTTGTGATTGCAGAGGGCGCGGGTATTGCGGTGATGGAGCCGATTGAGCGCGCCAAAAAAAGAAATGCCAATATCTTAGCCCGGATTCTCGGCTATGGCACTACCTGCGACGGAAAAGACCGGATTAATCCTGAGAAAGAGGGTCTGCAATTATCCCGCGCCATTAATATGGCGCTTAGAGATGCGCAAATTTCTTCGGATGAGATAGACTATATCAGCCTGGATGGCCTGGCACTGGATATCTGGGATGACTCGGAAATTAAGGCCTTAGAAAGAGTTTTTAAGGGGCGCCTTAAAGATATACCCATAAGCTGCCCAAAGTCAATGTTCGGGAATTTATTAGGCGCCTCCGGAGCAATAGATTTAATTATTACCATTCTGGCTATGCAAAACAGCTTAATCCCGCCGACTGTAAATTTAAATGAACCGAAGATTACGGGACTGAATTATATTAAAGAAACAACGCCCTGCAATATAAACAAGGCGCTGGTAATTTCGCGCGGAAGAGGGGGCATAAACGCGGCGCTTGTTGTCGGGAAAGTATAAAGAGGAGGAATAATGAAGATTTTATTTGTCATGCCAAAAGTAGGCTCCTGGGCTACGCACGGAAAGCATGTCGCGCCCAACCAGTTATATGCGCATTGGGCTGCGTACGTCAGGGAAAAGGGCTATGCTGATGTTGAAGTCCTGGATTGTAAGGCCTTAGAAATATCTATGGATGAGATGGTTGCCAAGGTAAAAGAGAAAAATCCGGATATCGTAGTCCTGGGAGAGCAATTACATTCATACGGCGGCTACGGAGTCTTAAGGCATTTTAATGAGACAGCCAAAAGAGTAAAAGAGGTTTTAGCCAAAACAAAGATTATCTTCGGAGGGCTCTGGTATTCGGCTCTTCCGGTAAAAACCTTAGAGGATAATCCGGCAGTGGATTTTGTAGTCATGGGAGAAGAGGAGTCTTTTTTTGATTTAGTGGAAGCAATTGATAAGAAGAAAAATTTCAAAGATGTAGCGGGGGTTACTTCGCGCATTAACGGAGAAATTGTGATGGGACCGCATAAACCCTTATTGGAAGATTTGGATAAGCTTCCTTTGCCGGCTTATGATTTATTCCCTATGGATAGATATGTGGGCCATACCCATTGGAAGCCTTTTGTGGATATGGTTACTTCCCGCGGCTGCCCCTCTGCTTGCACCTTTTGTTATGAATGGGACCAGTATGACCCGCGCTCTCCTTCGGACTTCTTAAAATGGCGGGCAAAATCACCGGAAAGAGTAATTGAAGAGCTTGAGCTCTTACATAAAAAATACGGGGTAAAAGTGGTAGTTATTCAGGATGATAATTTTAATGTTGACCCTAAAAGAGTAAAAAGATTCTGCGAATTAAAAAAGCAGAAGAACATCCCAATTAAATGGGTTTCTTTAGGCCGGGCAATAGACTGGGTGAATTGTGAAGAGATTTTGCCTTTGATGAAAGAAACCGGCTTATTCATCGGGGTTTTTGGCATTGAAGTTACGACTCCGGAGGAGCTTAAGAAAATCGCCAAAGGCATTACCATTGACCAGATAAAAAAGACGATTGAGATATTACGCAAAAACGAGATTGCCGTGGTTGCGGATATTATGATGGGTTTCGATTACGATACCGAGGCGATTATCAAGCAAAGGTATGAATTTACCGATGAGGTTGACCCGGATATCTTATGGATTGGCTATGTGACGCCTGCTCCCAATTCTCCGATGTGGCGGATATCCTTAAAGAAGAACTGGATTGACCCCAAAAAGATAGATTTTAGCCAGTGGGATTTCCTGCATCCGGTAATTCCGACTGACCATTTATCCATTGAGGAATTAGGCCGCTTGGGCTCTTGGTGTATGCGCGAGTTTTTCTCTAAGCCCGGAAGAATAAACCGGATTATGGAGAGTAATTTTGATATATTGGCAAAACTTTGCTTTCAGGATGTGATGGCAGGAGTGGGTAAATGGGAGGCAGGAGCAACTAAAGGCGAGGTGCATGTTTAGTTGGCCGGTTTGTCTTGTTTCTCGTAGCGCCGTTCGATTTTCCCCGGCGCGGAAAATCTTCACTCGAAAGTCGGCTTTCGCTCTGCCTCGCTTACGCTCGGCATCCATGCCCGCTCAAGCCTCCTTAC